>NZ_JBHSQS010000009.1:0-289397 GCF_042658605.1 Micromonospora vulcania | reverse complement strand
AACCAACTACCGGAGACCTCTTCAATTAGCGACCACCGCCACGCCCCAACATCAACGCCCTACGAAACACGGCCTAGGGGGCCGCCCCGAGAAACCGCGACGAGATTTCGGCCCGCCCGTCGTCAGTCGAGCAGGGCGTCCAGACCGAGGGTGAGACCGGGGCGGTTCCGCACCGCGCGGACGGCCAGCAGCACGCCCGGCATGAACGACGCCCGATCGTACGAGTCGTGCCGGATGGTCAGCGTCTCGCCGGTGGTGCCGAACAGCACCTCCTGGTGCGCGACCAGGCCCGTGGCGCGCACGGCGTGTACGCGTACCCCGTCGATCTCGGCGCCCCGCGCACCCGGCACCTCGTCCTTGGTGGCGTCCGGCACCGGGCCCAGGCCGGCCTCGGCGCGGGCTCGCGCGATCTGCCGGGCGGTGTGCGTGGCCGTGCCGCTCGGGGCGTCCAGCTTGCGCGGGTGGTGCTGCTCGATGATCTCGACGGACTCGAAGTGCCGGGCGGCCCGCGCGGCGAACTGCATCATGAGCACCGCCCCGATGCCGAAGTTCGGCGCGATCACCACGCCCACCCCGGGCTTGCGGGCCAGCCAGCCGCGCACCCGCTCAAGCCGCTGTTCGGTAAAGCCGGTGGTGCCGACCACCGCGTTGATGCCCTGGTCGATGCACCAGTGCAGGTTGTCCATGACGACGTCCGGCGTGGTGAAGTCGACGACCACCTCGGCACCGGCGTCGGAGGCGGCGAAGAGGCCGTCGCCCTGGTCGACCATCGCCACCAGTTCGAGGTCGGCGGCGGCGTCGACCGCCTTGCACACCTCGATGCCCATCCGACCCCGGGCACCCAGAACGCCGACCCGCAGCGCCTCGTCCGGGTGCGTCTCCTGCTGCTCAGTCACGGGGCACAACCTATCCCAATCGGGACGGGTGCCTCCGGCCGGATCGGACCCGCTCCACTGTCCGGGACTCGCCCATCGAGCGACGTGCCGGCCCTGGCGGCCGAGCCCACGGCACCGCTCAGGCGGAGAAGTCGCTCGCGCCGAACGGGCCGACGACGGCCAGCGACATCGGCCGGCTGAGCAGCTCCGCGGCGAGAGAGTTGACGTCCGCCACGGTGACCTCGTCGACCCGGCGGAGCAACTCGTCCACCGGCATCAGGTCGCCGTAGAGCAGCTCGCCCTTGGCCAGCCGGCTCATCCGGGAACCGGTGTCCTCCAGGCCGAGCACGAACGAGCCCTTGCTCATCCCCTTGCCCCGGGCCACCTCGGCCTCGGTCAACCCGTCGGCGGCCACCCGGGCCAGCTCGGCGCGGATCAGTGCCAGCACCTCGTCGACCTTGCCCGGCGCGCAGCCGGCGTAGACCGCGAACAGGCCGCTGTCGGCGTACTGGCTGGCGTAGGAGTAGACCGAGTAGGCCAGGCCCCGCTGCTCGCGGATCTCCTGGAACAGCCGGCTGGACATGCCGCCGCCGAGCACGTTGTTGAGCACCCCGAGGGCGAAGCGCCGCTCGTCGATGCGATCGATGCCGGGGCAGCCGAGGATGATGTGCGCCTGCTCGGTCTCCTTCGGCTCCACCAAATTGGTGGCCGGCTTGGTGCGTACCGCGGGGGTTGCCTCCCGGTACGGCGCCGGGGTCGCCGGGTCGCTGTCCAGCGGGGTGCCGCGCACCGCCTGGCGGACCAGCTTGACCACCGCGGCGTGGTCGAGGTTGCCGGCGGCGGCGATGACGATCTGCGGCGGGGTGTAGTGACGCCGGTAGAAGTCCTCGATCTGCTGCCGGGTCATCGGCGTGACGGTCTCCTCGGTGCCGGAGATCAGTCGGCCCAGCGGGTGATCGCCGTAGACGGCCTGGGCGAAGAGGTCGTGCACCTCGTCACCGGGCTCGTCGTCGTGCATGGCGATCTCTTCCAGGATCACGCCCCGCTCGGTCTCCACGTCGGCCGGCTCCAGCAGCGAGTCGGCGACCAGGTCGCACATCACGTCGATCGCCAGCGGCAGGTCCTCGTCCAGTACGCGGGCGTAGTAGCAGGTGTATTCCTTCGTGGTGAAGGCGTTGGTCTCGCCACCCACCGCCTCGATCCGCGAGGAGATCTCCAGCGCGGTGCGCTTGTTGGTGCCCTTGAACAGCAGGTGCTCCAGGAAGTGCGCGGCGCCGGCCTGCGGGCCGCTCTCGTCCCGCGAGCCGACCGCCACCCAGATGCCGAACGAGACGCTGCGCATCGTCGGGATCGCCTCGGTGAGCACGCGCAGGCCGCTGGGCAGCACGGTACGACGTACCGTGCCGCCCAACGGGTCCTCGCTGAGGGTCCGGGTCACCGCCCGGGCGGTGCCGCCGGAGCGGCCCGTCCCGGTGTCCCGAGACGGGGCCACCCCCCGTCGATCCGGCGGAAACGGCGCACTGAAGGCCCGACTCACGTACTGCTCCCAGATCGACGAGGGGTGGGTGAAGTGGTGTTGACGATCAGCTGTGCCGGGTCCGGCGGCGCGGACGCTCGCCGCCCTCGCCACCCTCGCCGCCGCCGCCCTCGCCACGCTCCGGGCCACGGCCACCGCGGTCGCCACGGTCACCGCCGCGCTCGCGGTCGCCACGGTCACGCGGGCCGCGGTCGCCCCGGTCACGGCCGGCCGGCCGGTCGCCACCAGCGGCCTCGCCGGCGGCCGGCGCCTCGGCGCCCTCCGGGCGGACCTTGTCCAGGTAGATCTTGCCGCGGGCGTCGATGTCCGCGATCTCGACCTCGACCCGGTCGCCGACGTTGAGGAAGTCCTCGACGCGCTCGACCCGCTTGCCGTCGCCCACCTTGGAGATGTGCAGCAGACCGTCGCGGCCCGGCAGCAGCGAGATGAACGCACCGAACGCGGCGGTCTTGACCACCGTGCCGAGGAACCGCTCGCCCTGCTTCGGCAGCGTCGGGTTGGCGATCCCGTTGATCCGGTCCACGGCCGCCTGGGCCGACGGGCCGTTGGTCGCGCCGACGTAGATCGTGCCGTCGTCCTCGATGGAGATCTCGGCGCCGGTCTCGTCCTGGATCGCGTTGATGGTCTGACCCTTCGGGCCGATCACCATGCCGATCTTGTCGACCGGGATCTTGACGGTGGTGACCCGCGGCGCGTAGTCCGACATCTCGGCCGGAGCCTCGATCGCCGCCTGCATCACACCGAGGATCGTCTGCCGGGCCTCGTTCGCCTGCTGGAGCGCGGCGGCGAGCACGTCCGACGGGATGCCGTTGAGCTTGGTGTCGAGCTGCAGCGCCGTGACGAAGTCCGGCGTGCCGGCGACCTTGAAGTCCATGTCACCGAACGCGTCCTCGGCACCGAGGATGTCGGTCAGCGTCACGTACTGGGTCTTGCCGTCGACCTCGTCGGAGATGAGGCCCATGGCGATGCCGGCGACCGGCGCCTTCAGCGGCACACCGGCGCTGAGCAGGCCCAGCGTCGAGGCGCAGACCGAACCCATCGACGTCGAGCCGTTGGAGCCGAGCGCCTCGGAGACCTGCCGGATCGCGTACGGGAACTCCTCGCGCGACGGCAGCACCGGGATCAGCGCCCGCTCGGCGAGCGCGCCGTGGCCGATCTCCCGACGCTTCGGCGAACCGACCCGGCCGGTCTCACCGGTCGAGTACGGCGGGAAGTTGTAGTTGTGCATGTAGCGCTTGCGGTTCTCCGGGGACAGCGTGTCCACCATCTGCTCCATGCGCAGCATGTTCAGCGTGGTGACGCCCAGGATCTGCGTCTCGCCCCGCTCGAACAGCGCCGAGCCGTGCACCCGCGGCAGCACGCCGACCTCGGCGGTCAGCGGGCGGATGTCCCGCGGGCCGCGCCCGTCGATGCGGACCTGCTCGCGCAGCACGCGGTTGCGGACCTCGGACTTGGTCAGCGACCGGAAGGCGGCGCTGAGCTCCTTCTCCCGGCCCTCGAACCGACCGCCCAGTTCCTCGGCGACCTTGGCCTTGATCCGGTCCAGGGCCTCCTCGCGGTCGGCCTTGCCGGCGATGGTGAGCGCCTCGGCCACCTCGGTGCGGGCCACCTCGGCGACCGCGTCGTAGACGTCGTCCTGGTAGTCGAGGAAGACGGGGAACTCGGCGACCGGCTTGGCGGCGACCTCGGCCAGCTCGCTCTGCGCGCGGCACAGCTCGCGGATCGCCGGCTTGGCGGCCTCCAGGCCGCTGGCCACGATCTCCTCGGTCGGCGCGATGGCGCCGCCCGCGATCAGGGTGACGGCGTTCGGCGTGGCCTCGGCCTCGACCATCATGATCGCGACGTCGCCGTCCGGCAGCGCGCGGCCGGCCACGACCATGTCGAAGGTGGCCCGGGCCAGCTCCTCCAGGGTCGGGAAGGCCACCCACTGGCCGTCGATGTGCGCGACCCGGGTCGCACCGATCGGGCCGGAGAACGGCAGGCCGGAGAGCTTGGTCGACATCGAGGCGGCGTTGATCGCCACGACGTCGTACGGGTGCTGCGGGTCGAGCGCGAGGACGGTCTCGACGACCTGGACCTCGTTGCGCAGGCCCTTGACGAACGACGGGCGCAGCGGCCGGTCGATCAGACGGCAGGTGAGGATGGCGTCCTCGCTGGGACGACCCTCGCGCCGGAAGAACGAGCCGGGGATCCGGCCCGCGGCGTACATCCGCTCCTCGACGTCGACGGTCAGCGGGAAGAAGTCGAACTGCTCCTTCGGGTGCTTACCGGCCGTGGTGGCGGAGAGGACAACCGTCTCGCCGAGCTGGGCGATGACGGAACCGGCGGCCTGGCGGGCCAGCCGACCGGTGGAGAAGGTGATCTCACGGGTGCCGAAGGCCCCGTTGTCGATCACGGCGGTGCGGGATTCGGTGCCGAGTTTGGTCTCGGTCATGTGCTGTCGTGCTCCTTCGCGTCGTGGGCCCACGACATCGGGGAGCTGCTCAGCCGGCCGGTCTTCGATCGAAGCGCCCGGGTGGCCGGCATGATGCCGGGTTCCCGGGGGCCACTACCGGAGACCGGTACGCTGACCGGCTCCCTCTCGGGTGGTCGCGCGGCCCGTGTTCTTCTGGTGGGACGCCGATCGGGGGAGCGGCCGGTCGGCCACTCCCCCGTCACGTCACCGGCGCAGGCCGAGCCGCTCGATGAGCGACCGGTAGCGGGCAATGTCCTTCTTCTGGACGTAGTTGAGCAGCCGACGGCGCCGGCCGACCAACAGCAGCAGACCACGACGGCTGTGGTGGTCGTGCTTGTGCACCTTCAGGTGCTCGGTCAGCTCGGCGATCCGCTTGGTGAGGACCGCGACCTGAACCTCCGGCGAACCGGTGTCGCCCTCGGCGGTCGCGTACTCCGCACGGATGCTGGCCTTGGCTTCCTGGTCGAGCGCCATGTTCTCCCTGTTTCGATGGGTTGATCAAGTAGGTGTCCGTCGTCCCGATGGACCGGGAACGGACCGGTACCTCGCACCCGCGGCGTCGTGCAGGCACGCGAGGCCCCACGCCGGTCACCCGACGTCCCCGCAAGACTACCAGCACTCGCCGGTAGCACCCGGTCAAGGGCCTCGGCGAGGGCTCCCGCCGCCGCCACGATGATCAGGCCAGAGTGCGCCGGGTGCGTTCGACGTCCTGTTCCATCTGGGCGATCAACGGCTCGATGCCGTCGTACCGGATCTGCCCACGCAGGTGCGCCACGAAGTCCAGGGCCAGCCGCTCACCGTAGAGGTCACCGTCGAAGTCCAGCGCGTACGCCTCGACCCGCCGCTCCCGACCGGAGAAGGTCGGGTTGGTGCCCACCGACACGGCCGCCATCAGTGGCTCGTGCTGGCCCCGACGGACCAGTCGGGCCGCGTACACCCCGTCGGCGGGCACCGCCGCGTGCCGGTGGCAGAGCAGGTTGGCGGTCGGGAAGCCCAGCTCACGGCCACGCTGGTCGCCACGGACCACCACGCCCTCCAGCCGGTGCGGCCGGCCCAGCGCGGCCGCCGCCGCGCCCACGTCGCCCGCGTCGACGCAGGAACGGATGTACGTGGAGGAGAAGACGGTGCCGTCCTCGGCCACCAGCGGGCCGTCCTCGACCCCGAAGCCGAAGGTGCGGCCCAGCCGCTCCAGCAGCGCCACGTCGCCGGCCGCCCGATGCCCGAAGCGGAAGTTGCTGCCGACCACCACCAGCGCCGCGTGCAGGTGCTCGACCAGGATGTCGTGCACGAACTGCTCGGCCGGCAGCCGGGAGAACTCCGGGGTGAACGGCACCACGCAGAGCACGTCCGCGCCGAGCGCCTCGATCAGCTCGGCCTTGCGAGCCTGCTCGGTGAGCACCGCCGGATGCGAACCGGGGCGGACCACCTCGGCCGGGTGCGGGTCGAAGGTGACCACCACCGACTGCACGCCCAGTTCCCGGGCTCGCGCCACGGTGTGCCCGATGGTCGACTGGTGCCCCTTGTGCACGCCGTCGAAGACGCCGATGGTGACGACCGACCGCCCCCACCCACCGGGCGCCGCGTCGTACCCCCGCCACCGCTGCATGCCGTTCCTTTCGGTAAGGAAGGGCCCCTTCCTAACGCCTCGTGTATAGGAAGGGTCCCCTGCTAACACTCGCCGGCGCTTCCGCGCACCGCGCCGGCGCTTCCGCGCACCGCGCCCGCCGTCAGGCCGGGGCGAGCACGATCTCCGCGCGGGCCCGCCCGTCCCGCTCGCTGACGATAGCGATCAGGCCGCCGGCCGGTCCGAAGACGGCGTACGGCCCGGTCAGGCCGGCCGGGTCCAGCGGCCCTCCGTGTGCGAGGACCCGCGCCTCGTCGGGGGTGGCCTCGCGCCGGGCGAAGAACCGGTCCGCCGCCGCGTCCAGCGGCAGGTTGACCACCTCCGGGGCGCGCTGCTCCAACTCGTCGAGGGTGGCCGCCTCGGCGAGGCTGAAGCCACCCACCGCCGTACGCCGTAGCGCGGTCAGGTGCCCGCCGACCCCCAGCGCCAGGCCCGCGTCCCGTGCGATGGCCCGGATGTACGTGCCGGAGGAGCAGGTGACGTCCACGTCGACGTCCACCACGCCCGGCTCGGTCCGGCGGACCGCCAGCACCTCCAGCCGGGAGATGGTGATCCGGCGCGCCGGCAGGTCGACGCTCTCGCCATCGCGTACCCGCTTGTACGCCCGCTCGCCGTTGATCTTGATGGCGCTCACCGCGCTCGGCACCTGGTCGATCTCGCCGGTCATCCCGGCCAACACGTCTCGGATGGCCTCGTCGGTGACCGCGTCGGCGTCGGTGGTGGCGATCACGTCACCCTCGGCGTCGTCGGTGACGGTGGCCTGGCCGAGCCGGATCGTGCCGGCGTAGCTCTTGCCGGCGCCGATCACGTAGGTCAGCAGCCGGGTGGCCCGGCCCACACCGATCACCAGTACGCCGGTGGCCATCGGGTCGAGGGTGCCGCCGTGCCCGACCCGGCGGGTCTTCGCCAGTCGGCGGATCCGCGCCACCACGTCGTGCGACGTCATGCCGCCGGGCTTGTCGACCACGATCAGACCATCGGTGCTCACGTCGCCCAAGCCTGCCAGATCCGGCAGCCGCGGCCGGCATCGCGGGTGGCGCTCGGCCCGTGAAAAGGGACACCACGGCGGCCCGACGGATGCGAAGATCACTCGCCCCTACCCGCCGAGCCAGGACGACACATGACCAGCGACGACCCGGCCAGCCCCTCGAACACCCCGCCCACCGCCCCGGACCGGTACGCCGTCGCCAGCGAGCCCGAGCGGATCCGGGTACCGGACTGGATGCGCGAGCCCGCGACGGAACACGCGCTGACCAGGCCGGATCAGCTTCGGCTGTGGTGGGAGCGGCACGCCGGGAAGCTGTTCGGCGGGGTCGGCGCGGCGGTCGCCCTGGTGCTGCTGGCCGTCCTGGGCTGGAGCGGGTTCAGCGCCGTGCAGCGGATCCACGACGGGGAGCCGTTGCTGCCGGGACGGGCCACCTCGCCGGCGCCCCGACCGGTCGACGAGAGCGGCAACAGCCTCGGGCCGTTCGTCGGTACGCCGGCCGAGAAGTTCGCCGTGGGCGAGGCGGCCATCACCCTCCCGGCGGCCCGGGCCGCCGCGCCGTTCACCGCGAAGCAGGTCGCGGACGCGCTGGCGAAGGTCAAGCAGGCGCTCGTCCAGAGTCGACTCGACTCGTCCATGCTCCTCGGCGACCCGGAGAAGTTCCTCGCCCTGCTGGCACCGGACACCCGGACCGAGACGCGCAAGGACTTCGCCACGGGCGACAGCCTGACCTACGCCACGCAGATCCTCCGCGACAGCAACCCGAGGTTCGAGTTCTCCGACGGCATCCGGGGCAGCGGCACCGTGGAGTACCGCTCGACCACCGACGACAATGGGATCCGGGTGCTGGCGATCACCACCCGGTTCCTGTGGGTCTACTCCTTCGACCTGCCCCGGCCGCAGACGTACCCGCCGGGTGCCGAGCTCGTCACCCTCCGGGACGAGGTGATCTGGCACGTGCCGCATCCGGACGACGTCGAGGCGACCTCGGTCGGGCTCTGGTTGGACAGCGGCGACGTCACGGTGCTCAACGCGACCTGCACGGCGATCCGGAAGGGGAAGATCGACCTGGAGACCGTGGGCGAGGCGGGCCTGCCGGCGGCGGCACCGACCGGGGACATCTACGGCCCGGGTTGGCGCCCCGGCGACGGCGAGGAGTGCTGACCCGGCGGGACGGCGGCCGGGTTACCGGACCGCGCCGACGACCGCCCACGCGCCGCTGCGCAGCCGCAGCAGCAGCGCGACCAGCCGGATCACCACGAACAGGGTGAGCCCGGCCCAGATGCCGCCCAGCCCGAGGTCGAGCGCGTAGGCCAGCCAGATGGCCGGCAGGAAGCCGCCGAGGGCGGCCACGATGGTGAGGTTGCGCAGGTAACGCACGTCGCCGGCGCCGATCAGCACGCCGTCCAGCGCGAACACCACCCCGGCCAACGGCTGCATGGCGACGAACCACGGCCAAGCCACCATGGCCTGCTCGCGTACCCCCTGGTCGGAGCTGAACCACGACGGTACGACGCCGGCGCCGGCGGCGATGACCACCGCGAAGCCGACGCCGCAGGCACCACCGAGCAGCGCGATCCGGCGGGCCAACGCCCGGGCGCCCGCCTCGTCGCCGGCCCCGAGGGCCGCGCCCACCAGGGACTGCGCGGCGATGGCCAGCGCGTCGAGCACCAGCGCGGTGAAGAACCACAGTTGCAGGGCGATCTGGTGGGCGCCGACGGCGGTGGCACCGAAGCGTGCGGCGACCGCCGTGGCGGACAGGAAGCTGGCCTGGAACGCCACGCCCCGGATCAGCAGGTCCCGGCTGAGTACCAGCTGCTGACGGATCAGCCGGGGCCGAGGGCGCAGCGACACCCGCTCGGCGACCAGAGCCGCGGCGAAGAGCCCCCCGGAGATCGTCTGCGCGACCGCGTTGGCCACCGCCGAGCCGGTCAGGCCGAGCCCACCGGGATAGACCAGCAGCGGGCAGAGCAGCGCGGAGAGCAGGTTGGGGCCGAGCACGAAGGCCAACGGGCGGCGGGTGTCCTGCACGCCGCGCAGCCAACCGTTTCCGGCGGCGGCGAGCAGCAGGCCGGGGGCACCGAGCGCCGCGATCCGCAGCCACTGCGCGGCGGCGTCGGCCACGTCGCCACCACCACCGGCGAGGGTACGGGCCAGCGCGCCGCCGCCGAACTGCATGCCGATCGCGACCAGCAGTCCCACGCCGAACGCCAGCCAGGACGACTGAACTCCCTCGGCCACCGCCGCCGCTCGGTCGCCGGCGCCGAAGCGGCGGGCCGAGCGCCCGGTGGTGCCGTACGCGACCACGGTGCCCAGCCACGCGGTGAGCGTCAGCACCGTGCCGCCGACGGCGAGCGCGGCGAGCGGCACACGACCGAGGTGACCGACGACGGCCGTGTCGACCAGCACGTAGAGCGGCTCGGCGGCGAGCACCACGAGGGCGGGCAGGGCCAGGCCGGCGATCCGCCGGGGGGACGCGGCAAGCGTGCTGGTGTTCATCGCCGGCGATCCTGTCACGAGCCCCGTAAGGATCGCAAGGAGTGCCGGCGCTTACCAGTGGCGGCTACCGGGGCGGTGTTGTCACCGCCGTACGGGTCAGCTCACTGACGGGTGTCCATCGACGTCTGCAGCGCGCGGCGGGCCTGCTCGCGGGCGTCGTCGGTGGTCTCGGGCTTGGGCTTGGTCGGCATGGTGGTGCTCCTTCCAGGGTGTGAGCCACCGGCACGCGGCGGCCCGCACGGGCGGTCGTGCTGAGCGCCCCACGGCGGTCCGGGGTTACCGGAGCAGCCGGCTGGGCAGCGTGAGCCCGGGTCGGTCCGACCCTGGAGGGAGGCAGCGCGGGGTGTCGCACCACCGCCCACGACCTGCAGCGCTACGCACTGCCGGCCGCCTCCCAAGTTATCGTTAAGTTCCACATGCTGCTCACGGTTCCCGCGATCTGGACACTGGGCGACCCGGCTCAGCGGGCCAGGAAGTGCCACCCCAGCCACCACCAGAAGCCGAACAGACCGATCCGGCCCACCGGCACCGGGCCGACCTCGTAACGCATCACGTACGCGCAGACCTCGCCCAGGGTGGGCACCCGGGAACCCTCCCGCCGGGCCAGCCACTCGACCACCGCGAAGAGGGCCAGGGCGGTGACGAAGCCGCCGATCGCGAGCGCCCGCATCATCGCCGCACCAGCCCCCAGAACGCGGCCAGCCAGGCGAACCAGGCCGCCGACCGGGCCAACTGGTCCTCCAGGAGCGGATCGGCCAGCCGTGAGAAGGTGGGAAAGTCGTCACCCACCGACAGGACGAAGGTGGCGCCCTCGAAGACGCCGAAGACCACCACCGGCAGCGCCCACCACGCGGCACCCGCGCCGAGTCGGCGCGGCGACGGTCGGCGGGGCACCCGGTTGCTCAGACCGAGCCAGATCAGCACCCCGCCGGTGCCGAGGGTGTAGAGGTTGGCCTCGGTGGAGAACGATGCGAACCGGCCGCCGACGAGCGACAGGCAGACGAGGACTGGTACGGAGACGGCGGGCCGATCCCAGGCTCGGGGGGCCTCCACGGTGAGGTCGTGCGGCTGCTCCATCCCGCGATTCTTCCCGTTATCACGGAGCGCGGGAAGACCAACACTCCCCGGAGCTGACCCTGATCTTCCTGCGCCGGACGGTGCCGACGGACCGGCGAGCGTGGCGGCGTTGGTAGCGGGTCACGTCCCTTTGCTCTGCTTACCCGGGCGCAACACTGCGGCGTCCATCTCGTTGCGCCGGTGTAAGCAGAGCAAAGGGCCAGGTCGAGGGCCGGGCAAAGCGCCCAGGGGCACGGGCGCGGTCTCCGCCGTGGCCGGCGACGCCGTCGCGGTTGAGCCCGGGGCAGGGGTACGAGTTGTCAGGCGTCGGGGTGGATCAGCGCCGCGTCGAGTTGACCCCGGATCGCCTCGATCACCTCGTCGGCGGTGCCCCGGCCGGTGAACCCGGCCGCGAACCGGTGCCCTCCGCCGCCCAGCACGACCGCCACCCGACTGACGTCGACCGCGCCCTTACTGCGCATCGACACGGCCCACTCGCCGGACGTGATCTGCTTCAACACGCAGCTCACGTCCGCCTCGGCGGTGCACCGCACCGAGTCGATCAGCGCCTCCAGCACGTACGGGCGCTGATCGTGCCGGGCCAGGTCGTCCAGGGTGGCGAAGGTCCAGACCAGCCCTCGACCGTCGGCCGCGGCCGGTTCCAGCCGGGCCCGAACGAGTACCTCGCCGAAGAGCCGGACCGCTCCGAAAGGCCGGGTGTCGAAGACCTGCCGGGAGATGTCACCGGGCGAGATGCCGGTGGCCAGCAGCCGGGCGGCCAGCTGGTGCACCGCCGGGGTGGTCCCCGCGAACCGGAACGAACCGGTGTCCGTGGTCAGCGCCACGTAGAGGCACTCGGCGATGGCCGGGTCGAGCGTCACGCCGAGCCGGGTCAGTAACTCGTCGGCAACCACCGAGGTCGCCGCGGCGGTCGGGTCGATCAGGTTGACCGTGCCGAAGCCGGGGTTGGAGGCGTGGTGGTCGAGCACCAGAGCCGCACCGGCGGACGACAGCCGCCCAACCAGCTCACCGAGCCGCGACTCGCTCGCCGCGTCGAAGCAGATCACCAGGTCCGGGTCGGGATCCGCAGCGCTCGCCGGAACCAGTAGGTCCAGGCCGGGCAGCCCACGGAACGGCTCGGGCACCTCCGGCGGCCCGGGGAAGGTCGCCTGCAGCCGGCGTACGCCGAGCTGCCGCAGCCCCAGACCGAAGCCGAGCATGCTGCCCAGCGCGTCACCGTCCGGGTTGACGTGGCAGATCAGCAACACCCGAGCAGTCGGCGGGAGCGCGCGCACCAGCGCCTCGGCCGCGGCCCAGTCGGCCTCGGCAGGGCCGGCGACGGCCGTGGTGGCGAGCTGGGCCCCGGCTGTGCCGGTCACCGCGCTTCCCCACCCCGGCGGTTCTCCTCGACGTCGGCGGCCTCGTCGGCCTCGTCCGTCTCGTCTTCGTCCTCGTCCTCGTCCTCGTCGACCTTGTACGGCTGCGCCTCGCCCGCGTACTTCGCCTGGGCGGCGAGCCGCTGCACCTCGGCGTCGGCGTTGCGGGCGGCGGCGAGCAGGTCGTCGATGTGCTTGACCTGGTCCTGCACGTCGTCCAGGACGAAGGTGAGGGTCGGCGAGTGGCGCAGACCGAGCGCCTTGCCCACCGTGCTGCGCAGCAGCCCCTTGGCGCTCTCCAGCGCCGCCGCGGTGTCCGCCTGGGCCGTCGCGTCACCGAGCACGGTGTAGAAGACCGTCGCGTCCCGCAGGTCGGCGGTGATCCGCGCGTCGGTGATGGTGATCATGCCGAGGCGCGGGTCCTTGATCTGGCTCCGCACCACCGACGCGACCAGCTCACGCACTCGTTCCGCGTGCCGGCGTACCTTGGCCGGATCAGACATCTCGCCACCTCCACGGCGTCCTGCTCCCGGTCGGCCGACGACCCCGGGGGTCGCCGGCCGACCGGCCAACATCTCGAACACTACCTTCGCGGCCGTACCGGTCGCCCGGCACAGCCGGCACCCTGATCAGTCGTCGTCCACGCCGTACAGCCGGCGTCGGACCGACAGCAGCTCGGCCTCGGGTCGACCGGCCACCAGGTGCTCGCAGGAGTCCAGGACCTCCCGGACGTGCCCCGCCTCGGCGGCCACCACGGCCACCGCTATCTGGGCCCGACCGTGCAGGTCGAGCGCTCCCACTTCGGCGACCGACACCTCGAAGCGGCGCAGCGCCGCCACGATCGGCCGTACATATGATCTCTTGGCTTTGAGCGACCGTGAGTCGCCCGGCAGCAGCAGGTCGAAGACCGCGGTTCCGGTGAACATCGCCCCGGACCATACCGCCAACCCGCCCCGCATGATCAAGGGGTTTACGCCGGTCGGCGTAAACCCCTTGATCAGCGTGTCACCGCCGGATCAGGCGCGAACCTTCTCCCGCATCTCGAAGGTCTCGATGATGTCGCCGACCTGGACGTTGTTGTAACCGCCCAGCGTCAGACCACACTCGAAGCCCTCGCGAACCTCGGTGGCGTCGTCCTTGAACCGCTTCAGCGAACTGACCGTGAGGTTGTCCGCGACAACCGTCCCGTCCCGCAGCAGGCGCGCCTTCGCGTTGCGCCGGATGACACCGGACCGGACGATGCAACCGGAGATGTTGCCGATCTTGGACGAGCGGAAGACGTCGCGGATCTCCGCGCTGCCCAGCTCGACCTCCTCGTACTCCGGCTTGAGCAGGCCCTTGAGCGCCGCCTCGATCTCCTCGATGGCCTGGTAGATGACCGTGTAGTACCGGATCTCCACGCCCTCGCGGTCGGCCATCTCGCGGACCTTGTTGGAGGCCCGCACGTTGAAGCCGATGATCGTGACCGGCTCGGACGACGCACTCGCGAGCATGACGTTGCTCTCGGTGATCGCGCCGACGCCCCGGTCGAGGACCTTGAGCTGGACCTCCTCGGGAATGTCGAGGTTGAACAGCGCGTCCTCCAGGGCCTCCACCGACCCGGAACCGTCACCCTTGAGGATGAGGTTGAGCGACGTCTTCTCACCCTCCTTGAGCTGCTCCATGAGCGTCTCAAGGGTGGCCCGGCCACGGGAGTTGGCGAACGCCGCCGCCCGCCGCCGCGCCTGACGCTGCTCGGCGATCTGCCGCACCGTGCGGTCGTCCGCCGCGGCGAGGAAGGTGTCACCCGCGCCGGGCGGCGCGGTCAGACCCAGGACCATGACCGGACGCGCCGGCCCGGCCTCGGCGACCTGGTTGCCGTTCTCGTCGAGCATGGCCCGGACCCGGCCGTGCGCCCCACCGGCGACGATCGAGTCGCCCGCCCGCAGGGTGCCCTTCTGCACCAGCACCGTCGCCACCGCACCGCGACCCTTGTCCAGGTGCGCCTCGATGGCCACACCCTGCGCCGGCCCGTCGATCGGAGCGGTCAGCTCCAGCGACGCGTCGGCGGTCAGCAGGACGGCCTCGAGCAGCTCCTCGATGCCGATACCCGGCTTGGCCGCCACGTTGACGAACATGGTCTCGCCGCCGTACTCCTCGGCGACCAGGCCGTACTCGGTCAGCTGCTGGCGGACCTTGTCCGGGTTGGCGTCCGGCTTGTCGACCTTGTTGACCGCCACCACGATCGGCACCTCGGCCGCCTTGGCGTGGTTCAACGCCTCGATGGTCTGCGGCATCACGCCGTCGTCGGCCGCGACCACCAGGATCACGATGTCGGTCACCTGGGCACCACGGGCACGCATGGCGGTGAACGCCTCGTGACCCGGGGTGTCGATGAAGGTCACCGCGCGGTCCACGCCCTCATGCGGGACGTGCACCTGGTAGGCACCGATGTGCTGGGTGATGCCACCCGCCTCGCCGGCCACGACGTTCGCCTTACGGATCGCG
Organism: Micromonospora vulcania; assembly: GCF_042658605.1. NCBI lineage: Bacteria > Bacillati > Actinomycetota > Actinomycetes > Micromonosporales > Micromonosporaceae > Micromonospora > Micromonospora vulcania. The sequence continues at coordinate 274,503 of NZ_JBHSQS010000009.1, read as the reverse complement.
TCGAGCAGCTTGGTCTTACCGTGGTCGACGTGACCCATGACGGTCACCACCGGCGCCCGGCTGACCAGGCGCTCCTCGGCCACCTCGGCGTCGAGGTTGATGTTGAACTGCGCGAGCAGCTCGCGGTCCTCGTCCTCCGGGCTGACGATCTGCACCTCGAAGCCGAGGTGCTCACCCAGCAGCAGCAGGGTGTCGTCGGAGCAGGACTGGGTCGCGGTGACCATCTCGCCCAGGTTGAACATCTCCTGGACCAGCGAACCCGGGTTGGCGTTGATCCGGTCGGCGAAGTCCGACAGCGAGGCGCCACGGGAGAGCCGGACGACCTGACCCTGACCCCGGGGAGCACCCGAGCTCATGGTCGGAGCCGACAGGTTGTCGAACTCCTGTCTGCGCTGCTTCTTGGACTTGCGACCGCGGGTCGGCCGACCACCCGGACGCCCGAAGGCACCCGCGGCGCCACCGCCACGGCCACGACCGCCGGCACCCGGACGACCGCCACCACCGGCCGGGGCACCCGGACGGAAACCGCCACCGGGAGCACCGCCACCGCCGCCGGGACCGCCACGGTAGCCACCGCCACCGCCGGCACCCGCGCCGCCACCGGGGCCACCGCGGTAACCGCCGCCGCCACCGGCGCCACCGCCGGGACCGCCACGGAAGCCGCCGCCACCGCCACCGGGACGACCAGCGCCGCCACCGGGACGACCAGCGCCACCGGGACCGGGACGACCGGCAGCCGGACGCTGGCTCGGCATGGACGCCGGGCTGGGCCGCGGCGGCATCGAGTTCGGGCTCGGCCGCGGCGGCATGCCCGCCGGGCTGTTGGGACGGGGACCACCCGCACCGCCGGCCGGCGGCCGCTGCTGCTGGCCACCCTGGATGCCGAACGGGTTGTTACCGGCACCGCGCGCCGGCGGGCGACCGCCCGGCCGGGCACCAGGACCCGGAGCCGGCGTGCCCGGACGGGCTGCCGGTGAACCGGGACGAGGTGGCATCGCGGCGGGACCCGGCCGAGGGCCGGGACCGGGGCGGTTGCCGTCTGCCGGAGGCTCCCGGCGGACGACGGGGTTGTCCCGCTGCTGCTGGCGGGCGGCCTGCGCGGCCTTGACCGCGGCCTCCTGCTCAGCCTTCAGCGCGGCGGCACGCGCCTCCGCGGCCGCCACCTCGATGTCGTGGGCGCTCGCCGGCTTGGCGACCGGAGCCGCCGACTGCGGCGTCGGCGCACCGGGCACCGGGCCCTTCGGCTTCGGGCCGGGAGCCGGCGCGGTCGGCCGCCGGGGCGGCATCGGCTTTGCCGAGACCCTGGGCGCGCCCGGGGTCGGGGACGGCGTCGGGGTCGAAGCCGGCGCGGGCGCGGGCGCCGAGGGGGCGGCCGGCGCCGGACCACCGGCGGACGCGACGAATGCGTTACGCAGCCGCCGGGCGACGGGCGCCTCGACGGTGCTGGACGCGGACTTCACGAACTCGCCCATTTCCTTCAACTTGGCGAGAACGGTCTTACTCTCGACCCCGAGCTCTTTTGCAAGCTCGTGTACGCGGGCCTTGCCTGCCACTGCACTCCTCACTCCGAGGTCGTGCGGGCAGCACCCGCAGCGACCTCACTCGTGCACTTGAAGCCTGGTCATTTCAGGGACTTCATCGTGTGCTCATGTCGGTCGTCCTACCCTGCTAGCGACCCTCGCCCGGTCGGGCTGACCGGACGTAGTGGTTGGCGCATCGACGTGCTCCGCCAGCGCACCGTGGTCGAGGACCTCGGTGATGCGCAGCGCACGCCCGAAGGCGCGGCGCCGCACCGCCAGCGCGAAGCAGGCCGGATCCGGGTGCATGTTCGCTCCCCGACCCGGCAGCCTGCGGCGCGGATCAGGCCGGAGGCTGTGACCAGCCTCGTCCCCGATCGCGACAATCCGCAGCAATTCGCTGGCCGGCGCACGTTGCCGGCAACCCACACAGGTGCGCTCCGGCTGCGCGCGTCGTACCACTGGAGGAAGTCTACCCCTAGCTGCCCGAGATCGCGCCGCCCGGCTCCCGGACGTGATCAGCTGCGTCACGCGGGGCCGGGCTGGTCTGCTCGGCGTCGGATCGGATATCGATCCGCCAACCGGTCAGCCGGGCCGCGAGACGGGCATTCTGCCCCTCCCGCCCGATGGCGAGGGAGAGCTGGAAGTCCGGCACGGTCACCCGGGCGGCCCGAGCGGCCAGGTCGACCACCTCGACCCGCAGCGCCTTGGCCGGCGACAACGCGTTGCCGACGAAGGTGGCCGGGTCGTCCGACCAGTCGATGATGTCGATCTTCTCGCCGTGCAGCTCGCTCATCACGGCCCGCACCCGCTGACCCATCGGGCCGATGCAGGCGCCCTTGGCGTTCACGCCCTGGGTGGTGGAGCGTACGGCGATCTTCGTACGGTGACCTGCCTCACGGGCGATCGCGCCGATCTCGACGGTGCCGTCGGCGATCTCCGGAACCTCCAGCGCGAACAGCTTCTTGACCAGCGCCGGGTGCGAACGGGACAGGGTGATCTGCGGCCCGCGCATGCCCTTGGCCACGTGCACCACCACGCAGCGGATCCGCTCGCCGTGCGCGTACCGCTCGCCGGGCACCTGCTCGGACTGCGGCAGCACGCCCTCCAGCTTGCCGAGGTCGACGCTGACGATGCCCTTCTCGGTCCGTGCCTCGTGTGCCTGCACCACACCGGTGACCAGGTCACCGTCGCGGCCCACGTACTCGCCGAAGTGCACCTCGTCGGTGGCCTCCCGCAACCGCTGGAGGATCACCTGCTTGGCGGTCATGGCCGCGATCCGGCCGAAGTCGTGCGGGGTGTCGTCCCACTCCCGCGCCAGGCCGCCGTCCTCGTTCATCTCCTGCGCGTACACCAGGGCGGCGCCCGACTTGCGGTCGATCTCCACCCGGGCGTGCGGCTCGGCACCGTCGGTGTGCCGGTAGGCGGTCAGCAACGCGGTCTCGATCGCCGCGAGAATCGTGTCGAACGGGATCTCCCGCTCGCGCTCGAGTGCGCGCAGCGCCGCGAGGTCGATGTTCACCTCTCCTCGTCCTCCACATCATCTTCGTCGTCGATGTCGTCTGAATCGTCGAACTCGTCGGTCTCGTCCGCGTCGTCGAACTCGTCCGGCTCGCCCAGCTCGGCGAGCCGGCTGAACTCGACCTGCACCCGGCCCGGGCCCAACTGGGCGTACGCCCAGGAAGCCCGGCCGTCGTCGGTCTCCAGCTGCACGCCCTCGTCGTCGGCCGCGACCACCCGGCCGGTGAGCTGACGGTCACCGGCGGGCTGTTCGCCGCGCTGGCCGGGCAGCGCGGCCGCGCCCCGGACGGTGACCTTGACCAGCCGGCCCACGTTGCGCCGCCAGTGTCGGGGCAGGGTGAGCGGCCGGTCCACGCCCGGCGAGCTGACCTCCAGCTGGTACTCCCCGGAGACGATGTCGCCGCCGGTCTCCTCGGCGGCGTCCAGCGCTGCCGAGACCGCACGGGAGACGACCGCGACGGCGTCCAGGTCGATCCCGCCGTCGGCGTCCACGATCACCCGCACCACGTGCCGGCGCCCGGCCCGGGAGACCGTCAGGTCCTCCAGGTCGTAGCCCGCGTCGTTGACCACCGGCTCGATCACGCCCCGCAACCGGGTACGCCGCGCGGCGAGATCACCGCCGCGGGGACCCGCAGCGGCGCGGGGTCGACCCGTCGGCCTGGTGGCACGGCCACGCTGCGTCATCTCCGCACCTTTCCCTGGTCGACGGTGACCGTTCGTCCCGCCATGCCGGCACGCCACCGGAGCGGACGCGCCGGTGGCTGCGCAGAGCGTAACGCGCCTGCCCTCTGGCGGACCGAGCGGCGCACCGACGCCGGTGGCCCCCGAAGCGACGCCGATGGTGTTGACTTGCCCGGTGGGGATCGGCAGAACGACGCAGCGCAACCAGGCAACCGGGCAATCCCGGCGAAAGCTCCTGCGCGCCGGGGTCTTGCTCGCGCTCGGCGGCGCCGCTACGCCACTGACCGGCTGTGATCTTTTCGACCGTGACGAGGAGCCGGCACCACCGCCGGACCCACTGCGACCCATGGTGGACGAGTCGCTCGGGCTGGCCGCGGCCCACCGAGCGAGCGCGGCGGCGTACCCGGAACTGGCCGAGCGGCTCGGCCCGATCGCCGAGGCGCACACCGCGCACGCCACCGAGCTGGCCCGGGTGATCGGCGTCGCGCTGCCGTCGTCGCCCCCCGCCACGCCGACCGCCGCCCCGGCGACCGACCGGGCCGGCGCACTGGCAGCCCTGCGCACCCTGGAGAAGTCCGGCCAGCAGTCCGCCACCAAGGCCTGTGCCGAGGCGCCGGCCGAACGGGCGCCGCTGCTCGGGTCGATCGCCGCCGCGCGGGCCACCCACCAGGAGGCACTGAAGTGAGGCAGCCGTCCGCCGCCGAGGCGCTCGCCTCCGCCCTCTCCGCTGAATACGCGGCCATCTACGCCTACGGGCGGATCGGCGTCCGGCTCACCGGGGCGGCCCGGGACTCGGCCCGCCAGGCGGAGGCCGCGCACCGCCGTCGGCGCGACACGCTGGTGGTGCAGCTCAGCACCTCCGGCGGCACCGTGCCACCGGACCGCGCCGGATACGCGCTGCCGTTTCCGGTCACCGACCGGGCGAGTGCCCTGCGGCTGGCCGCCGAGGTGGAGGAGCGCACGGCGGCGCACTGGCGGGCGGCGCTGGCGGCCACCACCGGCGCCGACCGGGACCAGGCGCTGGCCGCCCTGGTGGAGTACGCCGTTCGGGCCACCCGGTGGCGCAAGACCGCCGGGACCGCGCCGCTGACTGTCCCATTTCCCGGCCGACCAACCTGAACCGACCGGCTCCGGTTGCGGTACGCATACCAGGTATGCATACTCCGTTGCCATGTCCATCCGTCACGGGTTGCTCGCCCTGCTCGAACGCGGCCAGATGTACGGCTACCAGCTGCGCGCCGCGTTCGAGGAGTCGACCGGCTCGACCTGGCCGCTGAACATCGGGCAGGTCTACACCACGCTGTCCCGGCTGGAACGGGACGGTCTGGTGCGCCCGCTGCCGGAGAGCGAGGCCGGGCAGCGCCCGTACGAGATCACCGACGCCGGCCGTGCGGACCTGGCGCTGTGGTTCGCCACCCCGATCAGCCGTACCGACCGCCCGCGTGACGAGCTGGCGATCAAGCTGGCGCTGGCGCTGACGACCCCGGGGGTGGACGTCCGTTCGGTGGTGCAGGCCCAGCGCAGCGCGACGATGCGGGCGTTGCAGGAGTTGACCCGGTTGAAGTACGGCAGCGACCGGCCCGAGGATCTGCCCTGGCGGCTGGTGCTGGACTCGATGATGTTCCAGGCCGAGGCCGAGGTGCGCTGGCTGGACCACTGCGAGACCAGCCTCGTCCGGCACCGGCCCGGTGCCCCGGCGCCGCCCCTTGCCCGACCGGGCGACGCCGCAGCACCCGATGCGGCGCGGTGGGCCGACGAGGAGGCACGACGGTGAGCGGGCCGGACGACGCGGTGCTGGAGCTACGCGCCGTCCACCGTACCCACGGCGCCGGCCCGGCGGCCGTGCACGCGCTCCGCGGCGTCAGTCTGGTCGTCCGGCCGGGTGAGCTGGTCGCCGTGATGGGGCCGTCCGGCTCCGGCAAGTCGACGTTGCTGTCCCTCGCCGGCGGCCTGGACCGCCCGACCCGCGGCGAGGTCCGGGTCGAGGGGCAACCGCTCGGCGCGTTGGACCGCCGAGGGCTGGCCCAGCTGCGCCGCCGCCGGATCGGCTACATCTTCCAGCAGCTCAACCTGCTGGGCAGCCTGAGCGCGGTGGAGAACGTCGCGCTGCCCCTGGAACTCGACGGTGCCGGTGTACGCCGGGCCCGCACGCTGGCCCGCGCCGCGCTGGCCGAGGTGGGTCTGCCGGCGCTGGGCGACCGCTTCCCGGACCAGCTCTCCGGCGGCCAGCAGCAGCGGGTGGCCATCGCCCGGGCGTTGGTCGGCGAGCGGCGTCTGGTGCTCGCCGACGAACCGACCGGGGCGTTGGACTCGCAGACCGGCGAGGCCGTGCTGCACCTGCTGCGCCGCCGCGTCGACGCGGGCGCCGCCGGGGTGCTGGTCACGCACGAGGCGCGGCACGCCGGCTGGGCCGACCGGGTGGTGTTCCTGCGCGACGGGGTACTGGTCGACACGACCGCACCGCTGGGCAGCGTCGAGCAGTTGCTGTCCGGCAGCGACCGGTGACCATCCGCCGTACGCTGCGGATCCCCGGCTGGGTCGACGCCCCGACGCCGCAGGTACCAGCCGGGTCCGCCGGCCGGCGGCGGATGGCCGAGCTGACCGGATCCTGGCGGGCGGCGCTACGGATCGCCCGACGCGAGTCACGTCGAGCCCGCCGCCGGACCGCCCTGGTGCTCGCGATGATCGCCCTGCCGGTGCTGGTGCTGGCGTTCCTGGTGGCCAGCTACGACATGGCCGAGCTGACCCCGCAGGAGCGCGTCGACCGTCGACTCGGCGTGGCCGACGCCGAGCTGCGCTGGATGGCCGAGACACCGATCGGCCAGGACGAGTGGGGCGAGACCTGGTATCCGCTGGAGGACGCCCACCCGGTGAGCGCCCGGGTCACCACCGCCGCCGAGCTGACCACGCTGCTCGGCCCGGGCAGTCACGCGACCGAGGTACGCACGGCACTGCCGCTGCGGGTGCGGGGCCCGGGTCGCGACGAGAACGTCCGAGCACGGGCGCTGGACCTCACCGACCCGTTGGCCCGAGGGCTGGTGCGGTTCCGGGCCGGCCGGGCACCCCGGCAGCCCGGCGAGATCGCGGTGAGCCCGGCGGCACTGCGCCGCCTGCACCTGCGCCTCGGTGACGCCCTGTCCACCGCCGACGGGACCCGGGCGTACACCGTGGTCGGGGTGGTCGAGTTCCCGGACGATCTCGGCCCGGTGGTGGCACTGCACCCGGGAGCCGCGCCACGAACCGGCCCGGAGCCGGACAGCACCTGGCTGGTCGACGTGCCCGGCCCCGTGGACGCCGCGTTGGTGTCCCGGCTCAACCAACGTGGCGTGGTGGTGACCTCTCGCCACCCGACCGGCGCGGCGACGGCATCTCCCCGGGTCTGGCTCGGTTCGCTGGGCCTGGCCAGCGCGGAGCAGCTGAGCACCAGCGTGCTGATCGCCGGCCTCGGGCTGCTGGAGGTGGTGCTGCTGGTCGGGCCGGCGTTCGCGGTCGGCGTCCGCCGTCGTCGGCGGGACCTGGCGCTGGTCGCGGTCGCCGGTGGGGACGCCGCGCAGCTTCGTCGGGTGGTGCTCGCCGACGGTGTGGTGCTGGGCCTGCTCGGTGCCGTCGCCGGCCTGCTGATCGGCGTCGCCGCGGCGTTCGCCGGTCGCCCGCTCCTGGAGCAGTACGTCTTCGGCGCCCGCTTCGGCGGGTACCGCTGCTGGCCGGCGGCCCTGCTCCTGCTCGGCGGGGTCGCGGTGCTGGCCGGGGTACTCGCCGCCCTTGCTCCGGCCTGGACCGCCGCCCGGCAGGACGTCCTCGCCGGGCTCGACGGACGAAGCGCCCCGACGCCGCCGCGCGCCCGGTGGCTGGTCCTCGGGCTGGCGTTGGTGGGCGGCGGGGCCTCGATGGCGGCGTTCGGCGCCACCCAGGTCTCCTCGGCGGTGATCCTGACCGGCCTGATCCTCGGCGAGTTGGGCCTGGTCTGCTGCACACCCACGCTGGTCGGTGCGCTCGCCCGGCTCGGTCGGATGCTGCCACCGGCACCTCGGATCGCGCTGCGCGACGCCAGCCGCAACCGGGCGGCCGCGGCGCCGGCGATCTGCGCCGTGATGGCGGCGGTGGCCAGCAGCGTCGCGCTCGGCGTGTACCTGGCCAGCGACGGCGCCCGCGACGCGCGCTCCTACCAGCCGATGCTGCCGACCGGTCACGTACAGGTCAGCCCGAATGAACCCGCCCAGGGGCCGCAGCCCACGCTGACCCAGGTCGGCACGGCGGCCCGGGAGCAGCTGGGCGCCAGCGCGGTGGCCCCGGTGCAGGTGGTTCTCTGCACACCCGAGGGCAGCGCCGACTACTGCCTCATCGCACCGGAGCTGCCCGCCGAGCAGGTCTGCCCCTGGCAGCCCGGGGACGGCCTGTCGACGGCGCAGCGCCAGCAGGCCCGGGCCGACCCGCGCTGCCTGCTCCGGTCCACGGACTACTACCTGATGCCGCTGGTGGACGACGGCAGCGCGCTACCCATCCTCACCGGCGCCGACCCGGAGACCACCGCCGCGGCCACCGCCGCTCTGCGCGCCGGGGGCGTGGTGGTGACCGACCCGCGCTACCTGCACGACGGCCGGGTGACCGTACGGGTGGAGCGGGGAGACCCCGGACCGGACACGGCGACCAGGACCACCACCGAACTGCCCGGGTACGCGCTGCCGCCGACGATCGGCCAGCCCCGCCTGCTGCTGTCCTCGACCGCGGCCCGCCGCCTCGGCCTCACCTGGGCCTCGGCCGGCTGGGTGGTCGCCGCCCCGAAGCCCCCCGACGCCGACCAGCAGGAGCGGTTCACCGCCGCGCTCCAGCCCTTCGGGACGTTCTCGCTGATCGTGGAGCACGGTGCCGCCCCGCAGGACAACTCGCCGCTGCTGCTCGTACTCGCCGCGGCGGCCGGGCTGATCACGGTAGGTGCGGCCGGCATCGCCACCGCGCTCGCCGCCGCCGAGGGCCGCGCCGAGCTGGCCACCTTGGCGGCGGTCGGGGCGGCCCCGGCGGTACGCCGACTGCTGGCGATCTGCCAGGCCGGGGTCATCGCCGGACTCGGCTCGGTGCTCGGCATCGTGGCCGGGCTGGGCACCGCCGCGATCGTGCTGTTCTCGGTCAACCGGCAGCACGCCACCAGTTGGCCGATGCGCGAGCCGTACCCGTTCCTGGTGCCGTGGCCGGCGCTCGGCGTCCTGGTGCTGGTGCCGCTCGTGGCGATGCTCGGCGCGGGCCTGTTCACCCGTGCCCGGCTACCGATCGAGCGGCGGCTCGACTGACATCGGGCGCTCCGGCACGGAACCGGGGCGCAGGGGGTGCCGCCGGAGCGCCGCACCCGGCACACTGGACCGCGTGTCCGTGCTGGGAACTCTCACCCGCCGGGTCGGTCACCACCGCTGGTTCGGTGCCGCCGCCCGTCTGCTGGTCCCCGCCGACCGTGTGGTCGGCCGGCTCACCCGTGGTCGGGTGGTCGCGCTCGGCCTGATTCCGTCCCTGGTGATCACCACGACCGGCCGCCGGTCCGGCAAGCCACGCAGTAATCCGCTGCTCTACGTGCCCGACGGTGAGGCGTACGTGGTGATCGGCTCCAACTGGGGGCAGACCCAGCATCCCGGCTGGGCGATGAACCTGCTCGCCGAGCCGGCCGCCACGGTCGACGTGAAGGGGCGGCGGGTCCCGGTACGGGCCGAGCCGGCCGCCGGCACCGAACGGGATCGCCTGTGGCAGCTGCTGGTCACCGAGTGGCCGGCGTACCGCACGTACGTGCAGCGGGCCGGCGGGCGGGAGATCCGCATCTTCCGGCTGGTCCCGACCGGGCGCGGCGCGGCGGCCGACCCGCCGGCCGCTGGCTAGGCTGGATCATCCGACGAGAGGCGGGCCCGTGAGCGCGAGGAGTGAGCGGGTCCGGCGAGCCCCGCAGCCGCGACCGAACGACGGCCTGTGAGCACGAACGGCGGGCAGACCGGTGACGGGTGGAGCCTCGACGATCGACGGTGGACGGTCGCGGAGCAGGTCGCCGAGGCGGCCCGACGACGGTTCCCGGCCGACGTGTTCGCGATCGCGGTGCACGGCCCGCTGGCGCACGGCGACGACGACGGCGGCGGCGACAGCGAGGTGGGCATGCTGGTGGTCACCTACCGGCCGGGCACCGGCCCTCCGCCGGCGACCCGACGGGTGGACGGGGTGCTGGTCGACCTGACCGTGGCCGCCGCCGACGACTACCTCGGGCAGGCCCGCATGCTCACCCCGCTCTGGCCGCTGACCGCCGACCGGTACGTCACCACCCGGGCGTTGCACGACCCGACCGGCTGGCTGCGGACGCTGCGCGACGAGCACCTCGGCCGGCTGGCCCGGGCCCGGCCGGCGGAGTTCAGCACCGCGGCACGGCAGGCCTGGTACCGGGGCAGCGCGGCGCACGCCCGGGCCGCCCGGCTCGCCGAGTGGTACGAGACCGACCAGGCGCTGCTGATGCTCGGTGAGGCACGGCTGGCGGCGGCCACGGTGACCGGCCTGCTGAGCCGCACCTACTTTCGTGACCCGGGGGACGCGGTACGGCGTACCGGGTTGGCCGGCGCGGACATGACCGAGGTGGGTGTGGTGCTGGCCCGGCAGGCCGAGGAACTGACCGCCCGTGGCCGCCCGGTGGACGGCACGGTCGACGAGTTGCTCACCGGCTGACCGGGCGTCACAGCCCGCCCTGTACGCCGATCAGGGTGCCGACCAGGTAGGTGGCGGCGGCCGCGGCGGCGCCCAGCAGCAGCTGGCGCAGACCGCTGGACCACCACCGCCGGTTGGTGAACCGGGCCACCACCGCGCCGGCGGCGAACAGGCCGAGCCCGCCGACGGCGAGCGCCAGCCAAAGTTGGGTGGCACCGAGCAGATAGGGGAGCAGCGGCACCAGCGCGCCGACCGAGAAGCACACGAACGAGGAGATCGCCGCTGCCCACGGGCTCGGCTGGTCGTCCGGGTCGACGCCCAACTCCTCGCGCACGTGCACCCGCAGCGCCTCCTCGGGGTCGCGCCGCACCGCCTCGGCGACCTGGGTGGCGAGGTCCCGGGGAAGGCCGCGGGCCACCCAGGCGTCGGCCAACTCGCGGGCCTCCGCAGCGGGGTGCCGCTCCAACTCGCGCCGCTCCTTGGCCACCTCGGCGGCGACCTGCTCGTTGGCGGAGCGCACGCTGGTGTACTCGCCGAGCCCCATCGAGATCGCGCCGGCCACCAGACCGGCGGTGCCGGTGAGCACGATGCTGTGCGGCGACACGCCGCCACCGCCGACGCCGGCGATCAGGGCGATGTTGGTGACCAGCCCGTCCATGGCGCCGAAGACGGCCGGACGCAGCCAGCCGCCGGAGACGTCCGCGTGGTGCGCCTCGCGCAGTGCGGCCGGGGTGTCGGTCACGGCAGGGTCAGGATCTCGTGGCCGTCGTCCGTCACCAGGATGGTGTGCTCGAACTGTGCGGTCCACTTCCGATCCTTGGTGACGACGGTCCATCCGTCGTCCCACATGTCGTACTGGTAGGTGCCGAGCGTGATCATCGGCTCGATGGTGAAGGTCATCCCCGGCTCCATCAGGTCGGTGGGGCGCGGGCTGTCGTAGTGCGGCACGTAGAGCCCGCTGTGGAAGGACTCGCCGATGCCGTGGCCGGTGAAGTCGCGGACCACGCCGTAGCCGAACCGCTTGGCGTACGACTCGATGACCCGGCCCACCACGTTGATCTGCCGGCCCGGGGCGACCGCGCGGATGCCGCGCATCGTCGCCTCGTGGGTCCGCTCGACCAGCAGCCGGGCCTCCTCGCTGACCTCGCCGACGCAGAAGGTGGCGTCGGTGTCCCCGTGCACCCCACCGATGTACGCGGTCACGTCGACGTTGATGATGTCGCCGTCCTGCAACACGGTGGAATCGGGGATGCCGTGGCAGATGACCTCGTTGAGGCTGGTGCAGCAGGACTTGGGGAAGCCCTTGTAGCCCAGTGTCGACGGGTACGCGTCGTGGTCGCAGAGGAACTCGTGCACCACCCGGTCGATCTCGTCGGTGGTCACGCCGGGCTTGCAGTGCTCGCCGGCGAGCTGGGTCGCCTGGGCGGCCAGCCGGCTCGCGATCCGCATCTTCTCGATGGTCTCCGGCGTCTGCACGTGCGAGCCACGCCACTCCTGCGGACGCTTCTTGCCCACGTACTCCGGTCGGGGAATGTGGGCCGGCACCGATCGCCACGGGGAGAGCGTGCCTGGGGTCAGTGGCGGACGAACGGTCATGCCGCAAGCCTATCGCCGGTGCCGGCGGTGACCCGCGCCACGGCCGCTCCGGACCGGTTGTTGCCCTGCCAGGTCGGCTGTGCCATGGTGTCTGCGTGGATCAAGGGGGAGCACCACCCGTCTTCTCCGCCAGCGCGGAGATCGACGGTGACCACCTCCACGTGGTGGTGTCCGGCGAGGTCGACATGGCGACGGCCGACACCATGATCCAGACCGCGCTGCGCGAACCCGCCGGGCGGATCACCCTGGACCTGAGCGCGGTCACGTTCTTCGACTCGGCCGCCATCCACGCCCTGGTCCGGCTCGCCCAGCAGTTTCCCGGCTCCCTCACCGTGCTGCCGTCCCGGCAGGTCCGCCGTGTGCTGGACATCTCCGGCCTGGGCGAGCAGAGCTGGCTCAGCCCGGCCTGAGGCACAGCGCCGCCGTGGGCGTCCGTCAACCCTGTAGCTGTCGGCGCAGCGTCACCTCGGTGCCCTCGTCGGTACGCCGCACCGACAGCTCACCCAGCGCCTTGATCAGGGACAGCCCGCGCCCCCGGAACCCGGAGCCGGTCGACTCCCGCCACTGCCCGCTGTCGCGCACCGTGGCGGTCACCGTTCCGCCCTCGATCGTCACCTCCACGCTGATCGTCGGTTCGGCCGGGTGGATCGGGTGCTCGATGGCGTTCGCGGCGGCCTCGGAGATCGCCACAGTCAGGTCGAACAGGTCCGTCTCACCCACCGAGTGCGCGACCAGGAAGCCCTCCAGGCGCTTACGCAGCACGCTGAGCCGGGTCGGGTCCGCCGGCAGCCGCAGCGCGAAACGGTTCAACTCGACCGCCTCCAGGGCGAGCACCGCCACGTCGTCACGGCGGGGCCGCTCGGCCACCCGCTCGACCACCGCGTCGATGAGGTCGGCCACCTGCTCGCTCGGGGTGGCCGCGTCGGTACGCAGCTGGGTCAGCGCGCTGTCGATGCCGAGCTGTCGATCCTCGATCAGCCCGTCGGTGTAGAGCAGCAGACGACTGCCGGCGGGCAACTCCCCCTCGACCGCCTGGTACGTCGCGTCGGGGATGGCACCGACCGGCGGGCCGAGCGCGCGGTCGTGCAGGAACGCCACGTCGCTTCCTCGGATCAGCAGTGGAGACGGGTGCCCGGCACTGGCGTACCGCAACTGGCCGGTACGTGGACTGAACAGCAGGCAGACCACGGTCGCGAAGGAGCGGCCCTCGGTGGACCCGACCAGCCGGTTGAGCCGGGTCAGCGACTCACCCGGGTCGAAGCCCTCCAGCAGGTACGCCCGCAGCGCGTTGCGGAGCTGCCCCATCGCGGCGGCGGCCCGTACGCCCTTACCGACCACGTCGCCGATGACCAGGACCAGGTCGTCGCCCTCCAGCGGGATCACGTCGTACCAGTCGCCGCCGACCTCGACATCGGCGCTACCCGGCAGGTAGCGGCTGGCCACCACCGCGCCGGGCACCTGGGGCAACGACTGGGGCAGCAGGCTGTGCTGCAGCGTGGTGGCGATGCGGTGTTCGGCCTCGTAGAGCTGGGCGTTCTCCAGCCGTACGCCGACCAGCCGAGCCAGCTGGGTCAGCGCGGCCTCGTCGGCGTGCGCGTCGTCGCCCGGCCGCCGCCAGACCTGCAACTCGCCGAGCTGCACGCCGGCGGTGCCGGTCAGCTCGGCCACGAACGACGGGTCGACGGCGGTGGGGCCTCCGCCGTCCGCCTCGGACCGTGCCCCGGTCGCGCTGACCACCACCCGGGCGGCCTCGGCGAGGTTCAGCGCGTGCTGGGCGGCGACCTGGAGCACCTCGGCGGTGGACCGGGCGGTGTTCACCGCCACCGCCGCGTCGGCCAGAGCCCGGAGCCGACGGATGATCTGCCCGCGTAGCTGGCCCAACTCGACGTTGGCCCGGACCCGGGCGACCAGCTCCTGCCCGGAGAACGGCTTGGTCAGGTAGTCGTCGGCACCGACCGAGAGACCGGCGACCGCCTCCGCGGAGCCGGCCCGGGCGGAGAGCAGCACGATCGGCACGTGTCGGGTACGCGGGTCCGCGCGTAGCGCGTTGACCAGCCCGAACCCGTCCAGCCGGGGCATCATCACGTCGGTGAGCACCAGGTCGAACCCGCCCTCGCGGGCCAGCGGCAGGGCGGCCAGACCGTCGTTCGCGGTGACCACCTCCCAGGTCGGGGAGAGCAGCCGGGAGACGTGCTCACGCAGGTCGACGTTGTCGTCGACGACCAGGATCCGGCCGGCCGGGGCGGCAGGCACCGACTGGCCGCCGAACTCCGGCGTCGACTCGGTGCCGGTCCACAGGTTGGTCTCCGCGACGTACAGCCGGGCGGTCTCGGGCTCGCCGGTCGGTACGGCCGCGAGCGACGCCACCCGGTCGGCGGGCAGGTGCGACGATCCGAACGGGACGGTCACGGTGAAGGTGCTGCCTTCGTCGACCCGGCTGGTCAGCCCCACCTCGCCGCCGTGCATCTGTGCCAGCTCCCGCACCAGCGCCAGGCCGATCCCGGTGCCGTCGTGGGTACGGGCACGTGCCCCGGGCACCCGGTGGAAACGCTCGAAGACGTGCGGCAGCTCGGCCGCCACGATGCCGACGCCGGTGTCCGCCACCTCCAGCCGGGCGCCGCCGTCCACGGCCCGGACCCGGACCCGGATCTCCCCGTCGAAGGTGAACTTGACCGCGTTCGACACCAGGTTGAGGACGATCTTCTCCCACATGTCCCGGTCGACGAAGACCGGCGCGGGCAGCGGCGGACAGTCCACCACCAGTCGCAACCCGGCCCGGTCGGTGGCCGAGCGGAAGGTGCTGGCCAGCCGGGCGGTGTAGCTGGCCAGGTCGGTGGGCTGGTAGCTGGCGGTCAGCCGACCGGACTCCAGCCGGGAGAAGTCCAGCACGGTGTTGACCAGCTTGAGCAGACGCAGCGCGTTGCGGTGCATCATGGTCAGTCGATCGGTGTAGCCGGCGGGTAGCGCCGAGTCGGCCAGCAGGTCCTCCAGCGGACCGAGCACCAGGGTCAGCGGCGTACGGAACTCGTGGCTGATGTTGGCGAAGAAGCTGGTCTTGGCCTGGTCCAGGGCGGCCAGCTCGGCGGTACGGGCCCGCTCCTGCTCGTGCGCCCGTTGGGTGCCCACCGCCTGGGAGATCTGGGCCGCCACCAGATCGAGGAAGTCGCGGTACTCGTCGTTCAGCGGCAGCAGGCGGGCCACGCCGACGACCAGCACGCCGACGGTCTCGTTGGCCGCCGTGATGGGCAGTACGAGGGCCGTGTCGGCCGCCTCCGCCGGCAGCGGGTCGAGCAGCCCGGCGGTCTCGACCGTGCTGGGCGCGTCGCCGTTGGCCATCCGGGCGAGCAGGTCCGGGCCGATCCCGTCGGCGGCGGCGCCGGTGGAACCGGCCAGGGTGAGGCGGCCGGCGTCGTCCCGCAGGTAGATCAGTGCGAACGGCACGTCCTCCCGGTGCCGGCCGAGCACCTCGGCGGCGGCCCGGCCGAGGTCGGCGGTGCTGCCCACGGCGGCCAACTCGGTGCCCAGCTCGGCCAACGACCGCAGTCGGCGCTCGCCGAGCACCCGCCCGGTGGTCTCGCTGACGATGCAGTACACACCGCTGACCGAGCCGTCCGCGCCGCGGATCGGGTCGTACGAGACATCGAAGTAGGTCTGCTCGACGAAGCCGTGCCGGTCCAGCAGGAAGGGGTGGTCCTCGCCCCGGTAGGAGCGGCCGGTGCGGCGTACCCCGTCCAGCAGTGGGCTGAGCACCGACCAGGTCTCCGCCCAGTGCTGCCGCGCCGGCTGGCCGAGCACGTCCGGGTGCTTGCTGCCGATGGTCGGCCGGTAGGCGTCGTTGTAGAAGGCGAGCTGGTCGTCGCCCCAGAACATGACGATCTGCGCGCTGGAGGCGAGCATCATGCCGACGGCGCTGGAAAGCGCCGACGGCCACTGCCCGGGGACGCCCAGTGGGGCGAGGGACCAGTCCAGGCGGCTCAACCGTTCGCCCAGCTCACCGCCGGCGGCGAAAGCCGCCGCCAGCATCGGGGGGATGTCACCGGCGGCCGCGGAACGATGCCCCGCGTCCGCGCCCCCCTGAGCCGAACTCATTGAACCTCCCGCTCCGGCCGTCCCCCCAGCCGTTGATCTTCACGCGCCGTGTTCCGACTTGTACCCCGGCGGACCAGCAACGTAACGCATACCGTTCGCCGGACGCTGGTTACCTGTGCCCGACGTGCTCCTCGGCCCCGAGCGGCGCGGTGGCCACGAGGAAGAAGACCGGCTGATCCTCGCACCGGCCGCCGCGCCGAACGGGTGCGAGGTACGTCACACCGCGCCAGGAACGCTGCGCCGTACGTCACGCAGGGACCGACGGGCGGCCCCGACCAGCGCGGTGATCGGGCGGGGATCCAGCTCGTTCTCCGGATGCCACTGCACGCCGAGTACGAACGGCCTGCTCGGGTCCTCGACCGCCTCGATCACCCCGTCCGCCGCCCAACCGGTGACCGCGAGCCGCCCGGGGTCGGCAATCGCCTGGTGGTGGTACGAGTTGACCCGGTCCACCCCGACCAGCACGGTCGCGGCCAGGCTCCCCGGCGCGAACCGCACCGGGTGGGCTCCGTAGACGCCGGGCGCCGGACGGTGCGCCTCATGACCGACCACGTCCGGCAGGTGCTGGTGCAGGGTCCCGCCGTAGGCGACGGCGAGCAGCTGCATCCCCCGGCAGACACCCAGCACCGGCAGGTCGGAGGCGAGCGCGCCGGCCAGCAGGGTCAGCTCGCCGGCGTCCCGGTCCGGCCGGTACTCGGTCCGCGGATCGGCCGGCTGGCCGTACCGCCCCGGGCCGACGTCGGCGCCGCCGGCGAGCAGCAGCCCGTCGAGGACGGCCAGCACACCGTCGTCCTCGTCGTCCGGCGGCAGCACCACCGCCCGGCCCCCGGCGGCGGTCACCGCCCGCACGTACGCCGCGGGCACCAGCACCGCCGGTACGCCCCGCCAGACCGCCCAGTCGGCCGGCTCGACGTACGCACTGATCCCGATCAGCGGCCGGGTCATAGAGGCGTGACGTACGCGCCGGTGATGCCGCCGTCGACCACGAACTGCGCGGCGGTCATGAACGAGGCGTCGTCGCTGGCCAGGAACGCCACCGCGGCGGCGATCTCCTCCGGTGCCCCGAACCGGCCCATCGGCACGTGTACGAGGCGGCGGGCGGCCCGCTCCGGATCGGCGGCGAAGAGTTCCAGCAGCAGCGGGGTCGCCACCGGGCCGGGACAGAGCGCGTTGACCCGGATCCCCTCCCGGGCGAACTGCACCCCCAGCTCCCGGGTCATCGCCAGCACGCCGCCCTTGCTCGCGGTGTACGCGATCTGCGACGTCGCGGCACCCATCAGTGCCACGAACGAGGCCGTGTTGATGATCGACCCCTTGCCCTGGCGGCGCATGTGCGGAATGGCGTACTTGCAGCAGAGGTAGACGCTCGTGGTGTTGACCCGCAGCACCCGCTCCCAGGCGTCCAGCCCGGTGTCCAGGATGGAGTCGTCGTCCGGCGGCGAGATCCCGGCGTTGTTGAACGCGATGTCGACCCGCCCGTGCCGCTCGGCCACCCCGTCGAACAGGTCCCGCACCGCCGCCTCGTCGGCGACGTCGGTGGCCACGAACTCGCCGCCGCACTCCTGCGCGGCACGTACGCCGGCCGCCTCGTCGATGTCCACGCAGACCAGCCTGGCCCCCTCGGCGGCGAACCGCCGGACGGTAGCCAACCCGATCCCGCTGCCCGCTCCGGTGACCACGGCCACCCGGTCCTGCAACCGACCCTGCACTGGCGTCACTCCTTCGTCGCGATGAACACGTTCTTGACGTCGGTGAAGGCGTGTAGCGCGTCCGGACCCAGCTCACGGCCGAGGCCGGAGCGCTTCATCCCGCCGAACGGGGTCCAGTAGCGCACCGAGGAGTGCGAGTTGACGCTGAGGTTGCCCGCCTCGACGGCACGGGCGAGGCGGAGCGCACGACCAACGTCACGGGTCCAGATCGAGCCGGAGAGGCCGTACTCGGTGTCGTTGGCGAGCCGGATCGCGTCGGCCTCGTCGTCGAACGGGAGCACCGAGACCACCGGGCCGAAGATCTCCTCCCGCCAGTGCCGGTCGGCCGGCGAGTCGGCCAGCAGCACCGTGGGCGCGTGCCAGAAGCCGGGGCCCTCGGGGCAGGAGCCGGTGAACGCGACCCGCGCGTCGGCCAGGTAGCCGGCCACCCGGTCCCGCTGGGCGGCCGAGATCAGCGGGCCCATCTCGGCGGTGTCCAGGGCCGGGTCCTCCACCCGCACCGCGCGTACCGCCGGCTCCAGCAGTGCCAGGAAGCGGTCGTACACCGGTCTCTGGACCAGGATCCGCGACCGGGCGCAGCAGTCCTGGCCGGCGTTGTCGAAGACCGCGGACGGCGCGGTGGCCGCGGCGCTCTCCAGGTCGGCGTCGGCGAACACGATGTTCGCGCTCTTGCCGCCCAGCTCCAGGGTGAGCCGCTTCACCTGGGCGGCGCAGCCGGCCATGATCCGGGTGCCGACCTCGGTGGAGCCGGTGAAACAGATCTTGCGGACCGCCGGATGGCTGACGAACCGCTCCCCCACCACCGCGCCCTCGCCGGGTACGACGGTGAACACGTCCTCGGGCAGCCCGGCCTCGCGGCCCAACTCGGCCAGGCGCAGGGCGGTGAGCGGGGTCAGCTCGGCCGGCTTGAGCACCACGGTGTTGCCCGCCGCCAGG
Organism: Micromonospora vulcania; assembly: GCF_042658605.1. Lineage (NCBI taxonomy): Bacteria > Bacillati > Actinomycetota > Actinomycetes > Micromonosporales > Micromonosporaceae > Micromonospora > Micromonospora vulcania. The sequence continues at coordinate 255,791 of NZ_JBHSQS010000009.1, read as the reverse complement.
GCCGGGACGAACCCCCAGGCCGCGATCGGCATCGGGAAGTTCCACGGCACGATCACCCCGACCACGCCGAGCGGTTCGTGGAAGGTGACGTCCAGGCCGCCGGGCACCGGGATCTGCTGGCCGGTCAACCGCTCCGGCGCGCCCGCGTAGTAGTCCAGGACGTCCCGGACGTTGCCGGCCTCCCAGCGGGCGTTGCCGATGGTGTGCCCGGAGTTGCGGACCTCCAGGGCGGCCAACTCGTCGAGATGCGCGTCCACCACGGCGGCGAACCGCCGCAACAACCGCGCCCGGTCCCCCGGAGCCACGACCCGCCACGTCTCGAACGCCGAAGCAGCCCGCGAGATGGCGGCGTCAACCTCCTCCACCGAGCTACCGACGACCTCCCGAAACCCCACCCCGGAAGCCGGATCCACCACCACGGTCACGCGCCCCACCCCTCAATAGCACCGTCGATCAGAGAGTTGTCAGAGGCGTTCGAAGCCACGGGTGAGCTCCCAGTCCGTTACCGCGGCGTCGAAGGCGGCGATCTCCACCCTTGCCTGGTTGGCGTAGTGGGCCACCACCTCGGGGCCGAAGGCGTCGCGGGCCACCGTGGAGTTCTCCCACAGGGCGAGAGCGTCGCGCAGGGTTCCGGGCACCCGCTCGGCCTCGCCGTCGTCGTACGCGTTGCCGGTGCACTCCGGGCCCAGCTCCAGCTCCCGGTCGATGCCGTGCAGCGCCCCGGCGACAAGTCCGGCGATCGCCAGGTACGGGTTGACGTCGGCGCCGGGCACCCGGTTCTCCACCCGCATCCCCTGCCCGTGCCCGACCACCCGCAGCGCGCAGGTGCGGTTGTCGACCCCCCAGCGCAGCGCCGTCGGGGCGAACGACCCCGGCTGGTAGCGCTTGTAGGAGTTGATGTTCGGGGCGAAGAGCAGGCTGAACTCCTGCATGGTCGCCAGCAGCCCGGCGAGCACCCGCTGCCCGGTCGTCGACAGGTGCGCCGGCCCGTCGCCGAGCAGCGCGGAGGAGCCGGTGGTGTCCCGCAGCGAGAAGTGGATGTGGCAGGAGTTGCCCTCGCGCGCGTTCGGCTTGGCCATGAAGGTGATCGCCATGCCCTCCTGGGCGGCGATCTCCTTGGCCCCGTTCTTGTAGATCACGTGGTGGTCGGCGCAGGCCACCGCCTCGTCGTAGCGGAAGGCGATCTCGTGCTGACCCAGGTTGCACTCGCCCTTGGCGCTCTCCGGGGTCAACCCGGCGCCGGCCATCTCGGTGCGGATCCGGCGCAGCAGCGGCTCGACCCGGGCGGTGCCGAGCAGCGAGTAGTCCACGTTGTACTGGTTGGCCGGCGTCAGGTCGCGGTAGCCCCGCCGCCAGGCGTCCTCGTACGAGTCGCGGAACAGGACGAACTCCAGCTCGGTGCCGGCGTACGCGGTCAGCCCGTGCTCGGCCAGCCGGTCCAGTTGGCGGCGCAGGATCTGCCGGGGCGAGGCGAGCACGTCACCGGACCCGTCCAGCCAGGCCAGGTCGGCCAGCAACAACGCGGAACCGGGCTGCCAGGGCATCCGGCGCAGGGTGGTGAAGTCCGGCACCATCGCGAAGTCGCCGTACCCGCGTTCCCAGCTCGACATCGCATATCCGTCGACGGTGTTCATGTCGACGTCCACGGCCAACAGGTAGTTGCACCCCTCGCTGCCGTGCTCGGCCACCTGGTCGAGGAAGAACGGCGCGTGAAACCGTTTTCCCTGCAAGCGGCCCTGCATGTCGACCAGCGCCAGCACCACGGTGTCGATCTCGCCAGCTTGGACGGCGACCCGCAACTCTTCCAGCGAAAACGGCGTTCTGCTCATCAGCGGGCCTCCATCACCAAGGTCTACTGGCAATCCGGATCACCGTCAATGCCCCCGGCCCGGTCGGCGGCAAACCACGCGAGGAGCTGTCATGCGTCTTCGAGCAATCCTGGCCGTCGCCGTCCTCGCCACCGGGCTGGGAACGGCGGTGAACGCCGAGGCCGACGTGCAACCGACGAACAGGTCGGTCGTCGCACTCGGCGCCGGCGGTTTCGACTTCAGCAATCCCGAGGTCCTCGCCACCGGGCTCGAAGCCCCGTGGGGGCTCGACTTCCTGCCCGACGGCAGCGCCCTGGTGGCCCAACGTGACCGGGGCACCGTGGTGCGCGTACGACCGGGTCTGCCGCCCGTGCAGGTCGCCCAGATCCCCGGGGTGGTCGCCGGCGGTGAGGCGGGGCTGCTCGGCCTGGCCGTCTCCCCGGGCTACCGGCTGGACCGGTGGGTGTACGTCTGCTTCACCACCGCCTCGGACATCCGGATCACCCGGTTCCGACTCAGCACGCCGCAGACACAGCAGGTGATCCTCAGCGGCCTGGCGCGGGCGTCCGTACACGACGGTGGCCGGATCGCCTTCGGTCCGGACGGGCTGCTCTACGCCGGCATCGGTGACGCCGGAGTGACCGCCAACGCGCAGAACCTGGCCAGCCGCAACGGCAAGATCCTGCGGATCCGCCCGAACGGCGCGATCCCGGCCGGCAACCCGTTCCCCGGCTCGCCGGTGTACAGCTACGGCCACCGCAACGTGCAGGGGCTGGCCTGGGACCCGCGCGGCCGGCTGTTCGCCTCCGAGTTCGGTCAGAACACCTGGGACGAGGTGAACGTGATCGTGCCGGGCGGCAACTACGGCTGGCCGATCGTGGAGGGCCCGAGCACCGACCCCCGTTTCCGTGCTCCGGTGGTCGTCTGGGCACCGGCGCAGGCGTCGCCCAGTGGTGCCGCCTTCGCGAACGGCACCCTGTTCGTCGTCGCTCTGCGGGGGACCCGGCTGTGGACCGTGCCGGTGAGCGCCTCCGGGCAGGTCGGCACCCCGGTCGCCGAACTCGTGGGCGTCTACGGCCGTCTCCGTACCGTCGTCCGGGCCCCGGACGGCTCCCTCTGGGTGGCCACCAACAACCGGGACGGCCGTGGCACGCCGGTGCCGGCGGACGACCGCATCCTGCGCTTCACGACCGGCGAGCAGCAGCCGCCGCCCGCCGGTCGTGTCGGCTCCCACGACGCCGATCCCGCGCAACCCTGAGCCGCCCCGAGGTCAGTCCGACCCGTCGACCGCCGCCGGCTGGGGCCCGGCGGCCGGGTCCTCGACGGTACGCACCGGGCCGGTGAACCACGTCCGCGCCGAGGCGTACCACCAGACGGCGACCACGAGCAGCACCCCACCCACGGCGAGCGGCGCGTAGTTCACGGCCGACCAGGTGAAGCCCTCGTTGCCGGGCACCCCGGCGGGCACGATCGGCAGCACGAAGTAGACCGCGATGACCGCGATCTCGATGACCGCGATCCAGCCGAGCACCTTGTACCTCGGCCCGAGCGTCCACGGCCCGGGGATGAACCGGTCGCCCATCCGCAGGCGCAGCGCGATGGGGATGAGGAAGGACAGGTAGAGCCCGATCACCGCGACGGAGACCACCGCGTAGAAGGCGATCGGGATGCCGGCGGGGCTCTCGTAGAGCGCAGGCAGGGTGAGCACCAGGCCGGCGATCGTCGTACCGATGATCGCGTTGACCGGGGTTCCGTTGCGGTTGACCCGGGACCAGAGCCGCCAGCCGGGCACCGCGCGGTCCCGGCTGAAGGCGTACGCCATCCGGCTCATCGAGGTGATGCAGCTCATCCCGCAGAAGAACTGCCCGATGGTGGAGATGATGATGACGACCTTGAAGAAGACCGGGGTCAGCGCGGATTCGAAGATGGCACCGGAGAAGCCGCCGGCGGCGTTGATCGCGTCGACGTCGGTCGCCGCGAAGAGGAACGTCAGCAGCAGGATCCAGCCACCGATCGCCGAATAGAAGATCGACTGCCAGAGGCCACGTGCGGCGGCCAGCGACGCGCCCCGAGTCTCCTCGGAGACGTGCGCGCAGGCGTCGAAACCGGTGATCGTGTATTGCGTGAGCAGGAAGCCCAGTGGCAGCACGTAGAACCAGAAGGTCAGCCCGCCGGTGTCACCGTCGCCGAAGCCGGAGTTGTTGAACCGCTCGGTGAACACGAACTGGAAGCTCTGGTGGTTGTCCGGGACGAAGACCAGGATGGCCACCACGACCGCCGCGCCGGCCACGTGCCACCAGACCGAGACGTTCTGGAGTACGTCGATGATCCGGTGCCCGAAGATGTTGATCAGGCCGTGCAGCGCCAGGATGATCACGAACAGCAGGAACGCCTGGCGCAACGTGCCGGCCCAGCCGTCGAAGAGCGCCGACAGGGTGAGGTTGAGAAACGTCGCGCAGCCGTAGTCGACCGAGGCGGTGACCGCGACCAGGCCGATCAGGTTCAGCCAGCCGGTGAACCAGCCGTGCACCGGGCGGCCCATGGTCGCCGCCCACCAGTAGATCCCACCCGCCGTCGGGTACGCCGACACCAGCTCCGCCATGCAGAAGCCGATGATCAGGATGAACACCGAGATCAGTGGCCAGCCCCAGGAGATGGCGACCGGCCCACCGTTGTTCCACGCCTGGCCGAACGTGGTGAAACAGCCGGCCAGGATCGAGATGATCGAGAACTAGATGGCGAAGTTGGAGAAGCCACTCCACTTGCGGCGTAGCTCCTGCTTGTAGCCGAGTTCGGCGAGCCGTCGGGCGTCGTCGTCCATCGGTTGCTCGGCGGTCGGCACGGGGGTCGTTGCCACTGCACACCTCCCTGAGGTGATTCCGCGTACGAGTGGGCAAAGTGTCGGCCCGTCGATCAAGACGGTCAATACGTTGTCGATGGGAATCTCACCGACGACGAAGCTAATTGCGTTGCCGCGCACCCAACGCGCAGGCATCCTTAACTCGTTGACCAGGCCCGATCACGACGGGCCCACCCCGGGCACTCGGAAATGCCCGGAGCCGCGGCGGCGCGGGGCACGTCACCTCTCTCTCACCTACGGCGCACTCCGCCGTACCCCCGCCCCGCCGCGGCCCACCCCGCTCGCCCCGCCCCGCCGCGGCAATTCGGGTGGGGGGGTGGGGTTAGGTCAGCAGGAGGCCGGTTACCCAGAGGGCGGCGATCACGACCCCCGCGCCGAACTCGACCAGCATGGAGAGGCCGGCGGCCTTGACGGCCTGCTTGGTGGACGGCCAGGCCAACCGGGAGTCGCCCAGGCGGAGCCACTCGGCGAGGAAGACCCCGAGAACGAAGCCGAGCACCAGCCCGACCACCGGGACCACGAAGAAGCCGACCAACCCGAGCAACCCACCGGCGAGCAGTGACCACGTCGGCACGCCGGTGCGTTTCAGGTTCCGCCCCGGCCAGGCGTACTTGATCACGGTGCCTCCGGCGGCGACCAGGGTCGCAGCGGCGAGTACCGCCCACCGGCCGGCGCCGGCCCCGCCGAACAGCGCCCAGACCAGCACCCCGGCCCAGCACAGCGGCAACGCCGGCAGGCCGGGCACCACCACGCCGGCCAACCCGAACAGGATGGCCAGCCCGGCGAGCACCGTGGCCGCCGCCTGGGTGTCCGTCACGCTCACCGCGTCACCTCCCTGCCCCGAAGCCGGCCGGCGTCGCCCCCCGGAGCCGATCGGTGATCCGCTCCGCCGACGCCGGTGCGCCGAAATAGAGGCCCTGACCGGTGTCGCAGCGCAGGGCCCGCAACCGCTCGGCCTGCACCTCGGTCTCCACCGCCTCGGCGGTGACCCACAGCTCCAGCGCGTGCGCCAACCGGACCAACGCGTCCACGATCCGTTCGTCGCGGTGGTCGGCCGCCACGTCCGTCCCGTCAGCGCGGATGCCCTCGACGAACGGGCCAGCCAGCTTCAGGCAGTGGATCGGCAGTCGCCGCAGGTACGCCAGGTTGGAGTATCCGGTGCCGAAGTCGTCCACCGCCAGCCGTACGCCCAACGCGGCCAGCCGGTGCAGGCTGCGCAGCGGCTCACCGGCGCTGCCCATCACGGCGCTCTCGGTCAACTCCAGCTGGAGCAGCTCCGCCGGCAGCCCGCTGGTACGCAACGCGTCGGCAACGGTGTCCACGATCGCCGGATCATCGGCCTGCCGGCCGGCGAGGTTGACGCTGACGACCAGGCGGGCATCGGGAAAGCCTCGCCACCACCCCTGGGCGTCGCGGCAGGACTGCCGCAGCACCCACTCGCCGAGCCGGACGATCAGACCGGTCTCCTCGGCCAGGCCGATGAACTGATCCGGCCCGATCAGCCCCAGCTCCGGGTGCTGCCAGCGGACCAGCGCCTCCACCGCCAGCATGGTGCCCTCCAACAGCGACACGATCGGCTGGTAGTGCAGCACGAACTCGCCCCGGTCGAGTGCGGCCGGCAACTCCGAGACCAGCGTCGACCGGGCGATGTCCCGGGCACTGCGATCCGGGTCGTAGACCGCCCACCGGCCCCGACCGGCGGCCTTTGCCCAGTAGAGCGTGGTGTCCGCGGCCTTCATCAGCTCCGAGGCGGTGGTCTCCCCGGCCGGGCAGTCCACGATGCCCACGCTGGCCGACACCGCGAGCTGGTGGTCACCGATGTGTACGGGAGCGGCGACGGCCGCGAGGGCCGACTCCGCCACGGCGACCGCGCCGTCGACGTCGTCCCCGCCGTCGACCAGGATCACGAACTCGTCACCGCCCATCCGGGCGACCAGGTGGCCGTGGTCGGCCACACACTCGGCCAGCCGGCGGCCGATCACCTGGAGCAGCCGGTCACCGAGGTCGTGGCCGAGGGTGTCGTTGATCGCCTTGAAGCCGTCGAGGTCGAGGAAGCAGACCCCCACCCGCTGGCCGGGCCCGGCGGTGTCGAGGACCCGGCCCAGTGTCTCGAAGAACAGCGTCCGGTTGGGCAGCCCGGTCAGCGGGTCGTGCAGCGCCTGGAAGCGCAGCCGCTGCTGGAGTTCGTACCGCTCGGTGATGTCCTCGATCATCGCGACGGTGAACCGGGGCCGACCGTCGTCGTGTCGGATCAGCGAGACGGCCAGATCGGTCCAGACCACGCTGCCGTCCTTGCGGTGGTAGCGCTTCTCCAGCCGGGCCGAATCCTGCTTGCCCTCGATCAGTTCCTGGTAGAGCTCCCACATGCCGGCCGCGTCGTCGACGTGGAACAGCGCCGCCACGTTGGTGTCGCGCAGCTCTGCGGTCGAGTAGCCGAGCATGTCGGCGAACGCCTGGTTGACGTCGATGATCTGGCCGTCCACCCCGGCGATGCCGATCCCGATGGCGGCGCCGGTGAAGAGCGCCCGGAACCGGGCCTCGCTGTCCCGCAGCGCCTGCTCGACCTCGTCGCGCGCCTGCCAGGCCGACCGGGCGATCCGCTCCTGCTGGGTGAAGGTGCGGTCGCGCAGCGCGCGGGCGAAGCCGGCGGCCAGGCCGCCCTGCACCGCGGCGATCCGCTCCGCCAGGTCCGCCGGCCGGTCGTCGGCCGCCAGCACCCGGTCGGGAAAGTCCGCGCCGAGCGTACGCAGCGACCACTCCAACGCCCGGGGCTCGGTCAGGTGCGCCTCCACCAGCGCCCGCCCGACCTCCTCGGCGGGGCGGGACGAGAACGGCTCGGCACGTACCGCCTGGGCCAGCCGGACGGTGTGCACGAGCAGCAGCCGCTCGGTCTCGGCCGCGCTGAGCGGCACGAACCCGAGGCGGCGTACCGCGCGGGCCCAGTCGGCGGCGTACCCCTGGACGTCGGCCCGGCCGACCTCGACCCCGACGGGATCCGGTACGGCGGCCACGGGATCAGCCGCCGGGCTGGTCGTACCGGGCGACGCCCCCGAAGGCGCCGAACCGCTCCGGGTGCTCGTCCACGTCGGACGGCGAGTCGGGACGCCAGAGCGGCATGTGCACCACACCCGGGTCAACGACCGTCCAGTCGCCGAAGAAGCCGGTGATCTGTGCGCGGGACCGCAGGGTGATCTCGGTGGCCGTCCGCGCGGAGAGGCGCTGGGCGTCCAGCATCTCCTGTGGCTGGTCCTCGAAGGTGGAGTGCGAGATGACCAGGAAGCTGCCGGGCGCGGCGGCGGCCCGCAGGGTGGCCAGGATGTCGTCCGGCCGGTCGGCGTCCGGGATGAAGTGCACCACCCCGGCCAGCAGGATGCCCATCGGCCGGCTGAAGTCGATCAGCCCGAGCTGCCGGGTCTCGGCGAGGATCCGCTCCGGCTCGCGCAGGTCGGCGTGGATCACCCCGGTCAGCTCGTTGCCGGCGAGCAGATCCCGGCTGTGCGCGACGGCCACCGGGTCGATGTCGACGTAGACGACCTGGGCCTTGGGGTTCGCCCCCTGGGCCACCTCGTGCACGTTGCCGACGGTGGGAATTCCCGAACCGATGTCGAGGAACTGGTCGATGCCGGCATCGAGCAGCACCCGGACCGCCCGGCGTAGGAAATCCCGCCCGGACCGCATGGTGGCGGCCAGATTCGGGGTCATGCTGGCGATCTGCTCGGCCAACTGCCGGTCGATCTCGAAGTTGTGTGCCCCGCCCAGAAAGTAGTCGTACACCCGGGCCGCGCTCGGCCTGGTCAGATCGATCTCGGTCGGCAGTCCGTCCGGCATCAGCGTGCTCCCCAGTTCATCGCCGCGGCGCGGGCCGGCACCGGCGTCGGGGCACGTAATCAGGCACGCTTGGCCGCCGGTCGACCCGCGGGTCGTGTGGTGTGGACCACTCTAGGCCGCCAACTCCCGCCTACGGGAGATTCGTTCACGCACTTTCCGCGCTCAGCTGGCGGACTCCAGCAGCAGCGAGATGCCCTGACCGACGCCGATGCACATGGTGGCGAGGGCCCGGCGACCGCCACGACGACGCAGCTCCAGCGCGGCGGTCAACGCCAGCCGGGCGCCGCTGGCACCCAACGGGTGCCCCAGCGCGATGGCGCCACCGTTCGGGTTGACGTGTTCGGCGTCCACCGGCAGCCCGAGCTCGCGCAGCACCGCCACGGACTGCGCGGCGAACGCCTCGTTGAGCTCGACCACGTCCACCGCGCCCAGCTCGACGCCGACCCGGTCGAGCAGCTTGCGGGTGGCCGGCACCGGGCCGATCCCCATGACCCGGGGTGGCACACCGGCCGCCGCCGCGCCACCGATGCGGGCCAGTGGCGTGAGGCCGTACCGGGCCACCGCGGCTTCGCTGGCCACCAGCAGCGCGACTGCGCCGTCGTTGACGCCCGAGGAGTTGCCGGCGGTCACCGTGCCGCCGTCGCGGAACGGGGTGGGCAACGCGGCCAGCTTCTCCAGCGTGGTCTCCCGGGGGTGCTCGTCGACCTCGACCAGCTTGGTCTCCCTCCGGCCGGCCGGCACGGTGACCGGCACGATCTCCTCGGCGAACCGGCCGTCGGCCTGTGCCTTGGCCGCGCGCTGCTGCGACCGGTACGCGAAGGCGTCCTGCTCGGCCCGGCTGACGCCGTACTCGGCGGCCACGTTCTCCGCCGTCTCCGGCATCGAGTCGACGCCCCAGCCGTCGCGCATCAGCGGGTTGACCAGCCGCCAGCCCAGGGTGGTGTCGTACACCTCGGCCGAACGTGAGTACGCCGAGGTCGCCTTCGGCATGACGAACGGCGCCCGGCTCATGCTCTCCACGCCACCGGCGATCACCAGCTCGGCGTCCCCGGCCACGATCGACCGGGCGGCGGTGGCGAGGGCGTCCAGCCCGGAGCCGCAGAGCCGGTTGACCGTGCTGCCCGGCACCTGCTCGGGCAGGCCGCCCAGCAACGCCGCCATCCGTGCCACGTTGCGGTTGTCCTCGCCGGCCTGGTTGGCACAGCCGAGCACGACGTCGTCCACGCGGGCCCAGTCCACCGACGGGTGGCGGGCGACCAGCTCGCGGATCACGTGCGCGGCCAGGTCGTCGGGGCGGACGCCGGCAAGCGCGCCGCCGTACCGGCCAATCGGGGTACGGACACCGGCTACCAGATATGCCACGGTCATCGCGAGTCCTTCGGGGGTGGAGACGGCCAGGGGTGGGGCGGGGTCCCGGCCGCCAGGATATCCGCGCCCGCAGCGGATAGGTTGACGGCATGACCCGGGCCCAGTTCAGCGCAGAAACCAGCGATGGTGGGGCGTTCGTCCGTCAACCCAACCGGTTCACCGGCCGGGTCACCCCGCACTCGACCGCACCGCCCGGCGGTGGCCCCGACGAGCAGGACCGCTGGCCGCTGGAGGCCGGGCGATACCGGCTGATCTGGTGCCGGGCCTGCCCGTGGGCGCATCGGGCGCGGATCGTCCGAGGGCTGCTCGGCCTGGACGACGCCATCTCGTTGGGCACCGTCGACCCGATCCGCGACGAGCAGGGCTGGCGCTTCGCCCTCGACCCGGACGGCTTCGACCCGGTCCTCGGCGTCGGTTTCCTCTCCGAGTCGTACCTGGCGACGGATTCGGACTACACCGGCCGGGTGACCGTGCCGGCGCTGGTCGACACGCTGACCGGCCGGGTGGTCACCAACGACTATCCGCAGCTCACGCTGGACTTCTCCACCGAGTGGCAGCGGCTGCACGCCACCGACGCGCCGGATCTGTACCCGGTCGAGCTGCGCCCCGAGATGGACGCGCTGATGGCCGAGATCCACACCGACGTCAACAACGGCGTCTACCGGTGCGGCTTCGCCGCCTCGCAGGAGGCGTACGACGAGGCGTTCCGGGCGCTCTTCGCCCGGCTGGACGCGCTCTCCGACCGGCTGGCCGAGCGGCGCTACCTGATGGGTGACGCGATCACCGAGGCGGACGTCCGGCTGTTCACCACCCTGGTCCGCTTCGACGCCGCCTACCACGGGCACTTCAAGTGCAACCGGAACAAGCTGACCGAGATGCCGGTGCTCTGGGCGTACGCCCGGGATCTCTTCCAGACGCCGGGCTTCGGCGAGACGGTGGACTTCGACCACATCAAGCGGCACTACTACGGCACCCACCGGGAGATCAACCCGACCGGCATCGTGCCACTGGGCCCCGACGAGTCCGGCTGGACCACGCCGCACGGGCGTGGCTGAGCGGGGCCGGGCCGGCACCACGAGCGCACCGGCCGCCACCGGGGACGTCGCACGGCGGGTCGCGGGGTCGGCGGCCGTCGGCTGCGCGCTGGCCGGCGCGGTCGCCGTGACGGTCGCGGTGCTCGCCGGTCCCGGTCCGGGGCTCACCGGGTACGTCAGCGAGGCGGGCATCGCCGGCAGCGTCCACGCCACGACGTACCGGATCGGGGTCCTCGCACTGGCCGGTGCGCTGCTGCTGATCGCCGCGGCGCTGCCTCCCGGGGTGCGGCTGGCACCGCCGCTGCTCGCCGCCAGCGGCTTGTTCGCCACCCTGTCCGGGGCGGTGACCTGCACCGCTGGTTGCCCGCTGCCGCCGTTCGAGCGGCCCACGGTGGCGGACGTGGTGCACGGCGGGGCGAGCGTGGCGGCGACCGGCGCGGTGGTCCTCGCGATGGTCGCGCTGGCCGTGTCCGGCCCGGCCGGGCGGGCGCTGCGCCGGTTGGCCGGCGGGACGGCCGCGCTGGCCCTGCCGCTCTGCGCCACCGTGGGACTGGCGATGCTCGTCGTCGGTCGGGGTGCCGTGGTGGGCGTGCTGGAGCGGCTGGTCCTGGCGCTCGCGGTGCTGTGGGGCCTGGCCACCGCCACCCTGCTGGCCCTGCGAAAGGAAGGGCACCCTGTTAACGCCTCGTGTATAGGAAGGGACCCTTCCTAACAACGCAGCGTGCTTGTAAGGAGCATCACCGCGATCACTCCTTCCGGAGGCCGCCCGTCGGCGTATCGTCGACTGGCGATGACCAATGTCTGGTGCCTCACCGTCCGCCTGTATGTCGATCTCCGACTGCAGGCCAGCGGTGTCTGTCCGGCGTAGCCGCGCTTCATACGCCTACCCCGTTCGGATCAGACAATTGGATACGTTCTCATGCCCTTTGGCCTGCGCAAGATTCCCTTCTCCGTGCAGATCCTGCTCGGTCTCGTGCTCGGCGTGGCGCTCGGCTTCCTGGCCCGCTCCGCCGACCTGAGCTGGCTGACCAGCACCCTGCACACCGTCGGCAGCCTCTTCGTCCAACTCCTCAAGCTGGCCGTGCCGCCGCTGGTCTTCACCGCCATCGTGGTCAGCGTGGTCAGCCTGCGCGGCGTGGCCAACGCCGCCCGACTGGCACTGAAGACCCTGCTGTGGTTCGGCGCGACCGCGCTGATCTCGGTCAGCATCGGCATCGGCCTCGGCCTGCTCACCAACCCGGGCAAGGGCGTGACGCTCGACCTGGGTAGTGCGGCACCGCCGAAGAACACCGGCTCCTGGACCGACTTCCTCACCGGCATCGTGCCCACCAACCCGGTCGGCGCGTTCGTCGAGGGCAACGTGCTCCAGATCGTCTTCCTGGCCCTCGTGGTCGGTGCCGCCGCGCTGCTGGTCGGCGACGCCGCCGAGCCGTTCGTGGCGTTGAACCGCTCGCTGCTGGAGATCGTCCAGAAGGCGCTGTGGTGGGTCATCCGGCTCGCCCCGATCGGCACCCTCGGCCTGATCGGCAACGCGGTCGCCTCGTACGGCTGGGACCTGCTGGCGCCGTTGGCCAAGTTCACCACCGCCGTCTACGTCGGCTGCGCCATCGTGCTGTTCGTGGTCTACCCGCTGGTGCTGGTCCTCGCCGGCCGGCTCAACCCGGTGCGCTTCTTCGCCGGCGCCTGGCCCGCGATCGAGCTGGCCTTCGTGTCCCGCTCCTCGGTGGGCACCATGCCGGTGACCCAGCGCTCGGTCGAGCGGCTCGGCGTGCCCCGCGAGTACGCCTCGTTCGCGGTGCCGTTCGGCGCCACCACGAAGATGGACGGCTGCGCCGCGATCTACCCGGCGCTGGCCGCGATCTTCGTGGCCCAGGTGTTCGGCGTGCACCTCGGCATCACCGACTACCTGCTGATCGCCTTCGTCTCGGTGGTCGGTTCGGCGGCCACCGCCGGTCTGACCGGCGCGATCGTCATGCTCACCCTGACCCTGAGCACGCTGGGCCTGCCGCTGGCCGGCGCCGGCCTGCTGTTGGCCATCGACCCGATCCTGGACATGGTTCGCACCGCCACCAACGTGGCCGGGCAGGCACTGGTGCCGACCGTGGTCGCCGCCCGCGAGGGCACCCTCGACCGGGCCGCGTACGAGTCGGCCGGCCGGCGCGACCTGACCGATCCGGAGCCCGCCGCGACAACCCGCACCGAGCGGCCGGAACAGCTGGACCCGGTCCCCGCCTGACAGTCGCACGAAAATCCGCACCGGGCCCCTCGGAGAGGGGCCCGGTGCGGCACACCTGGAGGATGACGAGATGAGCGCCCTGTTCACACCGCTGGCTCTGCGCGCGGTCACCCTGCACAACCGGATCGCCATGGCACCGATGTGCCAGTACTCGGCCGGCCGGGACGGTCTGCCCACCGACTGGCACCTGATCCATCTCGGCAGTCGCGCCATCGGGGGCGCCGGGTTGGTACTCACCGAGGCGACCGCCGTCCTGCCGGAGGGTCGGATCACCCCGCAGGACACCGGGCTGTGGTCCGGCGCGCACGTGGACGCGTGGCGGCCGGTGACCGCGTTCGTCGCCAGCCACGGAGCGGTGCCGGCCGTACAGCTCGCCCACGCCGGCTTCAAAGCATCCTCGTACCGGCCCTGGGCCGAGAGCCGCGGTGGGGTGCCGGACGCCGAGGGTGGCTGGACGCCGGTCGCGCCGGGCGTCGAGCCGTTCGCCGCCGGCTTCCGGGTCCCGAACGCCCTCGACGCGACCGCCATCGCCGGCGTCGTGGACGGCTTCGCCGCCGCGGCCGAACGGGCGCTGGCTGCCGGGTTCGCCGCCGTGGAGATCCACGCCGCGCACGGCTACCTGCTGCACGAGTTCCTCTCGCCGCTGCGCAACCACCGCACCGACCCGTACGGCGGCGACCGGGCCGGCCGGATGCGACTGACGTTGGAGGTGGCCCGCGCGGTACGCGCCGCGGTCGGCGAGGACGTGCCGGTGCTCACCCGGATCTCCGCGACCGACTGGGTCGAGGGCGGTTGGACGCTGGACGACAGCGTGGTGCTCGCCGGTGAGCTGGCCGCTGTCGGCGTGGACCTGGTCGACGCCTCCTCCGGCGGCGTGAGCCTGGAGCAGCGCGTCCCGCTCGGCCCCGGCTACCAGGTGCCACTGGCCGCCCGGATCAGGCGCGAGGCCGGCGTACCGACCGGCGCGGTCGGCCTGATCGTCGAGCCGGAGCACGCCGAGCAGATCGTCGCCGACGGCGAGGCGGACCTGGTGCTACTCGGCCGGGAGCTGCTGCGCGACCCGTACTGGCCGCGCCGGGCCGCCGCCAAGCTCGGTGTCGCGTACACCGGGCCGGACCAGTACGCCCGCGCCGCCTGATCCACACCGATCGGGTGGCTGCCCAGCGGGGCAGCCACCCGACGGTCAGCCGGCCAGGTGCGACCAGTCGTCCTCCAGGTCCCGCCAGGCCCCCTGAGCGGCGACCGTGCCGCCGATCAGCACCACCACGTGGTCGGCGCGGACCAGCGCGGCACGTTTCGCGGTCGAGCCGACCACGGTCACCCCGTGCGCGCGCAGCGCCTGCCACAGCGCCAGCTCGGTGGTGACGTCCAGCGCGGACGACACGTCGTCGGCGACCAACAATTCGGTACGCGGTGCCAGCGCCCGGGCCAGCGCCAACCGCTGCAGCTGGCCACCGGAGAGCCGGGTGCCCTTGTGCCCGATGAGCAGGCCCAGCCCACCGCCGGCGGCGGCCAGGTCGTGGTCGAGCTGGGCGGTACTGACCGCCCCGGCCGCATCCACCTGATGGCCGAGCGCGATGTTGTCGGCCACCGTGCCGGAGAGCACCCGGGGTAGCTGGCCGACGTAGCCGACCTGGTTGGGGCGTAGGAACAGCTCCGGCTCGGTGACCGGGTCGCCGTTCCAGGACAGCTCGCCGGTGTGGTGCACGATCCCGGCCAACGCCCGCAGCAGCGAGGACTTGCCCGAGCCGACCGGCCCGACGACCAGCACCAACTGCCCGCGCTGCACGGTGAGGTCCACGTCCCGCACGGCGACCGCGCCGTCGGAGTGCACCACCCCGAAGCCACGCAGCTCCAGCCGGCGCAGCGGATGCCGGGCCGGCGGCGTCGGCGCAGGCGCCGTCCCGGCGGCAAGATCCACCGCCGGCACCCCCGCCGAGTACGCCCCCACTCCGGTCATCGCCACCGTCCGTCGGGTCCAGACCCGTGCCGAGGGCAGTTGGGAGATCAGCGAGGCAGTGGTCCAGGCGAACCAGCGGGCCGCGCCCAGGGTGGAGACCGCCACCAGCACCGCTCCGGCGGAGAGTTCGCCGCTCAGATAGAGCGCCCACGCGCCGATCGGCAGCAGGCCGCTGGCCACCGAGGGCGTGGAACGGGACCACACCTGCACCGAGATCTCCCGCCGCTGCCGGTCACTGCGCAGCACATCGAGGTCGGCCAGGTGGCGCAGCACCGCCCCGCTCGCGCCGGCGAGCTTCACCGTCCGCGCCGCGGACAGCACGGAGACCAGCGCGGTGGCGAAGGCCGCCCGGGCCGCCACGGTCGCCCGGGCCGAACGCTCCAGCTTCGGCCCGAACAGGGTCGCGGCCAGCCCGGAGACGACCATGGTGCCGAGGAAGAACAGCCCCGGTACGACGCTGCCGGTGACCGCCGTCATGGCGACCACCAGGACCAGCGCGACGGACTGGTCCAGCACGTTGTCGGCGAGCTGGACCACCCGTTCGGTGTCTCCGCCCTGCGCCACGACCTCTGCCGGGGTGTGCGAGCTGACCCGGCGCGGCCCGGTCTGGCCGTGCACCAGCCGCAGGCCGATCCGCAGCATCTGCCGTACCCACCAGTGCGGGAACCAGACGTGGGTGTAGAACGGCAGCGGCAGGGTGACCAGCAGCCCGGCCACGATGCCCAGGGCCGGCAGGTACGGGTTGCCGGTGCCGTCCACCAGGTCGGCCCAGAGCCAGGGCAGCACCGGACCGTCCAAGCCGAGCAGGCTGAGCCCGAGGAACAGCGCGATGGCGGCCAGCCCGTACCGGGGATCGTTCATGCAGAGTCGGATGATCTCCCGGAACGTGCGGGCCGGCGGGGTCGACGGCAACGGTGGCGGTTCGGCGCGCACCGGCAGGACCGGTTCGCCCGCCAGCTCCGGCCCGACCTGGTCGCCGGTCGGCCAGACGTCGACCGGCTCGGGGCCGGTCAACAGGTCGGGGCCGGTCAACAGATCGGTGCCGGTACCCGACCGCGCGGCCGGCAGCGCACCGGCGTACGCGGCGGCGTGGCTGGTCGCCAGCAGCTCGGCGAAGCGGGTCGACGTCTCCAGCGGGCCGGCCTCGACCACCGCGCCGTCGGCCAGCACCACCACCTCGTCGCAGCGGCGCACGGAGGAGAGCCGGTGCGCGATGACGATGCCGATCCGGTCGCGCAGCAGCCGTTCGGTGGCCCGCTGCACCCGCGCCTCGGTGACCGGGTCCAGTCGGGCGGTGGCCTCGTCGAGGACCACCACGTGCGGGTCGCGGACCAGGATCCGGGCGAACGCCACCAACTGCTCCTGACCGGCCGAGAGCACGTGGCCGCCCTCGCCGAGGCGGGTGGCCAGCCCGTCCGGCAGCTCGGCGATCCAGCCGGCCAGGCCCAGCTCGTCCAGCGCCCGGGCGGCGGCGTCGAGCAGCTCCGGGTCGAAGAGCGCGACGTTCTCGGCGAGCGTGCCGGCCAGGATCTCGGTGCGCTGTGGCACCAGCGCCACCCAGCGGCGCAGCTGCTCGACGTCGAGGTCGCACAGGTCGGTGCCGCCGAGGAAGACGGTGCCCGGCGGCACGTCGACGGCCCGGGTGAGCACCTTCGCCAGCGTCGACTTGCCCGAGCCGGTCCGCCCGATCAGCGCGTACGAGCGGCCGCGCGTGAAGGTGAGGCTGAGCTCGCGCAGGGCGGGCCCCCGGCCGCTCTCCGGGCCGCTCACCTGGTATCCGAAGGTCAGGTCACGGATGCGCAGGTCACCGTCGGTCGGGCTGGCGCCGCCGACGGGCTCCTGCCGGGCCGTCTGGAGCAACTGGACCCGGGCCCACGCGCCGAGTGCCTCCTGGAGCTCCGGCACCATCCGGCTGACGTGTTCCGCGGTGGCACCGAAGGCCAGGGCGAGCAGCCAGATGGCGGTGAGCCGGGCAGCGTCGATCCGGTCGGTCGCCAGGGCCCAGGCCCCACCGAGCACCACCACGCCGATGCCGCCCCGGATCGTGGCGGTGGCGGCCGTGGCCACCTTGGCGGACAGCACCCAGACCAGGTGGCCACGGGACAGCACGGCGGCGGCCCGCCGTGCGTACAGGCGCAGCACGTACGGCCGGGCCAGGCTGGTGCGCACGTCGTCCTGCCCGTGCACCGCCTCCTCCATCACGGCGGCCAGGTCCGACCAGGCCTCCTCCTCGGCCATCCGGGCCGGACCGATCCGCGCCGTGGGCCGGCGCAGCCCGACCGCGAGCACGACCGTGAGCAGCAGCATCGCGATCCCGGCCGGCCACCACACGGCCAGCGCGACGATCATCGACAGCAGGCCGACGCAGACTCCCTGGGCGAGCCGGATGCCCTGGTTACGGACCGCCGACGCCACCTGGTAGACATCCCCGTCGATGCGGTCGAGCAGCTCGCCGACCGGGGTGGTCTCCAGGGTGGGCAGGTCCTGCCCGAGCGCCACCCGGCAGAGCCGTCGGCGCACGTCGGCGGACCAGTCGGCGGTCAGCCCGGCCATCAGCAGGCTCACCGCGAAGTCGGAGAGCACCACGGCGACCAGCGCCGCGGCCAGCACGGTGAAGAAACCGGCCGAACGGTGTACGAGCACCGCGCCGGCGAGCGCGGACGCGGCCGCCTGGCCGCCGGCGCCGAGCAGGATCAGGACGGCCACGACCGTCAGGCGACGTGGCGAGGTGCCCCACAGATCACGGAGCAGGCGCATCGGTGTCCTCCGGACGTGGGTGGCGGAGAACCCAGCGTCCCGGTTGGAACCGATTTGCTCAACCGATTTACCCGCTCTGAGCAGGGCTTCCGGTCAGGTTTGGGCGACTCGGCGGACGATGCCGAGCAGCGCCTCCTGCACATCCTCGATGGGCCGGTCGGGTTGGAAGACCAACCAGTCCACGGCCACCACCAGGCCCACCCCGAACAGTGCCGAGGAGGCGGTCGGCACGTCCAGGTCGGCCGGCAGGTCACCGCTGTCCACCCCGGCCCGGACCGTCTCGGCGATCACCGCGATCGCCTCGCCGCGCAGCAACCGCAGGGTCTGCTGCCACTCCCGGTTCGTACGCCACATCTCCGACAACAGCAGTTGGGCGAAGGCCCGGTACCGGCGGATGTACTCCAGCTCGGCGCGGACCAGCGCGCCCAGCGCGGCGCGCGGCGGCAGCCCGGCGACCGCCGCCCGGAACTCGGCGGTCAGGAGGCCGATGCCGTGTCGCAACAACTCCTCGAAGAGCACGGTCTTGGACTCGAAGTTGTAGTAGACCGTGCCCTTCGCCACCCCGGCCCGGGCCGCGATGTCCTCCACGGTGGTAGCGGAGAAGCCCTGCTCGGCGATGAGTTCCACGGCCGCGACGAAGAGCCGCTGACGGGTGTCCTCCCGCCGCCTCGTCCGTCCGTCCGTCACGCGCCCATCCTCACATGGTCAGCTCGGGATGCAGCTTCGCCGGGGTGAGCCGGCGCGAGCGGCGGACCGCGGCGCAGGTGAGGGCCAGTGCCGCCGCCCCGAAGCCGAGCAGCACCAGGACTCCGGTCATCACCGGCCCGAGCGGGCCGCCGTTGATGGTGTGCCGCAGGCCGGCCACCACGTAGCTCATCGGCAGCCACGGGTGGATCGCCTGGAAGAAACCGGGCGAGGTCTGCACCGGATACGTGCCGCCGGACGAGGTGAGCTGGAGCATCAGCAGGGCCAGCGCGGCGAGCCGACCGGCCGGGCCGAGCTGCGCGCCGAGCCACTGCATGATCGTGGTGAAGGTGAGCGAGACCAACGCCAGCAGGCCCAGCGTCGCGGCGGGGCGTACCGGGTCCAGCCCGAGCGCCAGCGTCACCACCGCGAACAGCACCCCGGCCTGAGCCAACCCGACCGCCGCGGCGGGCAGCCAGCTGGCCAGCGCGACCCGCCAGGCGGGTGCGCCGGACATCACGTGCCGCCGGTTGACCGGCCGCAGCACCATGTACGTGATCATCGCGCCGACCCAGAGCGCCAAACCGAGGAAGTACGGGGCGAAGCCCACCCCGTACGAGCCGGCCGGGTGGCGTGCCGAGCGGTCCAGCGACACCGGGTCGCCGAGCACACCGGCGCGGGCGTCCGTGTCGTCGTACCCCGGGATTTTCCACTCGCCGGCGGCCAGGCCGTCGGCGAGATCGCCGGCTCCCCCGCCCAGCCGGGTGAGTCCGGAGGCCAGCTCACCGGCGCCGCCCTCCAACCGGACCAGGCCATCGGCGAGCCGGTCGCTGCCGGTGCTGAGCTGGTTGAGCCCTCCGTCCAGCTCGCGGGCCCCGGTGGCCAGCCGGAACAGGCCGCCGCGCAGCCGGTCGGCGCCGGTCGCCGCGTCGCCGAGGCCGTCGCGCAGCTTTGCGCTGCCGTCGGCGAGGGTGCCCAGCCCGGCGGCGAGCTCGTCGACCTTGCCGCGCGCCGCGGCAACATCGTCGGCCAGGTGCGGCGCCGCGTCCGCGATGTGCCGCGCGGTGGCGGCCACGGTGGTCATCCGTTCCCGCAGCGCGGCCAGGTCGGCCTGGTCGAGACCGCCCACGACGGCCCGGGCCGCCTCGACGGTGGCCGCCGCGGCCGTCCGTGCGGCGCTGACGTTCGGGTCGTCGGCCAACTCCGGATGCGCGGCCACCAGGGCATCGAGTCGGTCCTGCACCTTCTCGGCCTGGGTCAGGGCCACCTGTGCCCGCTGCGGCAGCGCGTCCAGGCCGTCGGCGAGCGCCTCGGCCCCGTCCGCGATGGCGGTCGCCGACTTCGCGATCTGCTCGGCGTTGTCCCGCAGCACCGGCTCGATCCGCGCCGCCGCCCCGTCCACCGTGCGGGCCACCGCCCGGGTCGCGCTGGCCGCCCGAGCGGTGCCGTCGGCGAGCTGCGCCGCCCCGGTCCGCAGCTGGTCGAGCCCGGCGGCCAACTCGTCGGCGCCCCGCGCGCTCTGGTCGACCCCGTTCGAGAGCTGACCGGCACCGGCGGCGGAACGGCCCAGCCCGTCGGCGACCTGCCCGGCACCGGACGCCGAACTGTCCAGCCCGTCGGCGATCCGACCTGCGCCGGCCTGCGAGGTGCCCAACCCGTCGGCGAGCTGACCGGCGCCGTCGGCGGCCCGAGCGGTCTCGGCCTTGGCGTCGGTGAAGCCGACCAACATCCGGGCGAAGTATCCCGAGGCGGCGCTCTCCGTGGCGGCGGCCCTGATCTCACTGAACGCGGAGCGGGCGAGTAGCCCGGACAGGTAGTTGGTGGCGTCGTCGTTGACCACCTTCAGCTCGCCCCGGCGGGCCACCTGGTCGGGCTCCGGGCTCGCCGCCAGCGTCGCGGAGAAGTCCGCCGGGATGGAGAACACCAGGTGGTACCGACCGCTCTGCAGCCCAGCGGCGGCATCCCCGGCATCGGTGACCTGCCAGCCGAACACCCGCCGATCGATCAGCTCGTCGGTCAGATCCTGCCCGGCGTGCACCACCGACCCGTCGCTGGCCTTCGCCGGCTGGTCGGCGTTGACCAGCGCGACCGGAATCCGGTCGAGATTCCCGTACGGGTCCCAGAACGCGTACAGGTAGAGCGCCCCGTAGAGCAGCGGGATGACGGTCAGCACGGCGAGCGCGGCGCGCGGCAGCCGGCCCCGGGTCATCCGGCGCAGCTCGAACCATGCGAGTCGGACGGCGCTCATCAATTGACCCCTACCTGTTCCGTGTGAACGATCCCGACGTGCGGCGCGGTGGTTGCCTGCGCTGCGCTGGGTGGTTGGTCGACCGCCGGGTGCTCGTCCAAGCGGTGCACGATCGACGCCGTGTCCGGCTCGGCCTCCCGGGCCGTGACGACAATCGCGTAGCCCCGCTCGGTCAATCGACCGAGAATGGCCCAGAGCCGGGCTTGTTCCGCTTGGGTCGCGCCCGCGTCGACGTCGTCGGCCACGATCAGCTCAGGCCCGCTCAGCGTGGCCAGCACCAGGCCGAGCACCTGCCGTTGCACGGGGGTCAGGTCACGACCCCGGGTGGACGGGGCGAGCGCCACCTCTGCTTCCAGCCCCGCAGCCTCGATCACGGCGGCAACCGCGTCGCGGCGCACGGCTCGCCGATGCCACACTTTCAGGCCGGTCGGGTCCGCTCGCCGGCCGAGCAGTAGCAGCCGCTCGGCGATGTGCTCGGCGACAGTCAGCTCCGGGTCGGCCTCGTGTACCCCGACCACCTGACCCAGCGCCGCCGCGCCGTGCCGCCGCAGTCGTCCCGCACTGGTCGGGAACCGTCCCGCCAGGGCGAGCAGCAGAGAGGTACGCCCGCTGCCGGGCGCTCCCGTGATCGCATGAAGTTCCCCGGCGCCGACCGTCAAGTCCACGTTCCGGAACACCCACCCCCGACGGGTACGCAGGCCGAGCCCGCTCGCTTCGACGACCACCATCGCTCCACCCTGCCTCATTGCACTGACCGGTCAGTCTAAAAACATGGGCCAGCCTAACCCCCGGTCGACCCGATGCGCGGTCGCTGAGGCCGTGATCCCGGTCATCGACGCCACCACTGCCCACCAGACGCCATAGCCACCGAGGCACCGCGCAGTGATCGACCCGTCGCGGTGGTGGCCGGCCGACTCAGCGGGATGTCCGGTCTGGGGGCCTCTGTCCTGTGATCGGGTGCACCCGTGGGCCGGAATCGGGGCCGGCCGGGCGGCGTTACATACCCTGACGATCGCAGCACCACCAGCCGCCCGCGAACGGGTGCCGGCCGCCTCGGGCCTCGGCCTACCGGCTGCCAGCGGACGAGCCGCGGCCTCCCGGATGGCTCGGCCCCGGATGGCGCGGCCTCCCGGATGGCTCGGGCCCGGATAGCGCGGCCCCCCGGATAGCTCGGGCCCGCGGAATGATCCCCGGCCCGCGGTCGTTACATCTGGACCCGGCGCCACGAGCCGTCCGCTCGCAGGCCGCCGACCCTAAGACCTTCCCCCCTTTTGATGCGCCGGACGAGGTGCTCACATCCGCAGGTGCCGTCCCCCCGGAACGGTTGCGGGTGTCTCTACCCCCGAAGGAGCTACCCCCATGACCACGATCATTCGTAAGAGCATGCTGTCCGTTGCTGGTCTCGCGTTCGCCGGTGGTGTTTTCGCCGGTCCGATCGCCGCGCACGCCGCCGCTCCGACCGTGGATGCCAAGCCGGTCGCGGTGGTGCAGGCCGACAAGCCCGACGTGAGCAAGCTGATCCCGCACGGCACGCAGGGTGAGCAGTCCCGGATCACCCTGAACGGTGAGCAGACCGACGACGCCAAGGCCATCATCGCGGCCACGAAGAAGGCCGGTCTGCCCGAGCGGGCCGCGGTCATCTCGATCGCCACCAGCCTGCAGGAATCCAAGCTGGAGAACCTGGGCCACCTCGGCGACGCCAACGATCACGACTCGCTGGGCCTGTTCCAGCAGCGCCCCAGCTCGGGTTGGGGTACGCCGGAGCAGATCACCGACCCCGCGTACGCCACCACCGCGTTCCTCAAGGGCCTCAAGCAGGTCGACGGCTGGCAGGACATGCCCCTGACCCAGGCCGCCCAGACCGTGCAGGTCTCCGCGTACCCCGACGCCTACGCCCAGTGGGAACAGCAGGCCGCCGACCTCGTCGCCCAGCACTGGAACAGCTGACCACAGCACTGAGAGCCACACACAAAGCTGGCCGGTACCCCGCACCGGGGTGCCGGCCAGCGGCGTACCCAGGCACCGTACGAGGAGATCTTGGACAGTTGCCGTTCGCGTGGAACGGTAACTGTCCAAGATTTCGTGGGTTGTGCTCGGGAACAGGGTGGGTGCTCGGGTGGTTGTGCACAGGTGTCGGTGTGACTCAGTGTCCCCGGGCCTCACCTAATATCGCCGTCGCGGAACACCGTTCGGCTGGAGCCGCGACGCGCCACTCGCCGAGAGGCGACCTGCACACCGACACCAGCGCCGCCCCCGACCCACCGGCCGGGGGCGGCGCTGTCTGTGCGTACGCAGGTGGCGGCACAATGCTCGAATGACAGTCGCGCAGCCCTGGTCCGAGCAGTCGGGTGCCGTCGTACTGCCCAGCGGGGCGACGGTGCGCGGACGCCGCATCGGTGCGGCTGCCTCGCCCGCCGACTTCGCCCTGCTGTTGGCCCCCGGCCCCGCGCCGAGCTGGCCGCACCGACGGATCCGGTGGCCCGACTTCTGGGTACCGCTCGACCGGGCGGACGCACTCGACGCCCTACGGGCGGCGCTGCGGCGTGCGCACGAGGGCGAGCGCGTCGAGGTGGCGTGTCGGGGTGGCGTGGGGCGTACCGGAACGGCGCTGGCCGCGCTGGCGATCCTCGACGGCCTGCCAGCCGCGCAGGCGGTGCCGTGGGTCCGGGCGGGCTACCACCTGCGGGCGGTGGAGACCCCCTGGCAGCGGCGCTGGCTACGCCGCGTCGCCTGACCCGCCGCACGGCAGCCGACCGCGCCGCCGCTACGCCGCGCCGTGCCGCGCCAAGCCGCGCCGTGCCACGCCAAGCCGGGCCGGTCCCGCAGTGGCCGGTACGGCCCGGCATTGGCGCTAGCTCTGGGTGATCGTCGTTGGTTCGCTGACGTACTCCCGGAGGTGGTCGGCGGTCAGGGTGTCGCCCTTGGCCACCAACTCGGCCGGCGTGCCGGTGAAGACGATGCGGCCGCCATCGTGCCCGGCGCCTGGGCCCAGGTCGATGAGCCAGTCCGCGTGCGCCATGACGGCCTGGTGGTGCTCGATGACGATCACCGTGTTGCCGGCGTCGACCATTCGGTCCAGCAGGGCCAGCAACTGGTCCACGTCGGCCAGGTGCAGGCCGGTGGTCGGCTCGTCCAGCACGTACGTGCTGTTCTTCTCGGCCAGGTGGATGGCGAGCTTGAGCCGTTGCCGCTCCCCGCCGGAGAGGGTGGTCAGCGGCTGGCCGAGGCTGAGGTAGCCCAGCCCGACATCGACCAGCCGGCCGAGGATGAGGTGCGCTGCTCCGCTGGGGAAGAACGCGTACGCCTCGGTGACCGACATGGCCAGCACCTCGCTGATGTTCTTGCCGCGCAGGGTGTAGGTGAGCACCTCGTCGGTGAACCGCCGCCCCTCGCACCGCTCGCAGACGCTCGCCACGCCGGCCATCATCGCCAGGTCCGTGTAGATCAGCCCGATTCCCTTACAGGCCGGACAGGCGCCCTCGGAGTTGGCGCTGAAGAGGGCCGCCTTGACCCCGTTGGCCTTGGCGAAGGCGGCGCGGATCGGGTCGAGCAGCCCGCTGTAGGTGGCCGGGTTGCTGCGGCGGGACCCACGGATCGCGGACTGGTCCACGATCACCACCCCGGTCCGGCCGCGCAGCGACCCGTGGATCAGGGAGCTCTTGCCGGAGCCGGCCACGCCGGTGACCACGGTGAGCACTCCGAGCGGGATGTCGACGTCCACGTCCCGCAGGTTGTGCAGTTCGGCGTGGCGGATGGCGAGTTGGCCGGCCGGTGGTCGTACCTCGTCGCGCAGGGTCACCCGGTGGTCCAGGTGCCGGCCGGTGAGCGTGCCGGAGCGGCGCAGGCCGGCGACGTCGCCGGTGAAGCAGATCCGGCCGCCGTCGCTGCCGGCACCCGGCCCGAGGTCGACCACGTGGTCGGCGATCGCGATGGTCTCCGGCTTGTGCTCCACCACCAGCACGGTGTTGCCCTTGTCGCGTAGTCGCAGCAGCAGGTCGTTCATCCGGGCGATGTCGTGCGGGTGCAGGCCGACGGTGGGCTCGTCGAAGACGTACGTGGCGTCGGAGAGGCTGGAGCCGAGGTGCCGGACCATCTTCACCCGCTGCGCCTCACCGCCGGAGAGGGTCGCCGACTCGCGGTCCAGGCTGAGGTAGCCCAGTCCGATCTCGACCAGCGACTCCAGCAGGTCACGCAGATTGCCGATCAGCGGCGCCACCGCCGGGTCGTCGATGCCCCGGACAAAGGAGGCCAGGTCGCTGATCTGCAGCGCGGAACAGTCGGCGATGTTGCGCCCGGCGATCCGCGACGACAGGGCCGCCGCGTTGAGCCGGGTGCCGTCGCAGGCCGAGCAGGTGGTGAACGTGACCGCCCGGTCGACGAAGGCGCGGATGTGCCCCTGCATCGAGTCGCGGTCATTGGTCAGGTAGAGCCGCTTGACCTTGACCACCAGACCCTCGTACGTCCAGTTGTTGTTGCCCATCTTGATCTTTGTGGACGGCTTGTGCAGGAGGTCCTGCCACTGCTGCTCGGTGTAGTCCTGGAGCTTGACGTCCGGGTCGAACAGGCCGGAGGAGACGATGGTCTGCCAGTACCAGGAGTCGACCGCGAAGTTGGGCACCGTGATGGCGCCGTCGTTGAGTGAGCGCTCGACGTCGACCAACTCGTGCACGTCGAGGTCGGCGACCCGGCCCAGCCCCTCACAGGTGGGGCACATCCCCTCGGCCAGGTTGAAGCTGAACGCGCCGGCACCGCCCACCGACGGCTGGCCGAGCCGGCTGAAGACGATCCGCAGCATGGCGTACGCGTCGGTGGCGGTGCCGACGGTGGAGCGGGAGTTGACGCCCATCCGCTCCTGGTCGACCACGATGGCCGCGCTCAGGTTGCGCAGCGTGTCGACGTCCGGCCGGTTGAGGTTGGGCATGAACGACTGGAGGAAGGCGCTGTAGGTCTCGTTGATCAGGCGCTGGGACTCGGCGGCGATGGTGCCGAAGACGAGTGACGACTTGCCCGAGCCGGAGACGCCGGTGAAGACGGTCAACCGGCGCTTGGGGATGTCGACCGAGACGCCGGCGAGATTGTTCTCCCGCGCTCCGCGTACCTCGATCATGTCGTGGCTGTCGGCGACGGACCGTGCTGGCTGCGGCATGCGAACCCTTCACGAGATCGTGGCGGGGGAGAACCCTCCCGCCGGGCACTTGACGCATTCCATTGTCTCATTCATCCCAATGTAGAGACTTTCGCCGAGTATCGACTGGCGGTCGTGCCGGAACAACCCGCAAAGTCTCAAATCACATGGCAACCGGTACGGTGGCCGACGTGGACGTCGTACCGAAGGACCGCCTGCGTGCGGTGGACCTGGCCGCCACCGTCGGGATCTCGGTGCAGCAGGTCCGTAACTACGTCGCGCAGGGTGTGCTGCCGCCGGTGCGGCGCACCGCGAGCGGCTACCGGATCTTCACGAGCGAGCACGCCCGAGCGCTCACCGTGGCGCGGCGGCTGGCCGAGGGGCACGGCTGGAGTCGTACCCGGGAGATCATGGCGGCGGTCCACCGCGGCGACCTGCCGGCGGCCCTGGCGGCGCTCGACGGCGGCCATGCCGAGCTGGACCGGGAACGCGCCGAGATCCGCCGGGTGCTCGGGGCGTTCGAGACCGTGCTGGCCAGCCCGCCGACGGGCGGCCCGGTGCCCCGCCGAGGCGCCCGCATCGGCGAGGTCGCCGCCCTGGTCGGGGTCCGGACCTCGCAGCTGCGGCTGTGGGAGGAGCGCGGCCTGCTGCGGCCGGTCCGCACCCCGGGCACCAACTACCGGGTGTACGACGAGGCCGAGCTGCGCGCCGCGCAGGTCGTCTCGCTGCTGCGTCGGGGCGCCTACCCGTTCGAGATCATCGCGGCGGTGCTGGGCGAACTACGGACCACCGGTAGCCCGCAGCGGGTCCGCGCCGAGTTGGCCCGCCGCGAGCAGGATCTGCACGCGCGCAGCCTCCGCCGGCTGCGGGGCACCGCCGCGCTGCACGACTACCTGCGCCGCGACGCGCCCGGCTGGTCGACGGACCATCCGGTCCCGTCGGGCGATCTTGTTGGCTAGGGTCGGCACATGAGAGCTGCGCTACTGGCGGTGACCGTGTCCGCCGTCCTGCTCACTCCCGTGCCGGTCGCCGCCGCGGGTGGCGCGCCGACCGTGCGGTGCCCCCGGGCGGCGGCGCCGGCCGTGTCCCGCCCGCCGCGTCCCTCGCCCCCACCCGCCGTACCCGAGCAACGGGTGGTCGGCGGCGCGGGTATGGCCACCGGTGGCCTGATCGTGCCGGCCGGTGTCGACGCGCCGCCAGCGGTCACCGCCGCCTCGTGGCTGGTCGCCGACCTGGACACCGGCCAGGTGCTCGGCGGCTGCGGCCCGCACGAGTACGGCACGCCGGCCAGCGTGCAGAAGCTGCTGCTGGCGGCCACCATGCTGCCGCGGCTGGACCCGAAGCAGACGGTCACCGTCACCGCGGCGGACATGAACATCGAACCCGGCTCCTCGGCCGTCGGCCTGGTCGAGGGTGGTCGGTACACCGTCGAGACCATCTGGCTCGGGTTGCTGCTCAACTCCGGCAACGAGGCGGCCAACGCGCTGGCCCGTCTCGGCGGGGGCGGGAACGACGCGACCGCCGGGATACGCGCCATGAACGAACAGGCGCACCGCCTCGGCGCGCTCCAGACGCACGCGGTCACCGCCTCCGGGCTGGACGGCAGGGGGCAGTTCACCAGCGCGTACGACCTTGCGCTGATCGCCCGGGCCTGCTTCGCCGACCCGACCTTCCGTCGGTACGCGCTCACCGAGCAGGCGACGATCCCGGCCCAGCCGAAGCAGCGCACCAAGGGCTTCCAGATCCAGAACGAGAACCAGCTCATCTACCGGTACCCGGGCGCGCTCGGCGGCAAGACCGGCTTCACCGACCTGGCCCGGCACACCTACGTCGGCGCGGCGCAACGCGAGGGGCGGCGGCTGGTGGTGACGCTGCTCGGGGCCGAGCCGGCGCCGAAGCGCGGTTGGGAGCAGGGCGCGGCACTGCTGGACTGGGGCTTCACGCTGCCCCGCGACGCCACGGTCGGCCGGCTGGTCGAGCCGGGGGAGTTGACCGCCACGCCGTCGGCCGTACCGTCGGCGTTGGCCGGGCCCGGAACGCCCCGGCCGGCGGCGGCCAGCGCGCCCGCGCGCAGCGGCTCGGGGTGGCTCTGGTCGGTGATCACGCTCTGCGCCGCCGGTGTGCTGCTGCTCGGCGGCGGGCTGCTGTGGCGGCGGCGTCGCCGCCTGCCCTGACGGAGCGACCTGCCCGGGCCGGTCGACCGGGCGGGTCGGATCGACAACGGGCCATGAGGTCCATAGACTTCGATCTTTCTGGCAGCACGAGCCCAGGAGGATCCCTGTGTCGAGTGAACTCGAATCGCGTTCCGGCGCGGCGGCACCCCGCCGGTCGGTGCGCGGGCTGACCCGCCTCGTCGGGGTGACGGTGCTCGCCGGGGCGCTGGTCGCCGGCGCTTCCGCCACCGCCGTGGCCGCGCCGGCCGCGGTCGGTGACGGCGTGACCGCGTTCGCCGCGCCGCAGGCCGGCCCCGACGCCGCCACCCGCCCGCCCCGCACCACGCACGGCCCGTGCGCGTACACCGAGACGCCCGACGAACCGGCCGCCCGGCCGGTGCCACTGCCTCCCGACCCCCGGCGTACCCCGGCCCGGGGCACCGTCCGGGTGACGATCTCCACCAACCACGGGCCGATCGGGTTGACCCTGGGCCGGGAGGCGGCGCCGTGCACCGTGCAGAGCTTCCTGCACCTGGTCGGCAAGAAGTTCTACGACCGCACCCTGTGCCACCGGCTCACCGCGTACCCGACGCTGAGCGTGCTGCAGTGCGGTGACCCGTCCGGCACCGGCGAGGGCGGTCCGGGCTACCGGTACCGCGACGAGTTGCCGACCGACCTGCCGCCCGCGCCGACCGACCCGACCGGCGTACGCCGGCTGTACGCCCGGGGCGTGCTGGCCATGGCCAACGCCGGGCCGGACACCAACGGCAGCCAGTTCTTCCTGGTCTACGCCGACTCGGCGCTACGCCCCAACTACACGATCTTCGGCGAGATCGACGCAGCCGGTCTGGCCACCCTGGACCGGATCGCCGCCGGGGGAGTGGCGCCGACGGCCGAGGACCCGGCGCCGGTCGACGGGGCGCCCGCGCTGCCGGTGCACATCCGCAAGGCCGTACGTTCGCACCACCACCGCTGACCGTACGACGCGGTGGGCGGCCTCGGGTCGCCCACCGCGCTGGCGTGTCGGAGCCACATCCACCCGCGGGTCGATGTGGTTGTGGACCCCATCCTGGGGCTGAGGAGCCGGAAGTTCCGGAAAGGCGGACCGGAACCGGCGGAACGGTGTCCGGCCGTTACGACCGGCCGGGCCGGCCGCTCGGCGGGGCCGTCGTGCTGTCCCGGACGACCAGCTTGGTGGCGAGCTCCACCCGGGGTGAGTCGATGCTCTCGCCCTGGGCCAGGCGCAGCACGGTCCGCGCCGCCAACCGCCCCATCTCGACCAACGGCTGCCGCACGGTGGTCAGCGGCGGTGACGCCCAGCGGGCCTCCGGCAGGTCGTCGAAGCCGACCACGCTGACGTCGTCCGGGACCCGCAGGCCCCGCCGACGGATGGCCTCGTAGACGCCGAAGGCCATCTGGTCGCTGGCCGCGAAGATGCCGGTCGGCGGATCGTCGAGGTCGAGCAGCGCGGTGCCGGCCGCGAACCCGGAGGCGTGGTAGAAGTCGCCCGGGCAGATCAATGCGTCGTCCACCGGCACCCCGGCCGCCTCCAACCCGGCCCGGTATCCGTCGAGCCGGGCGCGGCTGCACAGCAGGTGCGTCGGCCCGGCCACGAACCCGATCCGCCGGTGCCCGATCGCGAGCAGGTGCTCGGTCGCGGCGAGACCACCAGCCCAGTTGGTGGCCCCGATCGTCGGCACCTCCATGGCCGGTACGCCCGCCGGGTCGACGACCACCACCGGCACGTTGAGGCGGCGCAGCTGTGCGTGCAGGGGTGGGGTCAGGTGCGACGTCACGAAGATGACGCCGTCGGTGGCCCGGGTACGCAGATTCTGCAACCACTGCCGGGCGGCGGTGGACTGCCGGTGGATCGCGGAGACCACCGTGCCGACGCCGGCGCCCTGCCCGACGTCCTCCACGCCACGCAGGATCTCCACGGCCCAGGGGCTGTCCAGGTCGTTGAAGACCAGGTCGACGAGGCCCGCACGACGGACGCTGCGGCTGCTGCGACGCCGGTAGCCGTGGTGGCGCAGCAGCTCCTCGACCCGTTCGCGGGTGTCCGGGGCCACATCGGACCGACCGTTGAGCACCCGCGACACGGTCGGCACCGACACCCCTGCCTCCCGCGCGATCGCGGTGATGGTCACCCTGCGTCCGTCGTCCGCACCCACCCGCGTCTCCTTCACCGAACCGGAGGAGCGACCGCAAGCCGTCGCCACCAGCGTCCCGGAACGGCGTGCCCGTTCCTCGCGTCATCTTGCCCCACGGACAGGGGTTGACGACACGGCAGGTCGGTTCTAGCGTTCGCGAGAGTTACGGAAATGTTCCGGAAGTTTATCGGTCACCTTTCGCCACCCCCCACCACACTGAAAGGGCTCGATGATGACAGTACGAACCCGGCTCGCCCGGGCCGTCGCGGTCGGTGCCGCCCTCGCCCTGGCGCTGCCCCTGGCCGCCTGCGGCGGCGGTGACTCCGGCGGTGACGCCGACGAGATCCACGTCCTGGTCTATGGCGACGCGACCAACAAGGTGGAGACCCAGCTGGTCGAGACCTTCAACAAGACCTCCAAGGTCAAGGCCGTGCTGGACACCATTCCCGGCGCGGACTACCAGACCAAGCTGCAGACCATCATCAACACCAACCAGGCCCCCGACATCTTCTTCAACTGGGGTGGCGGCAGCATCACGCCGTTCGTCAAGGCCAACCTGCTGCTGCCGCTCGACGACATGATCGCCAAGGACCCGGGTCTGAAGGCCAACTTCCTGCCGTCGGTGTTCAACACCGCCGTGGTGGACGGCAAGGCGTACGGGGTGCCGATGCGCGGCACGCAGCCGGTGCTGCTGTTCCACAACAAGAAGGTGCTCGCCGACGCCGGCATCACCCCGCCGCAGACCTGGGACGACCTGCTGGCCGCGGTGAACACGCTCAAGAGCAAGAAGGTCACCCCGATCGCCCTCGGCGGCGGCGACCAGTGGCCCACCCAGATGTGGTACCAGTACCTCTACGACCGGGTGGCCGGCCCGGACCTGTTCGCCAAGGCCCTGGGCGGCGACAAGAGCGTCTGGGAGAGCCCGGAGAGCCGGCGCGCGCTGGAGCTGCTGCGGCAGCTCAAGGACGCGGGCGCGTTCGGCACCAACTTCGACTCGGTGAAGTTCACCGACGGCGGTTCGCCCACGCTGCTCTCCAGCGGCAAGGCCGGCTTCGAGCTGATGGGCTCCTGGAACTACTCCACCCACAACGACGCCAACCCGACCTTCGCGGCCAAGGACCTCGGCTGGACGGCCTTCCCGAGCGTCCCCGGCGGCAAGGGCGATCAGGGCAACGTGTGCGGCAACACCAACAACTTCTATTCCGTGCTCAAGAAGACCAGGCACCCGGAGGCGGTGGCGGAGTTCCTGAAGTTGCAGTACTCCGACGAGTTCGTCAAGGCGCAGCTGTCCATCGGCAACCTGCCGACCACCACCAACACCGAGAAGTTCCTCGACACCGCCACCAACCCGGCGTACTCGAAGTTCCAGTTCGACCTGGTCAAGCAGGCGCCGTCGTTCCAGCTCTCCTGGGACCAGGCGTACCCGCCGGCCGCCACCACGACCATCCACCAGGCCGTGCAGCAGTACCTCAACGGCCGGATGGACGCGAACGGCTTCATCAAGGCGATGCAGTCCCTGCAGGCCGGCTGACGGCGGAGCATCCATGACCACCACCACCGTTGCTCCCCGCCTCGCGGCGCAGGAGCTCCGGTCCGGACGACGCTCGGGCGGCGCTGACCACGGCCGCCCGAGCTTCGCCTGGGCCCTGCCCGCCACTCTCTTCTTCGGTTTCTTCGCGATCGTGCCGCTGGTGCTGGTCGTCGCCCTGTCCTTCATGAGCTGGAACGGCATCGGCGAGGCCGAGTACGTCGGCCTGGCCAACTGGCGGCGACTCGCGGCCGATCCCACGATGATCCAGAGTCTCTGGCTGAGCGTGCTGCTCACCGCCCTCGGCGTGGCCGTGCAGACACCGCTGAGCCTGCTCATCGGGGTCTGGGCGGCCGGGCACCAGCGCAACCGGGCGGTCCTGTCCGCCATCTTCTTCCTGCCGCTGCTGCTGTCGGCCACCGCCGTCTCGGTGCTCTGGCGGGCCCTGCTCGACCCGAACTTCGGGGTGCCGGGGCAGGCCAGCTGGCTCTTCGGCGACGGCAACCTCTTCGGCAGCCGCACCGGCGCGATCGGCGTACTGGTCTTCGTCAGCAGTTGGCAGTTCATCCCGTTCCACGCGCTGATCTACCAGGGCTCGGCGCGGACCATCCCGGCGGTGCTCTACCAGGCCGCCGAGGTGGACGGGGCCGGGCGCTGGGGCCAGTTCCGGCACGTGACCCTGCCGCAGCTGCGCAACGCCATGATCACCTCGGTGGTGCTCATGGTGGTCGGCGGGCTGACCACCTTCGACACCGTCCTGATCCTCACCCAGGGCGGGCCGGGCACCGACACCACCATCAGTGCCTACTACATGTACGAGCAGGCGTTCCGCAGCTTCGACTTCGGCGCCGGCGCGGCCATCGCGCTGCTGCTGGTGGTGGTCGCCACGATCATCTCACTGATCGTCGTGAAGGTCTCCGGGTACGACAAGATGCGCAGCACGATGGAGGGCCTGTGACTCGGCACCGTCCGAACTGGATCGCCGGAATAGGCTCGGTGTTCTGGCTGCTGTTGGTGGGCCTGCCGATCTACGTGATGGTCGCCAGCACCGTGCAGACCCGGCCCGGCTACACCCAGAACGGGCCACTCGCCCTGCCCGACACCTTCACCCTGGACAACTACACCAGCGCCTTCTCCGAGGGCTTTGGTCGGTACTTCCTGAACACCGTCGTGGTGACGGTCAGCGTGGTCGCGATCGTGCTGCTGCTGGTGCCGCCACTGGCGTACGCGATCGTGCGCAGCCGTAGCTGGCTCACCAGCGGCGTGTTCCGGCTCTTCCTGCTCGGCCTGGCGATCCCGGCGCAGGCGGTGGTCGTGCCGATCTTCTATCTGATCAGCAAGGCCAACCTCTACGACAACCTGCTCGGCGTCATCCTGCCCACGGCCGCGTTCTGCCTTCCGGTGTGCGCGCTGATCCTCAGCGGCGCCATGCGGGACATCACCTCGGACCTGTACGAGGCGATGGCGATGGACGGCGCCTCACCCGGACGGGTGTTCGTACGGCTGGTGCTGCCGCTGTCCCGCGGCGGTGTCTCCACCATCGCGGTCTTCTCCGCGTTGCAGGCCTGGAACGGCTTCCTCTTCCCGCTCATCCTCACCCAGTCCGATGAAACCAAGGTCATCACCCTGGGCCTCTACAACTTCCAAACGGAGCACGGCGTCAACATCCCCGGGCTGCTCGCGGCGGTGGTGCTGTCGATGGTGCCCGTCCTGCTCGTCTACCTGTTCGCCCGTCGGGCCCTTGTGCAGGGGCTGATGGGCGTCGGAGGAAAGTGACCGACAACGTGACCCTGGACATCGAACGAGGCACCGCGATCTGGGCCGACCCGACGGTGGAGCTGACCACCCGCGTCGACGCCCTGGTCGCCCAGATGACCCTGGCGGAGAAGGTTTCCCAGCTCTACGGCGTGTGGGTCGGTGCGTCCGCCGACGGTGGTGAGGTCGCGCCCCACCAGCACGAGATGGAGGAGCGGGTCGACCTCGAAGCCCTCCTGGAGACCGGGCTCGGCCAGCTGACCCGACCGTTCGGCACCGCGCCGGTCGACCCGGCGCTCGGCGCGCTGTCGCTGCTGCGGACCCAGCAGCGGATCACCGCCGCGAACCGGTTCGGTATTCCCGCCCTGGCCCACGAGGAGTGCCTCGCCGGCTTCGCCACCTGGGGCGCGACCGCGTACCCGGTGCCGTTGTCCTGGGGTGCCACCTTCGACCCGGGGCTGATCCGGCGGATGGCCGCCGCCATCGGCGCCGACCTGCGACGCCTCGGCGTACACCAGGGGCTCGCGCCGGTGCTCGACGTGGTCCGCGACGCCCGCTGGGGCCGGGTCGAGGAGACCGTCGGCGAGGACCCGTACCTGGTCGGCACGGTCGCCACCGCGTACATCCACGGGTTGGAATCCACCGGCGTGGTGGCCACCCTCAAGCACTTCGCCGGCTACTCGGCCTCCCGGGCCGGGCGCAACCACGCGCCGGTCGGGATGGGCCCGCGGGAGCGGGCGGACGTGATGCTGCCGCCGTTCGAGATGGCGGTCCGCGAGAGCGGCGCACGGTCGGTGATGCACGCCTACACCGACACCGACGGGATACCGTCGGCGGTCGACGAGCAACTGCTCACCGGTCTGCTCCGGGAGACCTGGGGGTTCACCGGCACGGTCGTCGCCGACTACTTCGGCATCGCCTTCCTGCACACTCTGCACGGCGTGGCCGGCAGTTGGGGTGAGGCGGCCGGCGCGGCGCTCGCCGCCGGGGTGGACGTCGAACTGCCCACGGTGAAGACGTTCGGCCCGCCGCTGCACGCGGCGCTCGCCGCCGGGCAGGTGCCCGAGTCGGTCGTGGACCGGGCGGTACGCCGTGTGCTGCTGCAGAAGGCGCAGCTCGGTCTCCTCGACGCGCAGTGGAGCCCGGTGCCGTCGGCGCTCGACGGCGTCGATCTCACCGATCCCGAGGCGGTACGCGGCACCGTCGACCTGGACTCGCCGGCCAACCGGGCGCTCGCCCGGGAGGTGGCCGAGCAGGCCGTCGTCCTGCTGCGCAACGACGGCACCCTGCCGCTGGCCCGTCCGGCGCGGATCGCGGTGATCGGCCCGCAGGCCGCGACCCCCACGGCGACGCTCGGCTGCTACTCGTTCCCGTTGCACGTCGGGTCCCACCACCCGGAGCTGCCGGTCGGGATCGAGCTGCCCACGCTGGCGCAGGCCCTCGCTGGCGAGTTCCCGGCCAGCGAGGTGGTCGTCGAGGTCGGTGTGGGCATCGACAGCCCGGACACCGACGGGATCGCCGCGGCCGTCGAGGCGGCCCGGGGCGCCGACGTGGTGATCGCGGCCCTCGGCGACCGGGCCGGGCTCTTCGGCCGGGGCACCAGCGGCGAGGGCTGCGACGCGGAGTCGCTGGCCCTGCCCGGAGCGCAGCAGCGCCTGCTCGACGCCCTGTTGGACGCCGGCACGCCGGTGGTGGTCACGATGATCGCCGGCCGGCCGTACGCGCTGGGTCGGGCGGTCGACGAGGCGGCGGCCATCGTGCAGTCCTTCTTTCCCGGCGAGGAGGGGACCTCGGCGATCGCCGGGCTGCTCAGCGGGCGGGTCGAACCGCAGGGGCGGCTCCCGGTCAGCGTGCCGCGCAGCCCCGGCGGGCAGCCGACCACCTACCTCGCCGCCCGCCTGGGGCAGGCCAGCGACGTCTCCAACCTCGACCCCACTCCCGCGTACGGCTTCGGGCACGGGCTCAGCTACACCCGGTTCGACTGGTCCGAGCTGACGGTGGAGCAGGCGGTGGCGGAGACCGACGGGGAACTGCGGCTGGCGTTCACGCTGCGCAACGGGGGCACCCGGTGGGGCAGCGAGGTCGTGCAGCTCTACGCGCACGACCCGGTGGCCTCGGTGGTGCAGCCCGTACAACGGTTGATCGGTTACCTGCGGGTGCCGCTGGACGCGGGCGCGGGCTGCCGGATCGCGGTGACCGTACCGGCCGACCTGCTCTCGTTCACCGGCCGGGACGGGCGGCGGGTGGTCGAGCCGGGCGAGGTGGAGCTGCGCCTCGCCTCCTCCAGTACCCAAGCCCGGCTGGTGGCGACCGTCGCGCTGGCCGGCCCGCCCCGGCAGGTAGACCACACCCGCCGCCTGCACCCGCAGTTCACGCTGACCGCGCCGGAGTGAGGCGGCAGCGTTGATCACTTTGTCCTGAGTAGTTGTGGCGGGGCTTCTGCAACTACTCAGGGCAAAGTGATCTTGCAGGCCGGGTGGGACGAGGGCGGATCCTGCCGTGGCGGGTACGTGGAGCATTCCTCGCTGATAGACAGGACTGGTGCGCAACCGCATCGCTGCCGCCGTCGCGCTCGCGCTGCTCGGCGGCTGCTCGCAGGCCGAACACCGCGCGGCGCCGGCCGTCCCGCAGCCAGCGCCGGCCGCCTCGCAGCCGCCGTCCGTGAGCGCCACGCCATCCGCCGCCAGCCGGCTGCCGGGGTTCGTGGTGCTGACCGACTTCGACCCACGGGTGCACGCCGACATCCGGTACGCGACCGCGCACAACTTCGTCGGTCGGCCGATCACCGCGTACCCGGAGCCGCTGTGCCTGCTCACCCGGCAGGCGGCCGAGGCGCTGCGCCGGGTGCAGGACGCCGCGCTGGCCGGCGGGCACAGCCTCAAGGTGTACGACTGCTACCGCCCACAGCCCGCGGTGGACGACTTCGTCGCCTGGGCGAAGCGCTCCGGTGAGCAGCAGACCAAGGCCGAGTTCTATCCGGAGGTGGCCAAGAGTCAGCTCTTCGCCGACGGCTACATCGGGGCGCCCACCGCACACAGCCGCGGCAGCACCATGGACCTGACCCTGGTGGACGAGCCCGCCGCCAGCCAGCCGCCGTACCGGCCCGGGCAGCCGCTGGTCGCCTGCGCCGCGCCGCGCGGGCAGCGCTTCGCCGACAACAGCATCGACATGGGTACGGGCTTCGACTGCTTCGACGCCCGGGCGCACACCGCCGACCCCCGGATCACCGGCCTGGCCCGGGACAACCGGCAACTGCTGCTGCGGCTGATGACCGATGCTGGCTTCGTCAACTACGACCGCGAGTGGTGGCACTACAGCCTGCGCGACGAGCCGTACCCGGACACCTTCTTCGCCGCACCGGTGGCCCGCTCGTCGGTCGGCTGAAGTCCCTGGCGCGGCGTCCGGCATGATCATGAAGGTGACCACCGAACGGATTGGCCCACCGGTGACCGGGAACGAGCGGGAGACGCTGCGCGCCTTCCTCGACTTCCATCGCGCGACGCTGGCCCTCAAGTGCGACGGGCTCTCCGACGAGCAGCTTCGTCGGCAGTCGATGCCGCCGTCCACGCTGTCCCTGCTCGGCCTGGTCCGACACATGGCCGAGGTGGAGCGTGCCTGGTTCCGGCGGGTGATCGACGGCCAGGACATCCCGCTGGTCTGGTCGGAAGCCGGCGACTACCAGCAGGCGTACGACGCCAGCTCGGCCACCCGCGCCGAGGCGTTCGACGCCTGGGAGCGGGAGATCGAGCACGCCCGCCGGATCGAGCGGGCGGCCCCGTCGCTCGACGTGACCGGCCACAACCCCCGCTCCGGCGAGGACGTGTCGCTGCGACTGGTGATGCTGCACCTGATCCACGAGTACGCCCGGCACAACGGTCACGCCGACTTCCTGCGTGAGGGCGTCGACGGCACCGTCGGGGTGTGATCGCACCGGTGTCGGGCGGTCAGGTCCAGTAGAGGATCCGGCAGGCCGGTACCCGCGTGGCCAACTCGGTGTGGAACCAGCCGCGCAGCTCGGCCATCGTGTCGCGCGGATACACGTACTTGACCGCGCCGAACTTGCCGTGCTTTCGGCTGCGCGACTCCTCGTCCATCTCCAGGCGGGTCCGCGGGTACCAGCCGAGCAGCACCTCCTTGCTGCCCGGGGTGAACCGGTGGGTGATCAGCTCGGCGGTCAGGTCCAGCTCGGGCACCCCGTCGACCGCCGCGCGGACCTGATCCAGCAACTCGCCGTAGCTCTCCCGCCAGTCCGGCAGCGGCATGATGGGCGCGATGGTCAGCCCGACCGGATAGCCGTCCAGCGCGAGTCGACGCAGCGCGGCCAGGCGGTCCGGCACGCGGGCGGTGCCGCCCTCGAACCGGTCGCTGACCGGGGCGCAGTTGACGCTGAACCGGACCCGGGTCCGGCCGGCGTGCGGTAGCCCCACGAAGGTGTCCACGTCGGCGTACTTGGTGGTCCAGCGCAGTTGCACCGGCGCGTCCCAGTCGGCGAAGTGCTGCACGGCCCGCCGCCAACTGCCGGTGAGGTGCTCCAGGGCGAGCGGGTCGGTGTAGCAGGACGCCTCGAAGGTGGTGCCCTCGTCGGCCCGTCGCACGTTGCGGCTGGTCACGGTTCCGCGCCCGGCGTACGGGGTCAGCCCGGCCAGGATGTCGTCGAGGTCCGCGTACACCCGGGTCACCGGTGGGCCGGACAGCGACCCGGCGAGGTAGCAGTACTGGCAGTGCGCGGGGCAGCCCTCGGCCAGATCGACTCGCCAGTCGGCACTGGGCGCGATGGGTTGCAGGGCGCGCCGCGAGGGCGGGCTCACCACGATCGCCATGGTGGCCTTGGCTCGCGCGTACGTCTCCCGATCGGTCTGCCCGCGTACGCCGGTGAGCCGGTTGGACCGCAGCCGCTCGACCTCGATGCCCAGTGCCTGTACGCGGGCGGCGATCCGCTGGCCGTGCGGGTGCTCCAGGGCGGCCGGGGTGGCCACCACCCGGCCCGGGGTCCAGCGCCGGGCCGGCCGGGCCGGCGGGGCGAGCCCGGCCAGGTCGCGGGTCGGCACCCGCTCGCCGCTGGCGTCGTGCGTGGCGGGAGGCACGTCCACGGCGAGCGGTTGGTCGACGTCCACCGCGTCCGGGCTGGTCATTGCGGCGGCGTACCCGTTACCGCGCCGATTCCACCCGTCCGGGCGGCTTCCGATTGACGCCGCCCGGCGCAACGAATAACCTTTCATCAATCTGTAAACCTTGTGAACAGAAGCGGGTCGACGCGACGGCGCGCGTCTCACGCCACCACCGAAGGGCGGTCACGGTGCACACCCACCTCTCCATGCGTGCCAGGCGCGTCATCGCACTGCTCGTCGCGTTCGTCGTCGCGGTCAGCGTCGGCGTCGCGTTCAACACCACCCGGGCGGCCCAGGCCGCTCCGACGTTCAAGGTTCTCGCCTTCTACAACGGCACCTGGGACGCCGCACACATCGACTTCGACCGGGACGCCCGGGCCTGGTTCCCGCAGGCGGCCGCCCAGTACGGCTTCTCCTGGGAGGCGACCACCAACTGGGGCCTGCTGAACACCGCCAACCTGGCCCAGTACAAGGTCATCATGTTCCTCGACGACGCACCGCCCACCGCGCAGCGCGCCGCGTTCCAGCAGTACATGCAGAACGGCGGGGCGTGGATGGGCTTCCACGTGACGGCGTTCAACACCGACCCGTCGAGCTGGAGCTGGTACTACAACACCTTCCTCGGCACCGGTGCGTTCCAGACGAACACCTGGGGACCCACCCGGGTCACGTTGAGGGCCGACAACCGCACCCACGCGGCCACCCGGAACCTCCCCGCGACGTTCTCCTCGGCGATCAGCGAGTGGTACTCCTGGAGCAACGACCTGCGGCAGAACGGGAACATCGACATCCTCGCCTCGATCGACCCGTCCAGCTTCCCGGTCGGCACCGACCCCAACCAGTCCTGGTACGGCGGCTACTACCCGATCGTGTGGAGCAACCGGCAGTACAAGATGATCTACGCCAACTTCGGCCACAACGCGATGGACTACAGCACCAACACCGGCCTGTCGTCCACCTTCGACAGCGCGCAGCAGAATCGCCTGCTGATCGACGGGCTGCACTGGCTCGCCGGCGTCGGCGGCACCCCTCCGACGACGACGCCGCCGCCGACCGACGGCCCGATCTCGCCGACCGCGTGGCACACCGTGGTCAACCGGGGCAACGGCAAGTGCGTGGACGCGCGGGCCGCCGCCAGCGCTAACGGCACCGTGATCCAGCAGTACACCTGCAACAGCAGCAACGCCCAGCAGTACCAGTTCGCGCCGACCAGCGGTGGCTACCTGCGGGTCAACAACCGCAACAACAGCGCTCAGGTGCTCGACGTGACCAACGTGTCGACGGCCGACTCGGCCCCGATCCAGCTCTGGTCCTACAGCGGCGGCAACAACCAGCAGTGGCGGGCCGAGTCGGAGGGCAACGGCTACTACCGGCTGGTCAACCGCAACAGTGGCAAGTGCCTCGACGTGCCGGGCGGGTCCACGGCGGACAGCGTCCAGCTCATCCAGTACACCTGCAACGGCACCGCGGCACAGTCGTTCCGACTGGTGGCACAGCCATAGAGCCGGTGCAGTAATGTCCCCGCATGGCCATCCCCGATCGTGTGCCCATCTCGTACGTGCCCGACTACCGCACCCGCTTCATCGGCCGGTACGACGAGGGCGAGTTCTTCGGCTCCGTCACCGCGACGCTGGCGGACGGCAGCGGGGCCGAGGACGACTGGTACCGGCACAAGCGGTGGTACGCCGTGCTGCACCGGTTCGACGCCGACGGCAGGCACACCGGTTCGGACGTGTGGTTCGCGGGCACCAGCGAAGACGAGCAAGCCTCCGTCGACCGGGCGGAGGCTCGCCTCGTCGAGTGGCTCGACCGGCTGCCCGGCCGCGTCTTCGCCGACATCTCGATCAGGCTGTTCCAGATCGAGGTCGACGGGCAGGTCTTCGGGCTGGTCGAGGACTTCTACGAGGGTGACGACGAGGACGACGAGGCGGCCGAGGACCACGTCGAGTTCCTCCCCGACAACCTCGGCTTCGACCCGCCCTGGGACGGCTGTTACGACACCTGAGTGGCGGTCGCCGCCGGATCAGGCCGGGGGTGTCGCCGCCGCCCGGCCGAACCGGGCGGCGACGCCACGCAGCACGGCGCGCAGCTCCGGCGGGTCGAGCACGTCGAGGTCCACCTCGAGGGTGCCGAGGAAGGCCGCCAGGTTGGCCAGCGACTCCCCACCGGTGTGCAGCAGGCAGGTCCGCTCGTCGATCGACTCCAACAGGCCGGCCGTGCTGGGGATCCGTTGCGCCATCAGCTCGGCCGGCGCGTGCAGGCGTACCCGGGCCGGATGCGGCCAGGCCGTGGAGCCGACGCCGCGCAGCACGTGCGCGACCGCGTCGCCACCTGGCGGCTCTCGGGGTGTGAAGCGTGGCCCGGTCGGCACCCGTGGCCGGATCCGGTCGGCGCGGAAG
The DNA here is from genome assembly GCF_042658605.1 of Micromonospora vulcania. Classification (NCBI taxonomy): domain Bacteria; kingdom Bacillati; phylum Actinomycetota; class Actinomycetes; order Micromonosporales; family Micromonosporaceae; genus Micromonospora; species Micromonospora vulcania. The sequence goes on along the minus strand of NZ_JBHSQS010000009.1, from coordinate 214,790 downwards.
GTTCGCCAGTCGCCCCGGTCGGTGTCCCAGCCCAGCAGGTACCACCGCCGTCCGGTGTAGACCAGGCGGTACGGCTCGACGTCGCGCACCGTGGCCGTACCGTCGTGGCCGGCGTAGTCGAAGCGCAGCCGCTCGTGACGGTGTACGGCGGTCGAGACCGCGGTGAGCGTGGCCGCGTCCACGGTCGGGCCGCCGGTCGCGGCGGAGACGGTCGCCGTGCGCAGCGCGTCCACCCGGTGCCGCAGGCGCGACGGCAGCGACTGCTCCAGCTTGGCCAACGCCCGCAGCGAGGTCTCCTCGATCCCGCGCACCGAGCCGGCGGCGGCCGCCCGCAGCCCGACCGCCACGGCCACCGCCTCGTCGTCGTCCAGCAGCAGCGGCGGCAGCGCGGACCCGACGCCGAGCCGGTAGCCGCCGGCCACGCCGGGCCGCGACTCGACGACGTACCCGAGGACCCGCAGCCGTTCGACGTCGGCACGGACGGTCCGGGTGGTCACCTCCAGCCGGTCCGCCAGATCCGCGCCGGACCAGTCCCGGCGGACCTGTAGCAGCGCCAGCAGCCGCAGGAGCCGCACCGAGGTCTCCACCATGGCGGCAAGTCTGCCAGCCAGCGCGGGGACGACCCGGGGGTCAGGAGGTCGCGGTGGACCTCTTGGTGGGATCGGTCGAGGTGACGCCGTGCGTGGGGCGGCGGGTCAGGACCTGCGGGCCGGACGCCGTGATAGCGACGGTGTGCTCGGAGTGGGCGGTGCGGGAGCCGTCGGCGGAGCGGATGGTCCAGCCGTCGCTGTCGAACTTAATCTTGTCGGTGGAGCGGCAGAGCCAGGGCTCGATGGCGATGGTGAGGCCGGGGTCGAGCTTCAGGCCGCGCCGCGCGCGGCCGCTGTTGGCGACGTGCGGGGCCTCGTGCATGGTGCGCCCGATGCCGTGGCCGCCGAACTCGGCGTTGACGCCGTAGCCGTAGGACTGGGCGACCTCGCCGATCGCGGCGGAGACGTCGCCGAGGCGGCCGCCGGGCTGGGCGGCGTTGATGCCGGCCTCCAGTGCGACCTCGGTGGCCTCGATCAGCTTCAGGTCGGCCGGGTCGGGGGTGCCGACGACGACGGAGAGGGCCGAGTCGGCGACCCAGCCGTCGATGCCGAGGGCCATGTCGATGCTGAGCAGGTCACCGTCCCGTAGCACGTAATCGTGCGGCAGGCCGTGCAGCACCGCGTCGTTGACCGACAGGCACAGCACGTTGCGGAACGGGCCGCGGCCGAACGACGGGGCGTAGTCCCAGTAGCAGGATTCGGCGCCGCGCTCCTTGATCCGGCGGCGGGCGTGGTGTTCGAGGTCCATCAGGTTGACGCCGACCTCGGCGACACCGCTCAGCTCGGCGAGCAACTCGCCGACGAACTGACCGGCCACCGCCATCCTGCCGATCTCCTCGGCGGACTTGAGCTCGATCACGACAGCCTCCCTCTCCGTATGCGGTATTTTTATACCACGCCAGGTCGGGGATGCTGCCGAGGGGATATCCTGCACGCATGGTTCGCCAACCGCTCACCGCCGAACAAGTCGCAGCGGGCCAGCGCCTCGGTGTCGCCCTCCGGGCCGCGCGGGCCGGCCGCAGCCTCGTCGAGGTGGCCCTGGCGGCCGGCATCTCTCCCGAGACGCTCCGCAAGATCGAGGCCGGCCGCCTCCCCGCACCCGCGTTCGGCACCGTGGTCTGCCTCAGTCAGGCGCTCGATGTTCCCCTCGGTGACCTGGCCGACGTCTGGCTGGCCGACATGCCCGTTCGCCAGGCAGCCTGGAGACCGGCCGCCCCGGTGCTGTAGTCGGCCTTCGTCCGGGCCGCCGGCGACCGGCAATATCCATTGCGGACGCGCCGCGCTTCTCCTAGTCTCGTCCGTGCAGGGTCAACCACGCACACCCGAGGGGAGTACGCCGTGTCGCAACACGTCCGCACCAACCCCGAACGGTGTTTGCCGTGCATGGCTGCCGCACTGCCCACCGACACCCGATACCGCCGCTGCTGCCGCCCGGAGCTGGGCCGGCGGCCGGGGTGGAGCGACTGACGCCGACGCTGCGCGCGTCCGCTGGCCGCCCACCCCACCGGGGTTCGGGCGGCCCTTTCAGATCCGCGTACCGCCGCCGAACGTCGGCCGGGCGGCGCATGATCTCTTTCGGTCACCGTCTCGGACGGTGATACCGGCACGACCTCAGGAGACGACGATGGCATTCACCCCCCTCGCAGGCACCCGGGCACCGGTCCGGGTCTGGACCGACCCGTACGACATCGAGCCGCAGGCCGCCAGGCAGCTGCGTAACATCGGCGCGCTGCCCTGGGTACAGGGCGTCGCGGTGATGCCGGACGTGCACTTCGGCAAGGGCGCCACGGTCGGCTCGGTCATCGCCATGCGGCAGGCCGTCTCGCCGGCCGCGGTCGGCGTCGACATCGGCTGCGGGATGTCGGCGGTCCGTACCTCGCTGACCGCCGCCGACCTGCCGGACGACCTGGCCGGGCTGCGCTCCGCGATCGAGGCGACCATCCCGGTCGGCTTCGCCCAGCGGGACGACGCGGTCGACCCGCGCCGGGTCCGAGGGCTGGAGCAGGCCGGCTGGGACGACTTCTGGGGACGGTTCGCCGGGCTCGACCGGCGGGTCGCGCAGCTGGAGACCCGGGCCCGGCGTCAGCTCGGCACCCTCGGCGGGGGGAACCACTTCATCGAGGTCTGCCTTGAGCAGGGCGGCGCAGACGACGGCCGGGTCTGGCTGATGCTGCACTCCGGGTCACGCAACATCGGCAAGGAGCTGGCCGAGCGGCACATCGCGGTGGCCCGAGGGCTGCCGCACAACGCCGACCTGCCGGACCGGGACCTCGCGGTGTTCCTCGCCGGTACGCCGGAGATGCAGGCGTACCGGCGGGACCTGTGGTGGGCGCAGGAATACGCGCGGCGCAACCGGGCGACCATGCTGGCCCTGTTCTGCGGAGTGGTGCGCGACCAGTTCCCGCAGGTCAGCTACGACGAGCCCATCTCGTGCCACCACAACTACGTGTCCGAGGAGACCTACGACGGCGTGGAGGTGCTGGTCACCCGCAAGGGGGCGATCCGGGCCGGCCGGGGCGACCTGGGCATCATCCCGGGCTCGATGGGCACCGGCTCGTACATCGTGCGGGGCCGGGGTAATCCGGACGCGTACTGCTCGGCCTCGCACGGGGCCGGGCGGCGGATGTCGCGGGCACAGGCCAAGCGGACCTTCAGCACGCAGGACCTGGCCGCGCAGACCGCCGGCGTGGAGTGCCGCAAGGACGCCGGGGTGGTCGACGAGATCCCCGGCGCGTACAAGGACATCACCGAGGTGATGGCACAGCAGGAAGACCTGGTGGAGGTGGTCGCGCACCTCAAGCAGGTGGTGTGCGTGAAGGGCTGAGAAGGGGTACGCGCGGGCCGGTGGTCCCGGCCCGCGCGGTAAACCCTCAGAAGCCGACGAAGACCCGGCGCAGGTCGTCCAGGCTGACCGGGCCGGTCACCTGCACCCCGTCCGGCGTGTACCGGGCGCCGAGACGGCCGACCACCAGCCGCAGCCAGGTCTCGGCGGGCAGGGACAGCTCGCCGTCCGGCTGCTCCGGCGCGTCGGTCAGCTCGACCTGCTCGCCGAGCCGCAGCCCGAACGTCCGCTCCGGGTCCCGCAGCCGGACCAGCAGGGTGGCCTCCCGGCCGGCCAGCTCCTGCGGCCGGCTGGTCCAGGACAGCATGCCGCCGATCTGCTCGATCAGCAGCGGCACCGCCTCCGGCGTCACGGCCGCGAACGGGTTGAACGCCACCTCGGCATCCCACTGGTGCAGGGCGAACTCGCTGAGCCGGAACCGGGCAGCGGTGGCGACGTCGACCGGCTCCGGCAGGAAGCCGAGGTTGATCCGCAGCGTCGCGCGGGTGTCGGCGTCCAGCGCCTCGTACGCCTCGACCAGCCGCTGGTTGGACTCCAGGAACCCGGCCGCGTGCTCCTGGGGTGACATGGCGTCCCAGCGCTGCCAGACGCTGCGGTTGAAGTCGCCGTCCGGGGCGGGCCTGCCCTCGCGGGCGGCGGTCAGCCCGGCGAGGCCGATCTCCGCGCCGCTACCGAGGTGGCTGAGCACCTGGGAGACCTGCCACTCGCTGGCCCCCGAGGGGTGGCGCAGGTCGTCCTCCTTGAGGTCCCGAACGAGCGCGGCGAGCTCCTCATGGCCATTACGTAGGGCGTTGATGATCGGGTCGGCAGCCGTGGACATATTTCTCCTCAACGGATTCTCGACGATGCTCGCGACGCTACCGGACGTGGACGCCGACCGGCCCGCCCCCGTGCTCGGGAGCGGACCGGACGGCGTCGCCGGTGGACTCAGCCCATGTGTACGGCGTTGCCGGTCGGGATGTCCTCCTTGCGCACCTTGATCAGGATCAGGGTGGCCAGGCCGGCGAGCACGATCAGGGCCGCTCCCCAGCCGAACGCGACGCGGTAGCCGTGCACCAGCGCCTCGACCTGGTTGACCGGGTTCGGCGCCCGGCCGACCAGGTACGCGGCGACCGCGCTGGTGTAGAAGGTGTTCAGCAGGGCGGTGCCCAGCGAGCCGCCGACCTGCTGGGTCGCGTTCAGCGTGGCGCTGGCCGCGCCGGCGTCGTGTTCCGGCACCCCGACCAGCGCGAGGCTGGACAGCGGCACGAACGTGAAGCCGAGACCCATGCCGAGGACGACCTGAGCGGGCAGCAGGAGGGTGAGGAACGAGGTGTCCACGTCGATCTGGGTCAGCACCAGCATGGCCAGGGCGGCGAGCACGGCGCCACCGACCATCAGCGGCTTGGCACCCACCCGCGGCATCAGCTGGCTGGCGCCGCCCGCCGCGATCAGCACACCGGCGGTGACCGGCAGCGACGCGAGCCCGGCCTCCAGCGGCTTGTACTGGAGCACCACCTGGAAGTAGAAGGTCAGGAAGAGGAACGCGCCGAACAGGCCCGCGCCGATCAACGTCGAGGCGAGGTAAGCCCCGCCCCGATTGCGATCCAGGATGATCCGCAGCGGCAGCAGTGGGTGGTTGGAGCGCAGCTCGATCACCACGAAGGCGGCGAGCAGGACCACGCCGGCGGCGATGAAACCGAGCGTCGCGGCGGCGTCCCAGCCGTTCTCGGCGGCCTTGGTGAAGCCGTACACCAGGGAGACCAGGCCGGCGGTGACGACGACCGCGCCGGGTACGTCGTAGCGGGTGTTGCCGTGCGCCCGGCTCTCCGGCACCAGCGAAAGGGCGAAGGCGATGGCGATGGCGGCGACCGGGATGTTCACCAGCAGGCACCAGCGCCAGTTGGCGTACTCGGTGAGCACACCGCCGAGCAGCAGGCCGACCGCCGAGCCACCGCCGGCGATCGCGCCGTACACGGCGAACGCCTTGGCCCGCTCCGCGGCCTCGGTGAACAGGACGGTGAGCAGCGCCAGTGCGGCCGGGGCGAGCAGTGCACCGAAGGCGCCCTGCAAGGCGCGGGCGGCGAAGAGCATGCTGCCCGTGGTGGCCAGACCGCCCAGCGCGGAGGCGAGCGCGAAACCGGTCATACCGACCAGGAAGGTCCGCTTGCGGCCCCAGAAGTCGGCGATCCGGCCGCCGAGCAGCAGCAGGCCGCCGAAGGCCAGCGTGTAGGCGGTGATCACCCACTGCCGGTTAGCGTCGGTGATCCCCAGGTCGACCTGGGCCTTCGGGAGCGCGATGTTCACGATGGTGGCGTCCAGGACCACCATCAGCTGCGAGACCGCGATGACCGCCAGGGCGATCCAGCGCCGCGGGTGCGGCGTCGCCGTCGACGTCCCCGCGTCGGGTGCGCCGGGCGCGGTCGAGGTAGTTCCGGGCATGGTGGAGCCTTCCGTGTTGCGGATGTCGGTGGATCAGGATCAGGCCTGGGACGGGCTGTCGGGCTGGTAGCGGAGCACCGGGATCAGCACCTGGTCGACGACCTGGGTGACGAACGCGTCGTCGGCGGGTAGGCCGTGCGCGACATGCTGAGCGCGGGCGCCAGGTCGTGGAACAGCTCCCGTTCGCCGGCCTCGGGTGGGATCTCCCCCCGGGCGGCGGCGCGGACCAGGATTGCGGTGCTGGCCACCCGGCCGGCGGGCAGCACCTGGTGGCGTACCAGGCGTTCCAACTCGGGGTTGGTCCGCATGGCGAAGGTCAACGCCTGCATGAGGTCGCAGTCGGCGACGCAGATCGCGGCGGTCGCGCGCAGCAGCTCGATCAGGTCGCCGCGGAGCGAACCGGTGTCCGGTGGGTTGTGCACACCCACGTGCCGATCACGCAGGGCGGCGACGACCAGCTCGGCCTTGCCCTCCCAGCGTCGATAGATGGTGGCCTTGCTGACGTGGGCCCGGGCGGCCACCGCGTCGATGGTCATCCGGTCGAAGCCGACCTCGCGCAGCAGGTCGATGACCACGGCGTAGAGGGCGCTGTCGGTGCACCGCGCGCTGCGGGCAGCCGGCACCCCGGCACCCGCACCCACCTGCTGACCGCCCAGCATCCCGCACCCCCCCGTGAAACGATGTCGTACCGACCCTAGTTCGCTGATCACTGATCGTGCAGGGTTTTATGAGTTGCGTCGCATTGAGTCGACGAAACGATTACGTTTCACCGCGGCGTCGGGCGGATGAACGCGGCGGTCAGCCCCCGGCGGCGGGGGAGAGGATCACCGGCACGGCCACCGTGTTGATCCGGGCGCCGTCCCGGGCGGACACCTCGTACACCTCGACCGTCCCGCGCTGCTCGCGGGCCGTACGCCAGCCGACCACCACCCGGTACCCGCCCCGACAGCCGCTGCCACAGCTGGCGGTGCCGAAGCCGGTGGCCACCTCCCGGCCGGCGGAGTCCAGCACCCGGACGCTCACGGTGGCCTCGAACACCTCGGCGGTGCCGGTGACCGTGAGCGGGGTGCCGACGCGGTCGCCGACGCTCGGCCCGGTGACCACGATCGGGGGCAGCAGGTCCGCGTAGTCGTCCCGGCCGACCGGCGTTCCGCTGCCGAAGCGGACCTGCCGCACGGTGGGGAACTGGGTGAGCGTCCACACCACCTGGGCCTCGCGCAGCCGCCGGCGCTGCGCGGTTTCGTCGGCGCTCGCCAGCGGCGCGAGCGTCGCCACGCCGTCGGTGATCCGGGTGACCTCGACACCGGCCGGCAGCAGGGTGGCCAGCCCGGTGGCGGCCTCCGTCGCGGTGGGCCCGGCGGCCAGCTCGGTCAACGCCAGCCGGGACGTCGCCACGGTGGCCGGCCGAATCCGCCGGGTGGGCACGAGCCGCCCGGACCGGACGTACCACAGCTCGATGGTCACGGTGTCCGAGCGGCGCGGGTCGGTGCTGGCCGGCGCGGGCGGGTGTGCGGTGGGCGTCGGCGGCGCCGACGGTGCCGGCGTCGGGTCCGGGCGCCCGGTGGGTGCGGGCGTCGACGGCGACCCGGTGGGCGCGGGCGTTGCCGGCGGCACGGTGGGCGCCGGGCCGAGCGCGCCGGATCGGGGGGTTCCGCAGCCGGTGGCGAGCAGCGCGGCGACGAGCACCAGCCAGGCCGTGCCCCGGCGTCTCATTCCGCACCGCCCGGTAGCTCCAGCCGGAACCGGGTGCCGGTACCGGATTCGCTGCGCACGCTCAGGACCCCGCCGAGCAGGGCCGCGTGTTCCCGGGCGATGGCCAGCCCCAGGCCACTGCCGGGTCCCGAGCGCGCCGGGTCGACCTTGTGGAACCGCTCGAACAGGCGCGGCAGGTGCTCGGCCGGGATGCCCGCGCCCTGGTCGCTGACCTCGAAGACGACCAGCGGGCCCGCCGCGGCCACGGTGGCCCGGATCTCGCCGTCGCCATGCTCGACCGCGTTGGTGACCAGGTTGGCCAGTACCCGTTCCAGCCGGCGCGGGTCGGTGCGCAGCGCGACCGGGTCGCCGGAGACCAACACCCGCTCCGACCAGCCACGGGCCGCGACGATCGCGCGCAGCAGCGCCGGCGCGTCGACCGGACCCACGTCCAGCCGCTCCCGCCCGGCGTCCAGGCGGGAGATCTCCATCAGGTCCTCGACAAGCCGGCGCAGCCGGACCACGTCGCCGACCAGGAGCCGCGCGGCCGGCCGGGCGTCGTCGGGCAACTGGTCGAGGTGCTCGCGCAGCAGCGAGGCCGCGGCCACCAGGGCGGTCACCGGGGTACGCAGCTCGTGTGCGACATCGGCGGTGAACCGCCGCTCCCGGTCCTGCGCCGCGGACAGGGCGGCGATCTTCGACTCCAGCGCTTCGGCCATCTCGTTGAACGAGGCCGCCCAGACGCTGAACTCGTCCCGCCCGTGCACCGGCAGTCGGGTGGCGAGCAGCCCCTCGGTGAGCGCTCGGGCCGCGCGGCTGGCCCGGCCCACCGGCTCCAGCGTGCGGCGGGCGAGGGTGTGCCCGACCCCGGCGGCGAGCAGCACCACGAGCACCCATCCGGCCAGCAGGGCGGTACGCAGCTGACCCAGGTCGGCGGCGATGTCGTCCTCGACGGTGAGCACGTACAGCTCGGCGGTCGAGCCGGGGATCCGTCCGCCGACCACCAACAGCCGGGGTCGGTCCGCCGCGGCGGAGCGCTGGTAGCCGAGCTGTCCATCGGCGACCGTCGCGCGCAGCCGGGTGCCCAGCGTCGGGGCGTACGACGGGTGCGACGCTCGGGTGCTGCCGTCGACGAGCACCACGTGCCGGCCGCTGCCCTCGAAGCTGGTGAGCAGGTCGGTGCTGCGCTGGTCGGTCAGCGGCAGGAACTGTCCGGCGAGGACGAGCTGGTAGCGGGCGTCGGCGGCGGCCTCGTGCAGCGAGGCGTCCAGCCGGGACTGGCGCAGCAGCAGCCCGGTTCCACCGGCGAGAAGGCCCGCCGAGACGCCGGCGACCAGCACGAACGCGATCGTCAGCCGGCGCCGCAGGCGGCCCGGGGGCACCCCGCGTCCGGCCATCGCCGACCTCCCGTCAGCCCGTGGAGAGCTTGTAGCCTGCGCCGCGTACGGTGCGGATGAGCTGCGGGTTCGCCGGGTCGTCCTCGACCTTGGCGCGCAACCGCTGCACCGCCACGTCGACCAGCCGCGAGTCGCCCAGGAAGCGCTGCTCCCAGACCAGGTCCAGCAGCAGCTCCCGGGTGAAGACCTGACCGGGCCGACGGGCCAGCTCCAGCAGCAGGCGGAACTCGGTGGCCGTCAACGTCAGCTCCCGGCCGTCGTGGCGAGCCACGAAGCTGGCCGGGTCGATCTCCAGACGGCCCACCTCGATGATGGTGGAGGCGACCGGCGCGCTCGCCCGACGCAGCACCGAGCGGACCCGGGCCACCAGCTCCGGCAGGTCGAACGGCTTGCGCAGGTAGTCGTCCGCGCCGCACTCGAGGCCGACCACCACGTCGAGCGTGTCGGTGCGCGCGGTCAGCATGAGGATCGGCACCTGACTGGTCCGCCGGATCTCCCGGCAGACCTCCAGACCGTCCAGCACGGGCAGCATCACGTCGAGCACGATCAGGTCGACCGGGCGGGCTCGCCAGGTCACCAGCGCCTGCCGCCCGTCGGTGGCGGTGTCGACCCGGAAGCCGGCGCGGCGCAGACCGAGGGCGGTCACCTCCCGGATGGAGGCATCGTCCTCGACCACCAGTACGCGGCCCTCCACCACCCGAGCGTAGACCCGTGGTGACGGTGCGCAGCCCTGGCGAAACGGTCGGTGTGGAGGGCCCGGCCGGATGTCGGTCGTTAGGAAGGGCCCCTTCCTATGCACCAGGCGATAGGAAGGGGCCCTTCCTTCTACCACTGGTGGGCTACGTCGAGCACGATTCGGCTGTGGGTGCCGGGGCCCGCCAGCACGAGCGTGCGGAACGGGAGCCGGGCCCGTACGCCGACCGCGAAGGTGGTGTAGCCCTCGAAGCTGCCGCCGAAGACGACGTCGCGCAGCGTCGGGTAGCGCAGCAGGTTCGCGGTGTGCTCGCCGACCTGGTACGGGACGGTGCCCGAGTGGGCCGCGTCGTACGCCGGGGCCCGCAGCGAGACCCGCAGCAGGGCGCCTCCGGCGGTGTACGGCGACAGCGCCAGCCCCTCGCCCTCGGTCCACGTCTCGCCGTAGCCGACCGAGTAGCCGTCCACCGGGCCGGCGAACTCGAACACCACCCGGTCGTAGCAGTCCTGCCGGCCGGTCCGTACGTCGACCAGCGGGGCGCTGCTCAACGTGCCGGCGGTCTTGTCCGCGCTGCCCCAGGTGATCCCGCAGTACGGCGACGCGGCCGCCGTCGTGGTGGTGCTGCTCGCCGCGGCACCGGTGCCCGCGCCGGCGACCAGCCCGGCGAGTACGACCGCCAGCGCCGTCAGTGCGCTCCTGATCCTCATCGTGGTGCTCCGTTCGGTGATCGGGGACTACGTCGCGGCGGTGTTGCCGGTGCCCCTCGGATCGACCGTGGTCCCGCAACCCCACGACGACTTCGCCATGGCGTAACTGCCACGTAACAGCGGTGGCGTCGGTATGACGGTTCCGTTATGCCCGATCTCGACCCCCGTCGCCTTAACATTCACGTATATCAATGACCGGCGGCCCGGTGGTCGCCGGACGATCGCAGGGAGAGCGTGATGTTCCGACGACAAGTGCTGCGTACGGTGCTGGCCGTGCTGGTGGCGACCCTGGCGGCGGCCGGGGTGCAGCTCGCCACCGGCGCTCCGGCCGCCGCCGTGCGGACCGTCTACTACGACGCGAGCCGGACCGGCGAGTTCCGCACCAACTTCGACCAGGCGGCGCAGATCTGGAACAGCCGGGTCAGCACCGTCCGGCTCCAGCCCGGCACGCCGGCCAGCATCACCATCTACGTCGACGACGGCTGGCCCCGGGCGCAACCGACCGGGCTCGGCTCGGGCCGGATCTGGATGGGCCGCACGGCCGTCAACCAGGGCTACGACCGCAACCGGATCGCCGCCCACGAGCTGGGGCACATCCTGGGCCTGCCGGACCGGCGCACCGGCCTCTGCACCGACCTGATGTCCGGCAGCAGTGCCCCGGTCTCCTGTCGCAACGCGAACCCCAGCTCCGCCGAGGCGTCCCGGGTGAACTCGCTGTTCGCCGGCAGCCTGACCGCACCGGCCACCGGTACGACGTACACCTGGGACGGCGCCGGGGACGTCGGACCGACGGTCGTCGGCGGCCGGCCGGCCTCGGAGAACTACCCGTTCATGGTGTACGTCTCCGGATGCACCGGCACCTTGATCAAGGCCAACTGGGCAGTCACCGCCAAGCACTGCTCCACGCCGTCCTCGGTACGGGTGGGCAGCATCAACCGCAGCAGCGGTGGGTCGGTCGTCTCGGTGACCCGGGCGGTCAACCACCCGAGCGTCGACGTCAAGCTGTTCCAACTGGGCAGCTCGGTCAGCTATGCGCCGGCCCCGATCCCGAGCACCTCCGGCGCGGTCGGCACCGCCACCCGGATCATCGGCTGGGGTCAGACCTGCGCGCGTCCGGGCTGCGGTTCGGCTCCCGCGGTGGCCAACGAGTTGGACACGTCCATCGTGGCCGACAGCAGGTGCTCCGGGATCAACGGCCCGTACGAGATCTGCACCAACAACACCAACGGAAACTCCGGCGCCTGCTACGGCGACTCGGGGGGCCCGCAGGTGCGCCGGGTCAACGGGGTGTGGAACCTGATCGGCGCCACCAGCCGGGCCGGTAACAACAACTCCACCTGCGCCACCGGTCCGTCCATCTACGTCGACCTGCCGTCCATCCGCTCGTGGATCAACACCCAGGTCGGCGGCCTGCCGGTCTGACCACCTCGGACACTTCGGGCGGGGGACGCGTACGACACGCGTCCTCCGCCCCCGATGAGTGCCCTACGGGCGCGGGCCACCTGCGGCGGCGAGTGCCTCCAGCAACACCCGCAGGCGGCGCTCGCGGCGAAACCGACCCTCGAACAGACCGATCTGCCATGCCGCCGGGCTGTCTACGCGACTGCGCCAGTGTTCGGCCAGCTTGTGCGTGTCGGCGTGATCCGTCAGCGCCTGCGCTGCCGCGGGCGGCACGTCAAGGATGAGCAGCGGCCCGCCGGGGCTGTCCCGCTCGACTCGAACGCCGGTCAGCGCGCGGGCCGGCAGCCGCAGGTCCCACCAGGCCGGGTCATCGGGGTCGGCGTCGGCCAGTTCATCGGCCCACACGCCACGTAGCCGGCCGAAGACCTCACCGTCGCTGACCGACAGCATCGGATGCCCCGCGCCGGTGCCGTACCAGGCACCGGCACCGGCGGTCAACAGCAAGTACAGCAGGGGAGCGGCCACCACCACGGCGGGTCCGGCGACGAACGGCAGCCACGGCACCACCGAACCCAGCGGCGCGGTCACGAACGGAGCCATGACCGCCGCGACGGCCACGCCGAAGATCCCGCCGACAGTCACCGGGCGCATCTGATAGCCGGCCCTGATCGGCCGCAGCGTGCCGAGCATCCGCAGGAGGCGCCGACGCATGCGCAGTTCCGGTGCGTCGGTGCTCATGGCTGGCCGAGGCCGGCGCGCAGCTGCTCGAGTCTGTCCCGCTGCGCGTCGACGAGCCGCTGGTACTGGGCGACCTGCTCGTTGGCCTGGCGTACGGCGTCCGCGCCGAACAGGTCGGCGCCCTGGGTCACCTGCGCGACCGCGTCCGCCAGGCTGGCTCTGGCCGCGTCGGCGGCCCGGCCAGCGGCGGCGAGGATCGCCTCCTGGAGCTCGTACGTCTGCATTCGTCGGGTGCCCGCCGCCAGTTCGATGCCGACGAGGCGACCGCTCGCGTCGCACGTCGCCCGCACCAGCTCCGCGTCGTCGGTGCCCGCACCGGTGAGGTTCTGCATGGTGCCGGCGATCCGGCTCGCCTGCTCGGCCATGCCCTCGATCCGGCGTTGCAAGTCTGGGTCGATCACGAAGGCTCCCTACAGGGGGTCAGGCGAAGTTCTCGCCGACGCGAAACTCGGTCAGGTCCGGTGTGCCCGCCGTGCCGTCGTCCGGCAGCGCCATCAGCTTCAGGAAATCCTTGGCCAGCCCGTTGATGACGGCGAGGGCCAGCCCGCCCAGCGCGGTCACCCCGGCGATCATGGTGGTGACGGAGCCGGCCACGGCGGCTCCGGCCGCCTCGATGATCGGCTCGAGCACGACGGCGGCACCGGGGACGAGTTCGGCGGCGCGCATGGCGATCAGCCAGGTCAGGAACGGCACCGTCATCGTGCCCAGCGCGATCCACAGACCGGTGAGGGCGATTTCCAGAGAGTGCAGCGCCTCGCCCAGGGTGCGGATGTACGCGCCGAGTTCGTCCAGATGGGCCTTGAGCTTGGTCGACATGATGACGAAGCTGTCCTTGCCCTGGCCCTTCCAGGTGCCGGTCGCCGCCGAGCAGATCTTGTCGAAGTTCGTGTTGAGCGCCTTCTGCAGGTTGTCGCCGTGGCGAATCAGATCGGCGCCGGCCTGCGCGATGCCGAGCGGGTTGGCCACGAACAGGGCTGCGCCGGTCACACCGATGATGAACGTCGGGCACATCGCGGCGCAGGCCGACATGCCGGCCATGATCGCGCCGATCTCCGCCAGAGTGATCGAGGCGCCCACCGCGGCGAGCAGCGCCGGATCCTGGGCCAGCTGGCCCACGGCGGTCTTGCCGTACGCGTCGCCGAAGCTGCTCCCCGGTACCGCTGTGCCACCGAACCCACCGACGTGCAGGTTCTCCGCACGGTCGTACTGATCGGCGACGACACCGAGCTTCTCGCCGATCTGCCGGCACACGTCGGCGGCGCCGCGCACGTCCTTCACCAGGAAATCGATGCGTTGGATGTAGAGCGCCTCCGCCGGCGACAGTGCGATACCGAAGCCGGGCGGATCGATCCCGCTGTCGCGGGAAAGCTCGTCCGCCTCGTGTGCGTAGTCGTCGGCCACAGTGGTGCCGAGGGTCCGCGCGTGCGCACGAACGTCGACCGGGTCCACGGTGAAGTCAGCCATGCCGCCCCCTTCGCCGCCCGCAGCGGTTTCTCGCATCGTAGGCGAGGACGGCGCGCTCGGGGGACCGTGGACATGGCGCACGCGCGCGACACGCGCCCTGGGTCCCGATGGCATCGGTCACTGAACGGCTACACCCTGCGGTAGCCTGCCTGGCACACCGACCCCTCCGAGGTGGACCCATGCCTGCCGTCGTCGCGCTCGCGCTCACCCTCGCCCTGGCACCCGCGCCGTCTCCGTCGCCGTCTCCGTCGGCCAGCTCAGGCCTGGTCGGGGGTCTGCTCGGCGGTGTCGGGCAGATCGTCGACGGCATCCTCGGCGGTGGCAGCACGCCGAGCGCGTCCCCGACCCGCACGGAAAACCCGTCGTCGACCGCCGGTCCGTCGGCTCCGGCCGCGCCCGCCCCTGCACCGGCGCCCGCCGGGTCCGTGGCCGGGTCCGTGCCGTCGGCGGCACCGGCGGCTCCGGCCGCGCCCGCCCGCGGTGGCAGCGACCGGGGCACCCGCGAGGCAACCGTGCCCCTGCCGAACGGCACGGCCCCCGCACCGGCCAGCGCCCCGGCGCTCGCCGCCCCCGACCGGGGCGGCTCGCTGCTGCGGCCCGCGTACTATCTGCCGGCCCTGGGCGCGCTCGCGGCGCTGGTGGTGGCCCTGCTGTTCCTGCGTCGCCGCCGGCCGGCCGGCGTACCCGTTCTCGCCGCCGTCCCGGACGATGACGGCCCGGTGCCGGACAACGTCCGACACCTGCCGACCGACCTCAACGGCATCTACGAGATGGGTCGACTGGACGAGCGCCTCGAACAGGAGCGCCGACGCCGGCCCTGACGCGTGGCCCTCGGGCCGCCCGGCTCAGCGCGCCGGCCGGGCACCCTCGCGCGGCGGGATCCTGTCCTGGTACGTCCCGCTCGGGCCGGTGTACCGATCCCCGTCCGGGTACGGCCAGGCGTTGGCGGTGCAGCCGTGCATGCCCAGGGTCTGCTGCTGCATCACCGGCGCCGGCCGACCCCGCCCCGGGCACCGCTCGTGGCCCATGCCGAGGCGGTGCCCGACCTCGTGGTTGACCATGTACTGCCGGTAGCCGGCCAGGCCGGCGCTGTAACCCGGCACCGACTTGACCCAGCGCGCCACGTTGAGCACCACCTTGTCGCCCTTGCGGCAGGAGGTGTAGCCGTCCGGGTTGTCCTGGCACAGCTCGTCACGGGTGCCGGGGGTGGCCAGGTAGACCGTGAAGTCGGCCGGGGTATCGGCGCCCACCCGGTGCAGCCGCCGGGTCCCGCCGGCGGTCCAGCCACGCGGGTCGTTCAGGGTCGCGGAGACCTCCGCGGCGACGTCGGCCACCGGCAGGCCGCGGATGTCGCGTTCGACGGCGACCCGGTACCGCAGCAGACGACCGCCGCCACCGCGCCCGGGTGTCGTCTCGGCCGGTGCCACCGACCAGCGGTTGCCGCCGGTGGCGGGATAGCTGATCACGACGGCCGGCGACGGCGTCGGCGCGACGCTGCCGCTCCCGGCGACCCCGGCCGGTCGCGGGGTCGCGGGGTGCCCACCCGAGGTCGGGCGGGTCGTGGTGGGGCCGCTCGCGGGATGCCCGGTCGCCGGTTGTCCGCACCCGGTGAGCAGCGTCACCAGCAGCAGCGCAACAGGGGCGGCCTGCCCCCGGCGGGTAGCCTTCGTCGACATGTCTCTCTCCCTCGCGCGCCGGTCTGCGGCGGCGCGGGGAGAGAGACGGGTGACCGTGCCAAAAGGTTGACCTCGCGGGGACTCAACCTTTCGCGGCCCCCGCCCGTCCGTAACGTGTGGCACTGGGGAGGGTTTCGGCGTGGCGCGGGGTGATGCGGAGTTCGTCGAGTTCGCGCGGGCGGCGTCCGCGCGGCTGGTGCACGCCGCGTACCTGATGACTGGCGACTACCACCGGGCCGAGGACGCCGCCCAGACCGCCCTGGTCCGTACCTATGCGTCCTGGTCGCGGATCCGCGACGACGACGCCTACGGGTACGCCCGCCGCACGATGGTCAACCATCTGGTCGACGCGTGGCGGCGCCCGATCCGGGAGTACGCGACCGAGGAGGTCCCGGAGCAGCGGCGCGACGACGTGGCCGACGAGGTGGCCACCCGGCGTTGGCTGACCGCCATGCTGGGCGCGTTGAGCCCCCGTGAGCGGGCGATCGTGGTGCTGCGCTACTACTTCGACCTTCCGGAGGCGCAGGTGGCCCGCGAACTCTCCATCTCGGTGGGCACGGTCAAGAGCACCAGCTCGCGGGCGTTGGAGAAGCTGCGTGCCACCACCGCACCGCAGGCGGCCGACAGTCAGGAGGCGTGCCGATGAGCGAGCTGGACCGGCTCCGCGACGCCATGCGGATCACCGAGCGCCCCGACGCCACCCTCGACCTGGCCACCGTGCTGCGCGAGGGACGCCGGCTGCGGACCCGTCGGCGGGTGGCCGGAGCCGGTGTGGCCACGCTGGCGGCCGGGCTGGCCGCCGCCGTCGCCGTGGTGGTGATCGGCGCCGGGCCGAAGGACCTGCCGACGGTTCCGCCGCCGGTCGCCGACGCCCCCGGACCACCGGCCGCCACCTTCCCGACGCCGACGATCACGCCCTGGCACACGCCGGCGCCGACCACGCCGTCCTCATCCGGGGCGGATCGCGAGCGGCCGCCGTCGCCGCTGGGGCAGGTCGTCGACAGCAAGGTGTCGTACGGCACGGAACGGCGGGTGTTCTATTTCGTCCGGGTGCAGGTGCCGGGGGTGCCCCGGGTGACCGTGGGTCTGGTCGCTGGCCGCCGCGCCTCGGACGGCACGCTGACCACGGACCTGCTGGTCAACGACGTGGAGGGGGTCGACCGCAGTCCGGGGTTCCATCAGATCGGGTACGACCAGCGGACGTTGGGCCCGCCGGTGCCCACCTTCGGCTACTTCGTCGGCCCGGCGCAGCGGATCATCGGCACCGTGGACGGCCGGCAGGTCGACGCCCGGCTGACCCGGTGGAGCGTCGACCAGCAGGTGGTGATCTTCTGGTTCGATCCGGCCGATCTGACGCCGGGGGATCAGCTGGACGGCATCGTCGCCCGGGACGCCAAGAGCCGTCGGCTGTGACGCCGGTGGGCGTCGCGCGGTAGCCGGCAGCTCGGGTCCGGTCGTCCAGTCGGGGGTTCCGGACGAACGACCGATGCCCAAGACATCGATACATGCAACTGTTTGCTTCTCTCTCCAACCCCCGAGGAGCCCCCATGAGAGGCAGAACGCTGAGCGCGGGCATCGCGCTCGCGGTGTTCACCGGGATGACGGTGACGCTGGCCGCCCAGCCGGTGACCGCGTCACCCACCACCGGTACGGCAGTGGCCCGGCCGATCGCCGCGCCCGCCGCCGTCCTGGCGGCGCCGGACATCTCCGTCACCAACGTCCAGGCGCACCTGACCCAGTTCAACTCCATCGCCAGCAGCAACGGCGGCAACCGACGGGCCGGCTCGGCCGGCTACACCGCCTCGGTCAGCTACGTGCGGACCAGGCTCCAGGCGGCCGGCTACACCGTCAGCGAGCAGAACTGCTCCAGCTGCACGTACCCCTCGAACAACCTCATCGCGGAGTGGCCCGGCGGCCCGGCCGACCAGGTGGTCATGTTCGGCGCCCACCTGGACAGCGTGTCGGCCGGCCCGGGCATCAACGACAACGCCTCCGGCTCGGCCACCCTGCTGGAGAACGCGCTGGTCCTGGCCGCGCAGAACCCGACGATGACCAAGCGGGTCCGGTTCGCCTGGTGGACCGACGAGGAGCAGGGGCTCAACGGCTCCCGGTTCTATGTCAACTCGCTCAGCGCCACCCAGCGCGGCTACATCAAGGGCTACTACAACTTCGACATGGTCGGCTCGACCAACGGGGGCTACTTCATCAACCGGGTCACCTCCACCACGGCGGCGCCGCTGAAGGCGTACTGGGACTCGTTGGGGCTGCAGCCGGAGGAGAACGTCGAGGGCCAGGGTCGCTCCGACGACTACTACTTCCAGCAGGCCGGCATTCTGACCTCGGGCTACGCCGCGGGCGCCAGCGCCCGTAAGACGAGCGCCCAGGCCGCCAAGTGGGGCGGCACCGCCAACGCCGCCTACGACCCGTGCTACCACCGGGCCTGCGACACCACCGCCAACATCAGCGCCACCGTGCTGAACCGGGCCGCCGACGGCGTCGCGTACGCGCTGTGGCAGCTCGCCGTGGGCGGGGGCACTCCGACCAACGACTTCTCGGTCGCGGTCAACCCCACCTCGCGTACGGTCGCGCGGGGCGCCAGCACCACCGCCACCGTCAACACCGCGACCACCGCCGGCTCGGCGCAGACGGTGAGCCTCTCCGCCTCCGGGGCACCCAGCGGGGTGAGCGTCTCCTTCAGCCCGACCTCGGTGACCTCCGGCGGTTCGGCGACGATGACCCTGACCGCCTCGGCCAGCGCCGCCACCGGCACCTTCACCGTCACGGTCACCGGCACCGGTTCGGTCACCCGTACCGCCAGCCTCACGCTCACCGTGACCGGCACCGGCGGCTGCGCCGGCGGCCAGGTGATCGGTAACGGCGGCTTCGAGAGCGGCAGTACGCCGTGGACCGCGACCTCCGGCGTGATCACCAACTCCAGCAGTCAGCCGGCCCGGACCGGGTCGTACAAGGCGTGGCTCGACGGGTACGGCAGCACCCACACCGACACCCTGTCCCAGTCGGTGACCGTGCCGGCCGGATGCGCCAGCTACACGCTGTCCTTCTGGTTGCACATCGACACCGCCGAGACCACCAGCTCCACGGCGTACGACAAGCTCACCGTGCAGGTGGGTTCGACGACGCTGGCGACGTACTCGAACCTCAACGCCGCCGCCGGCTACGTGCAGCGCACGTTCAACGCGGCCGCGTACGCCGGCCAGACGGTGACCCTCAAGTTCACCGGCACCGAGGACTCCTCCCTGCAGACCAGCTTCGTGATCGACGACGTGACGCTCCAGGCGAGCTGATCCGAACCGTCGGGCGGAGGGGGGCCGCGTACGCCCCCTCCGCCCGACATCTAGTCACACCCGTCTATGTCTGGTAGAAATCCTGCAAGGCCGGCCCCTGTTTCGCAAAATTTCCACCCCTCACGCGAACGGGAGTGCCATGTCAGCCACTCGATCCACCCTGCGCCGCCGCGTGTTCACCCTGCTGGTGGCCACGCTCGCCACGGTCGGCGCCGCGCTCGGCCTCGCCGGCCCGGCCTTCGCGATCAGCCACTCCAGCGCCACCTCGCAACTGAGCGCCGCCGGCATCTCGTGGACCTCCAGCGGCAACTGCAGCAACCGCAACGTCGCGACCTGCACCTCGTTCGACGGCGTCCGGCAGGCCACCATCAGCGGCATCATCACGTTCAAGCGGGCCAGCGGCTGCGCGGTGACCGTGACCGCCGGCACCGAGGTCGGGCACGCCGGCGGCACGTACAGCCACTGGAACGGGTACAAGCTCGACATCGCGCTGAGCACCTGCATCCAGAACTACATCTCGGCGCACTACACCTACATCGGCTACATCGCCGGCTTCGGCTACCAGTACCAGGCCGCCTCGGGCAACCTCTACACCAAGGAAGGCAGCCACTGGGACATCCTGTTCTACAGCTGCGGTGGCTGCTGAGGGCTGACCGCGTACCCGAAAACGGGCCGCCGCCGGGAGATCCGGCGGCGGCCCGCCGCGGTGCGGTCAGGCAAGCTGCGGGTAGAGGGTGGCCACTCCGCCGGCCAGCCCGACGCGGCTCGGATCGGGAACACGACCCGGATGCGGACACAGCCCGCCGGGTGACGGCTCGTATCCTTTGCGCGAACCTCCGAACGAGCCGAGAAGGGGAGACGGTGTGAGTAACCAGGCCGAGACGTTGGAGTTCCAGGCCGAGGCGCGTCAGCTCCTCCAGTTGGTGGTCCACTCGATCTATTCGAACAAGGACGTCTTCCTGCGGGAACTCATCTCGAACGCGTCCGACGCGCTGGACAAGCTGCGGCTGGCGACGCTGGTCGACAAGGACCTCACCGCCGACACCGACGACCTGCACGTCGCCATCGAGGTCGACCGCGAGGCCCGCACCCTGACCGTGCGAGACAACGGCATCGGGATGAACCGGGACGAGGTCGTCGGGCTGATCGGCACCATCGCCAAGTCCGGCACCGCCGAGCTGCTGAGCCAGCTGCGCGAGGCCTCCGACGCCCGCGCCTCGCAGGACCTGATCGGCCAGTTCGGTGTCGGCTTCTACGCCGCGTTCATGGTCGCCGACCGGGTCACGCTGCTGACCCGCAAGGCCGGTGAGACCGGTGGCACCCGGTGGGAGTCCGCCGGTGAGGGCACGTACTCGATCGAGGCGGTCGACGAGGCCCCGCAGGGCACCACGGTGACCCTGCACCTCAAGCCGGCCGACGCCGAGGACAATCTGCACGACTACACCGCCGAGTGGACGATCCGGGAGATCGTCAAGCGATACTCGGACTTCATCGCCTGGCCGATCCGGATGCGGGTCGAGCGCCCCGGCGCCGACGGCGAGCCCGCCACCACCGAGGAGCAGACGCTCAACTCGATGAAGGCGCTCTGGGCGCGCTCGCGTGACGAGGTCGACGACGCCGAGTACCACGAGTTCTACAAGCACGTCAGCCACGACTGGGCCGACCCGCTCGAGGTCGTGCACATGAAGGGCGAGGGCACCTTCGAGTACGAGGCGCTGCTCTTCCTGCCCAGTCACGCCCCGCTGGACCTGTTCTCCCCGCAGGGTCGTCGCGGCGTCCAGCTCTACGTCAAGCGCGTGTTCATCATGGACGACTGCGAGGCGCTGGTCCCCACGTACCTGCGCTTCGTCAAAGGCGTGGTGGACGCCCACGACCTGTCGCTGAACATCTCCCGCGAGATCCTCCAGCAGGACCGGCAGATCCAGATCGTCCGCCGCCGCCTGGTCCGCAAGGTCCTGGCCACGATCAAGGACCTGAAGGCCAACCACCCCGAGCGCTACCGCACCTTCTGGACGGAGTTCGGTGCGGTGGTCAAGGAGGGGCTGATCGACGACGCCGACAACCGGGACACCCTGCTGGAGATCCTGTCGGTGGCCTCCACCAACGACCCGGACGAGCCTACCGACCTGGCCGGCTACGTCGCGCGGATGAAGGACGGCCAGAGCGACATCTGGTACGCCACCGGCGACTCCCGGGGCACCATCGAGAACTCCCCGCACCTGGAGGCGTTCCGGGCCAAGGGCCACGAGGTGCTGCTGCTCACCGACCAGGTCGACGAGGTGTGGGTCGAGCGGGTCGGCACGTACGACGGCCGGCCGCTGCGCTCGATCGCCAAGGGCGAGGTCGACCTGGACACCGACGAGGAGAAGCAGCAGGCCGAGGCCGAGCGGGAGCAGCAGCGACAGGAGTTCGCCGGGCTGCTCGAATGGCTGAACACCACCCTGGCCGACAACGTCCGGGAGGTCCGCCTGTCGTCCCGGCTGACCACCTCACCGGCCTGCGTCGTCGGCGACGCGCAGGACCTCACCCCGACCCTGGAGAAGATGTACCGGGCGATGGGGCACGAGATCCCGCCGACGAAGCGGATCTTGGAGATCAATCCCGGCCACCCGCTGGTCGCGGGGCTGCGCAAGGCCCAGGAGCAGGGCACCGACACCGCGGCGCTGACCGAGACGGCCGAGCTGCTGTACGGCCTGGCGGTGCTCGCCGAGGGCGGCGAGCTGACCGACCCGGCCCGCTTCACGAGGGTGCTGGCCGACCGCCTAGCCCGCACCCTGTAAAGCTCCGCCCGCACCCCGCCGCACCCCGCCCCCCGCCCCGCACCGCACCGCCCGCACCGCACCGCCCCGCCCCGTCGATCTAGGGCTCGTTGTTGTTTGTTGATCTCCAACCGCAACGATTTGCCCTAGATCGACGGGGCTGGGGGTGTGTGGGGAGCCGGGCGCGGGGTGGGGCGTGTTAGGCCGCTGGGGCGGCCGCCTTCGACTCCCGGTGGGACGCCACCGGGCCCGCGTTGCGGCCCCAACGCGGTGCCGACACCTCTGCGGGCCAGCCGGTGTGGACGTCCTCGTCGGCAGGCGCCGCGTTCGTGGCACGGGCCAACCGCAGCGACTGCTCGGCTCCGCTGCGGGCCGCGCACGGCCAGGGCTGGTCGGCGCACTGGAGGTTGTGGCAGTAACCCTCGTCGCCCGGCTCGTGGGCGGTCAACACGTCGATCGCGAGCTGCCAGAGCAACGGATCGGTCACGTCGTCCGGGCGCTCGGCGTGGCGGCTCGGTCGGTCGCTGATGTCATCGGACATGGTGGTCCCCCCTGTTGGCTGTTCCCCTACAGGGTCACCCCGTACGCCGCCCGCTAAACCGACGACCTGCTCTGATGTGTCGCCGGTCGCAGGTCAGTCCGGCAGCAGGGGCATCTCGACGCCCGGATCGCGGCCGAGCAGCACCGCGCGGGTGAGCGCCGTCGACCCGAACCGATCACGGACCGCGTCCACCGCGGCGTCCAACTCGGCCCCGGGGTCACGGTCGAACGGCAGCTCGGGCTGGACCGGATTGTCGTCCAGATTGCCCACCGAAACGCCGATCAGGGTGACGCCCCGTCGGTCGATCTCGGGTAGCGCGGCCCGCAGCAGCGCCCGCGCGGCGGCGAGCAGCGGCGTGGTGTCCGCGGTCGCCTTGCGTACCGTGTGCGAGCGGGTGGCCCGGGTGTAGTCGCCGAAGCGTAGCCGCAACACCACCGTGCGTCCGGATCGCCCGGCCGCCCGCATCCGTCGGGTCACCCGGTCGACCAGTCCGGCCAGGATGGCGTCCAGTTCCGCAGGGGCGTGCGGGGTACGACTCAACGCGTGCTGCGCGCCCATCGAGCCGCGCCGACGACCGACCTGGACCGCTCGTGGATCCCGGTTGTGTGCCAGGGCGTGCAGGTGCCGACCGGCCCCGGAACCGAGCAGTGACACCAGCGCCGCCTCGCCGAGGCGGGCCACCTCACCAACCGTGCGGATCCGCCGTTCCCGCAGCTTCGCGGCGGTGATCGGGCCGACGCCCCAGAGCCGCTCCACCGGCAGTGGATGCAGGAACGCCAATTCGGCGTCGGGCGCGACGAGCAGCAGCCCGTCCGGCTTCGCCACCCCGCTGGCCACCTTGGCCAGGAACTTCGTCCGCGCCACGCCCACGGTGATCGGCAGGCGTACCCGGTCGCGGACCTCCCGGCGCAGCCGCTCGGCGATCTCGGCCGGCGGCCCGACCAGCCGGCGCAGGCCGCCCACGTCCAGGAACGCCTCGTCGATGCTGAGCCCCTCGACCAGCGGGGTGGTCTGCCGGAAGATCTCGAACACCGCCCGGCTGGCCTCGGTGTACGCCGACATCCGGGGCGGCACCACGATCGCGTCCGGACACAGCCGGCGCGCCTGCTGGCCGCCCATCGCGCTGCGTACGCCCCGCGCCTTCGCCTCGTAGCTGGCCGCGAGCACCACGCCGCCGCCGACGATCACCGGCCGCCCCCGCAGGCGCGGGTCGTCACGCTGCTCGACCGACGCGTAGAAGGCGTCCAGGTCGGCGTGCAGGATGGTGGCCTCGGACGACACGTACACATGTTCGCACGGCCCGAACAGTCACCGCGCTGAGCTGCGTGAACGCCCAGCCGGGTTACAGGTCGTCGAACGGGCCGGCGTAGCGGAACTCGCCCCGGATC
Organism: Micromonospora vulcania; assembly: GCF_042658605.1. Classification (NCBI taxonomy): domain Bacteria; kingdom Bacillati; phylum Actinomycetota; class Actinomycetes; order Micromonosporales; family Micromonosporaceae; genus Micromonospora; species Micromonospora vulcania. Next base: position 191,175 of record NZ_JBHSQS010000009.1, on the reverse strand, counting down.
GAGTCGCGCCACGCGGTCATCGGCCGGGCCTGGAAGTACTGGGGACCCCAGGGCTGCGGCGGGGTGACGCCCAGTTCGACGGCCGGGCGAAACCCGAACCGCGGGTAGTAGTCCGGGTGCCCGAGCAGCACCACCAGCGGCTCGTCCCGGGCGTCGGCCGCGCCGAGCACCGCGTGCATCAAGGCGCTGCCGACGCCGCGTCGCTGCTGGTCGGGCAGGACACCGAGCGGCCCCAGGCCGAGCGCCACCGGCTCGCCGGCCACCCGACCGCGGGTGGCCACCACGTGACCCACCACCTGGCCGTCCGCGTCGGTCGCCACCAGGGAGTACGCGGGCAGCCAACCCTCGTCGGCGCGCAGCGCGTCGACCAGCGTCGCCTCGACCGGCAGGCCACCGCTCGCGTCCGAACCGGCGAAGGCGGCGGCGTGCACCGCGCGGATGGCGTCGACATCGGCCGGTGTCTCACGTCTGATCAGCACCGCGCCACGATACGGTGACCCCGGCACCGGCTCCACGGGATATTCGCGCCGGTCGGTCAGCCGACGGCGGTGGCCGACGGCGGGGCGGTGCCACCCTGCGGCGCCTCCGGGGCCATCAGCCGGATGATCTCCGCCTGGTCGGCCGACGAGGGCAGCCCCCACTCCGGCCGGTAGCCGTACACCTCGTGCAGTGGCGTGGCGCCGGTGCGGCCCTCCAGGATCTCCACCGCGTCGGTGCCGATCAGGCCCGGGTGCTCCACGCCGCACGCCTCGGCGACCTTGACCAGGTCCCGGCGCAGCGTACGCAGGTAGTTGGCCGCCCGGACCGACTTCAGCGCCGGGTCCAGCCCGCGGGCCAGCCAGGCGTTCTGCGTCGCCACCCCGGTGGGGCAGGTGTCGGTGTGACACTTCTGCGCCTGGATGCAGCCGATCGACAGCATCGCCTCGCGGCCGACGTTGATCAGGTCGCAGCCGAGCGCGAAGGCCACGATGGCGTTGTCCGGCAGGCCGAGCTTGCCCGCGCCGACGAAGACCACCTGTTCGTGCAGGTCGTGCTCCGCGAAGACCTTGTAGACCCGGGAGAAGCCTTGTTGGAACGGGAACGACACCGAGTCGGTGAAGATCAGCGGCGCGGCGCCGGTGCCGCCCTCGCCACCGTCGATCGTCACGAAGTCCACGCCCCGGCCGGTGTCGCGCATCAGGGTGGCCAGCTCCTGCCAGAAGCTCAGGTCGCCGACCGCCGACTTGATGCCGACCGGCAGGCCGGTCTCGGCGGCCAGCATCTCCACCCAGTCGAGCAGGCTGTCGCAGTCGGAGAACTCGGCGTGCCGGGACGGGCTGACGCAGTCCACCCCGGCCGGGATGCCGCGCGTGGCGGCGATTTCGGCGGACACCTTCGGCCCGGGTAGCAGGCCCCCGAGGCTGGGCTTCGCGCCCTGGCTCAGCTTGATCTCCAGTGCCTTGACGGGTGCCTCGGCGACCAGGTCCCGCAGTTGGCCCAGGCTGAACCGGCCGTGCTCGTCCCGACAGCCGAAGTACGCCGTACCGAGCTGGAAGACCAGGTCACCGCCGTTGCGGTGGTACGGCGACAGCCCGCCCTCGCCGGTGTTCTGCAGGCATCCGGCGAGCGCGGCGCCCCGGTTGAGCGCCTCCACGGCGTTGCCGGAGAGCGAGCCGAAACTCATCCCGGAGATGTTGACCACCGACTCGGGCCGGAACGCGCGTGCTCGGCCCCGGGCCGCGCCGAGCACCTTGGCGCTGGGCAGCCGTACGTCGTGGCCGGCGGTCGGCGTCGACGGCGGAACGGCCCGGCCGAAGGTGCGGTGCTTGATGACCGGGTAGCCGGGGGTGTACTCGATGTCGTTGTCCGTGCCGAAGCCGAAATAGTTGTTCTGCTGCTTCGCCGAGGCGTACACCCAGCGGCGCTGGTCCCGGGTGAACGGCCGCTCCTCGTTGTTGCCGGCCACGATGTACTGCCGAAGCTCCGGCCCGATCGCCTCCAGCAGGTACCGGGCGCGGCCGACTACCGGGAAGTTGCGCAGCAACGCGTGGTCGCGCTGGAACAGGTCCCGTGCGGCGAGCGCCGCGACGGCGGCTGCGGCGGCGGGTACGGCTCGACGGGCCCATCTCATGACCGCCACTCTTTCCGCCCGCGCCGTCCGCCAAACCGACCCGTCGGCGACGCCGCGCTGCTCAACCCTCGGGCTGGGCGATGTTGACCAACCAGGCGATGCCGTACGCGTCGACGCACTGGCCGAACTCCGCGCCCCACATCTGCTTCTCCAGCGGGATGGTCACCGACCCGCTCGCCGAGAGCTGCTCCCAGTAGCCGGCCAACTCGTCGTGGTTGTCGCCGCTGAGGCTGATCGTGATGTTGGTGCCGGGCACGTGCTGCATCCCGGGCGCGAGGTCCGAGGCCATCAGGGTGAAGCCGCTGGGCGTTTCGAGCTGCCCGTGCATGATCTGGTCCGACAGGTCCGGATCCGGATTGCCGAACTCGCCGAAGGTGTTCATCGTCAGCTCGCCGCCGAACACGCGGTGGTAGAACTCCAGCGCCTCGCGGGCCGTGCCGGGAAAGTTGAGGTACGGGTTGAGTCGCGATTGCACAGCACCCTCCTTGGTCCTGGTCGGCGTCATCGTCGCAGACCAATGGGGGGTGACCAACGGGACACGCCCGCGTCGGTGCCGGTGGTGGCGCGGGTGCGCGCCCACGCCACCACCGGCGTACCGGCTCGGATCAGTGGTGCCGGAACGACTGGCGGACCGTTCCGCCGACGATCGTGCACCACGTGCTCGTGCTGAGCTTGCCGTTGCGGGGCAGCCCGTGCAGCGCCTGCAGTTCCTGCACCGCCTTGCGGGTGGCGTGGTCGTACGCTCCGGTGACGGTGACCGCGTACCCCTTGGTGGCCAGGATCTCCTGCACCGCGGTGACCGGCAGGCCGCTCGCGTGCTGGTCCAGCTCGGGCACCAGGGTCTCCCAGGTCGGCACCGTGAGGGTGGCGTCCACGTCGACCGGAATGCCGTTGCGGGCCTGCCAGTCCTGCACGGCGGTGACGGTCGCGGCGTCGAACGTGCCGCTGACCGTGACCGGGTAGCCGCGGTACGCGAGCAGGTACTGCACCACGCGCACCGACGGCGAGTTGACGAAGCGCCACAGGTCCGGCCAGCGCCGAGCCGGCACGTCGGCCAGGTCGGTGCCGAGGGCGGCGAACACCCGCCGGCGCAGCGTCGGGAACTCCCGGTAGAAGGCCGCGCCCGGGCACTCGGTGGTACGGAAGTCCCAGTGGCCGAAGATGTCGTGGGCGTGCAGCCCGTACTGCCGGCAGATGGCGACGCAGAGCTTGACCAGCGAGTCGGTCAGCTCGTGCGGCGGCGTCTCGGTGACGTAGGTGCCCTCGTTCTCGATGCCGATGGCCCGGCCGTTCTCACCCGGGCAGTGCGCCGAGATCATCTGCCGGTCGCCGGCTTCGAGGCGCTCCAGGCTTCCCCGGCGGCCCTCCAGCACGTAGCCGCCCCGGCTCACCGTGAAGTGCTGCCCGGTGTCCGACCAACCGTTGCCGTCGATGTGCAGGTCCTGGCAGTCGTGGGCCAGCTTGACGGCCTGCTCCCGGGAGTAGTCCGTGACGTTCGGGAACGCCATGTGGTGCACGATGATCTTGTTGGTGGCGATCGCGCTGACCGACAGCGGGTCCTTCGGCGGCCGGGCGCCCCACTCGTCGCAGCTGATGATCCAGTCCAGGTCGGTGCCGGGGGCGGCCTGCGCCGCACCGGGGAAGGCGAGTTCGCTCCCGACGACGGCGACCGTGGCGGCACCGAGACCGGCCCGTAGCAGCGTCCGGCGGTCCACTTCGGAATGGTCGACGTGCATGGCATCTCCTCCTGCGGCCGGCGGCGAGGGGTGAAAAGTAGCTCCAGTGGCCGCACGTGCTCCGGAGGATATTGCCAAGACTCGCCCCCGCGCTAGATCTGGCCCACCTCTTGATCACTTGATGCTCAGTAGTCAAAAACCGCCTCCCACAACTACTCAGCATCAAGTGATCGAGGGGCGTGGGCGCCCAGCGGCTCGGCTGTCAGCTGGCGTCGTCATCGAGTCGCTCGGTCCGGCCGAGCCGACCGGCGTACGAGTCGATCAGCGCTCGCGCCGTCGGGTCGTCAGCGCCCAGCGTGGCGACGGCCGCCGCGCTGACCCGCTGGACCAGGTCGGCGTACGCGGCGCGGACGGTGGCCAGCACGTCCTCAGCGGTACGCCCCGCAGACCGGGCCCGGACCCGTTCGTCCAGCCGCAGATCGATCAGGCGGCCCCCGGCGTCCACGGTCACCTCGACGCTGCCGTCGGCGGTGCGGGCCGTTCCGGTGAGCCCGGCCAGCTCCCGGGTCAGCGCGGTGGTACGCGCCGAGCGGGCCGCGATCGTCGCCTCCCACTCGTCGACCCGTCGCCGTGTCGCGTCGAGCGCGTCGTCATCGGCCCACACGTCGGCCCCCTCCCGCCGCCGACCGCAGCCCACCCCGAGCCGCCGTCACGCTACCAACCGCCATCGATCCGTGCCGCCCCGTGACGGGGAGCAGTGCGCTGGCGACGACCGGTTGGCGACTCGGTGGCGCCGAACGGCCGGCGTTTCCTTGGCTGGCAACGGGGGTAGGTTCGGGGGCCGACCGAGCTGGCTGCCCCGCCTGGAGGAAACCCTGATGAGTGACAAGGTCAGCGATGCGGTGGGCGACGCCCTCCGCTCGGTGATGCTCTTTGTGCCCAAGGCGGTCGCCTTCGTGGCGATCCTGGTGGCCGGATGGCTGATCGCCAAAGCCGTGTTGAAAATCGTGGAGAAGGTGCTGGAGCGGGTGGGCTTCGACCGCGCCGTCGAGCGCGGCGGTGTCCGCCGCGCGCTGAGCCGCTCCCGGTACGACGCCAGCGACATCGTCGCGAAGCTCGTCTACTACGCGGTGCTGCTGCTCACTCTCCAGCTCGCCTTCGGTATCTGGGGGCCGAACCCGATCTCCGACCTGATCGCCGCCGTCGTCGCGTGGTTGCCCCGCGCCTTCGTCGCGATCGTCATCGTGGTGGTCGCGGCGGCCATCGCCAACGCGGTCAAGGACATCATCAGCGGAGCGCTCGGCGGGCTGTCGTACGGCCGGGTGCTGGCCACCACCGCCTCGGTGTTCATCCTCGGCCTCGGCATCATCGCCGCGCTGAACCAGATCGGCGTGGCCACCGCGGTCACCACGCCCGTGCTGATTGCCGTGCTGGCCACCATCGGCGGCATCCTCGTCGTCGGCGTCGGCGGTGGGCTGATCCGTCCGATGCAGAGCCGCTGGGAGTCGTGGCTGACCCGCGCGGAGCAGGAGTCGCAGCAGATCGCCACGCACGCCCGCGCGTACCAGGCCAGTCGCCGCGAGGCGGCCGAGGCCGCGGCGGCAGCGGCCCGTCAGCCGAGGGCGAACGCCGACCCGGAGGCCACCCAGGTGGTGACCCGCCCGGCCGACCCGGACGCCACCCAGGTGGTCGGTCTGCCCACGATGGTGCCGCCGTCCGTCGACCCCACCCCGTCGCCGGCCCGGCCCACGGTCGACGACACGACCCAGGTGGTCACCCGGCCGTCCGACCCGGACGCGACGCAGGTGGTGGGTCGCGGCGTCGACAGTGACGCGACCCAGGTGGTGGGTCGCGGCGTCGACAGTGACGCCACGCAGGTGGTGGGTCGCGGCGGCGACGGCGACACGACCCAGGTGGTACGCGGCGGCACCGACCGCGTGGCGCCCGAGCAGCGCTCCGGCGACGACAGCGAGACCACCACGGTCATCCCGCCGGTCGACCCGAACCGGCACTGACGCCCGGCGGGACAGTGGGGCGGGTATCCCTTGCGGATTCCCGCCCCGCTCCGTGTCTGACGGTTCGTCGGCGACCGGGCCGCACTGGCCCGCAAATGGATGCCGTCGATACGGCCGTCGTACTACCATCGCCGACATGACCTGGCGACATTGATCCAGCCCCGCAGGCCGATCCCGTGGGCCGCCACGGGCACCGCACGTCCGGTGTCCGTCTCCGCTCCCACGGGAAGGCCTCATGACCCTCATCGCCGCGCGCGTGCCCGACCCGGCGGTCCGCCGGCTGACGGCGACCCTCTACGGGTACGCGTTCCTCAGTGACCTCGTTCTGCTCTACCCGGTGTACGCGCTGCTCTTCGCCGACACCGGCCTGTCGGTAGGGCAGATCTCCTCGCTCTTCGTGCTGTGGTCGGCCGCCGCCATCCTGCTCGAGGTGCCCTCCGGCGCCTGGGCCGACGCGGTGTCGCGCCGCCTGCTGCTGCGCCTCGCTCCGCTGGTGACCGCCGCGGGGTTCGCGCTCTGGGTGCTGTTCCCGTCGTACCCCTCGTTCGCGATCGGTTTCCTGCTCTGGGGTGCCGGCGGAGCGTTGGTCTCCGGCGCGCTGGAGGCGCTGGTCTTCACCGAGTTGGACCGGCTCGGCGCGGCCGACCGGTACGCCCGGATTCTCGGCCGGGCCCGGACGGCGGGTGTGCTGGGCGTGCTCGTGTCCGGCGGGCTCGCCGGCCCGGCGCTCGCCGCCGGCGGCTACCCGGCGGTGGGCGCGGCCAGTGTCCTCGCCTGTGTGCTCGCCGCCGGTGTCGCCGCCCGGTTTCCGGAACACCGCCCGCCGACGGCGGTCGCAGCCCGGACCAGTGCCGCGCCCGAGGCGGACGACGCCGACGAGTTGGGCTGGTGGGACATGCTGCGGGCCGGGGTGACACAGGCCCGCACCCATCCTCCGGTACGGGCCGCCGTGCTGCTCGTCGCGGTGGTGACCGCCGACTGGGGCGCCCTGGACGAGTACACCCCGCTGCTGGCTCGGGACACCGGCATCGGCGCGCAGGCCGTGCCGCTGCTGCTCCTGCTGCTCTGGGCCGGGGTGACCGTCGGCGGGCTGCTCGCCCCGGCGGGGGAGCGGTTGACCGGCCGGGGCTACGCCGGCCTGCTGGCGGTGGTGGCCGTCGCGCTGGCCGGGGGTGCCCTCGTCGCGCATCCCGCCGGATTCCTGCTGCTCGGGGTGGCGTTCGGTGCCGCGCAACTGGCCACCGTGCTGGCCGACGCCCGACTCCAGGCCAGCATCACCGGGAGCAGTCGCGCCACCGTCACCTCGCTGGCCGGGATGGCCACCGACGTGCTGGTCATCGTGACGTACGTCGGTTACGGCCTGGTCTCCACGGTGGCGGGCAACGCGGTGGCGTTCGCGGTGGTGGCCGGGCCGTACCTCATCGTGGCACTGGCGCTGCTGGCCCGCCATCGACGCCCCGTGGTCAGTGCTCGCCGTCGAGGTAGACCCACCGGCCATCCTCACGGGTGAACCGGCTGCACTCGGTCAGCGTGCCCGGTCGACCCGCGTCGCGGTAGTGGGCGTGGAACGTCACGGTGCCGGCGTTGTCGAGCAGGCCACCCCGCTCGGTGTCGACGATCTCCAGCCGGGTCCACCGCTGCCCGGGGTCCAGGTCCAGCTGAGCCGGCCGGGTCGAGGAGTGCCAGCTGCGCAGCAGGTGGTCGGCGTCGCCGAGGGCGAAGGCGCTGAACCGCGAGCGCATCAACGCCTCGGCGGTGGGCGCCTGTGCGGTGCCCGCGTGCACGGGAGCGCAACAGTCGGCGTACGCCTGGCCGGAGCCGCAGGGGCAGGCCCGTGCCGTCGTCGCGTCCGTCCGCCGTCGTCCCGTCGCCCTGCCCACCTGGCCATCCTGCCGTACCCCGGCCGGGCCTGGGCGGCGAGGTGTCAGTCCAGCGGTACCGGCAGCGGTACCGGCCGCTTCGCGACCCGGTCGTCGCCGGACGACTGGCCACGCAGGTGCCGGGCGACCCAGGGCAGCAGGTGCCGGCGGGTCCAGGCCAGTTCGGCGCCGAGCACCTCGCCGCGGCGCCGCCGTGGTGCCGGGGGCAACGGGCGGGTCCAGGAGTCGTCGGTGCCGGGCAGACCCGCGGTGTACGCCAACGCGGCGGCGATCCGCTCGTGCCCGGCGCTGTTGGCGTGCAGCCGGTCGTCGCTCCACAGCCGGGGATCGGAGGCGACCGAATGCGCGCCGAGATCGAGCAGGGTGGCTCCGGTCTGCGTGGTGACCGCCCGCAGCGCCGCGTTGAGCGCCAGCATCCGGCCCCGCAGCGGCCGGGCCAACGGCATCACCGGCGTCGGGTCCGGCATGGTGAAGGTCAGTACGGTGGCGCCCTGCCCGACCAGTGCCCGCTGCATCTCGCCGAGGTCCTGCGCGACCCGGTCCGCGTCGAAGGACGGGCGCAGCACGTCGTTCATGCCGGCGACAACGGTGGCCAGGTCGGGGGCCAGATCGAGGGCGGGCTGGAGCTGTTCGGCCCGGATCCCGGCGGTGGTCCGGCCACGGATGGCGAGGTTCGCGTACTCCAGGCCGCCCTGGGCGCGAGCCACCGCCAGGGCGAACCGGTCGGCCCACCCCCGGTAGCCGCCGGCGCCATCCGGATCGTCGAGCCCCTCGGTGGTGCTGTCGCCGATCGCCACGTACCGCTGCCACATCACCGGACGAGGTTAGCCGCCCCGCGTGAGCCGACGGTCAGAGCCAGCCGGAACGGCGGAAGAGCCGGTACAGGGCGAGGGCGGCCAGCGCCATCAGGGCGAGTACGGCGGCGTAGCCGTAGCGCCAGGACAGCCCCGGCATGTTCGCGAAGTTCATGCCGTAGACGCCCGCGATGCCGGTCTGGGTGGCCGCGATGGCCGCCCAGGCGGCGATCTTGCGCATGTCGTTGTTCTGTTCCACCGCGAGCTGGGCCAGCCGGGACTGGACGATCGAGGTGAGCAGGTCGTCGTACGCGGCCACCCGGTCCACCGCCCGGGTCAGCCGGCCCTCCACGTCGACGAACCAGCGGTGCAGCGCGCGTGGCGGCCCGTCGGCGCCGGGGTTGAGCAGGGTGCTTATGGGCGCCTGCAGGGGCAGCACCGCCCGCTTGAACTCCACCACCTCGCGTTTGAGCTGGTAGATGTGCTGGATGTCGGCCGAGCGGTCGCGGGCGAACACCGACTCCTCGACCCGTTCCAGGTCCTGCTCCACGTGCCCGGCCACCTCCAGGTAGGAGTCGACCATCCGGCTGCAGACCGCGTACGCCACCGCCCACGGGCCCGCTGCCAGCAGCGCCGGACGCCGTTCGATGTCGGCGCGTACGCTGCGCAGCGCCCCGGCCGCGCCGTGCCGCACGGTGATGGCGAACCGGTCGCCGAGCAGCACCATCACGTCGCCGGTGTCGATCACCTCGGAGGTGTCGGTCAGCTCGGCGTGCTCCACGTAGCCGGCCGTCCGCAGCACCAGCAGGGTGACCGGCCCGTGCCGCTGCACCGTGGGTCGGTGCCCGTCGGCCAGCGCCTGCTCGACGGTCAGCTCGTCGAGGCCGAAGGTGCGGCCCACCGCGGCGAGCACCGCCGGGCCGGGCTCGTGCAGCCCCAGCCAGACGAAGGCGTCGCGGCGGTGCCGGGCGCGGGCGTACGCGTCGGCGTAGTGCGGCCGGCCGGGCTCGCGTCGGCCGTTGACGTAGACGGCGCAGTCGACCACGGCATCGGGGTTGGACCGGCGTGGCGTGGGGGAGGTGTCCTCGTCCCGGCCGAGCAGTCGGCGGGCCAGGGCGCGTACGCCATGCCCGGCCCGTTCCCGTACCGGTCGCTGATCCACCGCGTGCCTCCCCCGCCGCCGGAGCACCGCCCCGACGGCGGTGACCGCAGGGGATGGTGCCACCGCATTCTGCCGAGCAGGGTCCAGCTCCGGAAAGCCGGGCGGTCCGACTCAGGCCGTGCGGGTGGCGAAGACGACCACGTTGTCCACGTAGTTGCCAGTCCCGGCGTCGAACCGTCCGCCGCAGGTGATCAAACGTAGCCCGGCGGCGTCCGCCGGGCCGTAGACCAGGGCGGTGGGGAAGTGCTCCTTGGGGTACGACCGCACACCGTCCACGGTGAACGTCGTGACCGTCGCGTCGGCGCGGGTGACCTGGATCTCCTGACCGGGCACCAGCCGACCGAGGTCGAAGAAGACCGCCGGGCCGGCCGGGGAGTCGACGTGTCCGACCAGGACCGCGTTGCCGGTCTCGCCGGGGCTCGCCCCGTAGCGGTACCAGCCGGCGATGGTGGGTCGGTCCAATGGGGGCACCTCCAGCACCCCGGCGGCGCCCGCGCCGACGGCGACGACCTCGGCGCGTACGTCGATGGCCGGGATCTGCACCCGGACCGGCGCGGCCCGGGGCAGCGGCGCCAGGTCCGGTGCGGGGTTGGTACGCGTCGGCGCCTCGGCGGGCGGCCGGGGCGGTCGTGCCGGGCCGGCGGTGAGGCCGGCGGCGATCAGCCCCAGCCCGGTGACGCCGAGCAGGGCGACCACGACCGGGCCGCTACGCCGCCACCACACGTGTCCACCTCCGTACGGGATCGTCGGGGTGCCCGCGCCGGTGTCACCGGTGCGGGCACCCGTCTCAGGGATGGTGCGGGTCGCCGATCAGGCGACAGCGGAGGCCGGGCGGCGCCGGCGGAACAGGATCACCGCGCCGGCGGCGGCGGTGCCGAGCAGCGTGCCACCGGCGGCGAGGGCGCCGTTGTCGCGGCTCTCCCCACCGGAGCCGGCGGGGGCACCGCCGATCGGGGTGACGGCGAACGTGGCGCTGCCGGCCGAACTGCCATCGCCGCAGGTGGTTGCCACCGTGTACGTGCCCAGGGTGAACCCTGCGGTGAAGAGTTCGGCGCTCAGCCCGCCGCCGGCGGCGGCCGTGGTGGACCGGACGTTCTGGTCGCGGTTCGGGCCGGTGACGCGGAACAGGGCGTCGCCCGACTTCGGGTTACAGGTCGTCGCGGTGAGCACGACGGTCCCGCCGACCGGTGTGCTGGCCGGCGAAACGGTGGTGTCGGCCAGTGCGGCGCCCGGCAGCGCGAGTGTGCCGAGGCCCACGCCGAGCGCCGCCGAACAGAGTGCTGTTGAGACCTTCATACGCGTCTTCCCTCACTTTTCGTCCGCTGACTGCGTGGGACGTCGTTCGGGTGGCCAACTCCGTGACTAGCACCGGTGTGCCCAACACTAGGTGCGTTGGGACCTCGATCAGGTGAAAATGAGAAATCCTCGTTGCCGTCACGTGTCCACCCGAAGACGGGGGAGAGCTGCGAAAACGCACCGACGGCCCAACCGGCGCCGCTGATCCGATCGATGTCCGTACGGCCCGGCTGTCACGGGTGGGTCGATGGCGAGGTATCGCCCGACGCCGACGGGAATGCACCCCCCGCTGCCGTCGCCGTGCGACCGTTTGATCGGCCCGGCCCGGCTCGCCTACACCGGTGCGGGCATCGGCTCGCCGGTCTCGATCAGCGTCTTGAGGCTGGCCAGCAGCACGGGCCAGCCTCCGCTGCCGTCGAGCTGACCACTGATCGCTCGGTGCATCTCGCTGTCGGGCGCGAAGTCGTCGTGGACGACGGTCAGCCGGACCGCGGTCGGGCCGTGCGGCTCGATCTCGAAGGTCACCTTCGACCGGCGCTCGTCCAGCCGGGCGGCGAGGTCTTCGGCAGACCAGCCGAAGTGCTCGGCGTGCTCCGGCTGGAAGGCGTGCCAACTGTAGGAGAGGCGGCGGTACGGCTCGGCGACCAGCACCCGCTGGCCGAGGTCGCGCGGCTCGGCGCCCGGCGCGTCCTGCCACAGCACGGGCGAGCCGATCTGCCAGTCCGACACCAACGCGACCCCGCCCCAGTAGCGGCGGGTGAAGGCGGGTTCGATGAGCGCGGCCCAGAGCCGCTCCGGGGTCGTGGCGATGTACGTCGTGTAGACGAACGTGGGACTCTCCATGGGCTGGTTCTCCAATGCTGTGCTCAGGTCGGCGAGCGCCGCTGCCCGCTGACGGTCGTAGCGGCTGAGCCACCGGTCGGCGATGGCCGTGATCGGGGCGGCGTTGAGATAGTGCAGCTTCTCCCGGCCGCGCCGTGCGGTCACGACGAGATCGGCCGCTTCCAGCACCGACAGGTGCTTGCTGATTGACTGGCGGGTCGTCTCCAGCCCGTCGCAGAGCTCGCGCAGTGTCTGTCCGTTGCGCTGGTTGAGCCGGTCGAGCAGCCGGCGACGGCTGGGATCGGCCAACGCTCGGAAAACCTCGTCCACCGCGACTCCCAACATGCAACCATTTGGCTGCCTGTCAGGATAGGCAACCGAATGGCTGCATGTCAAACGTAGCCACGCCGCGCCGCACACGCCCGCACGTCCGCACGTCCGCACGTCCGCACGTCCGCACGCGCTCGAACCAGGATGTAGTGGCCTCGACGCTGCTGGGATGCCACTCGATCCAGGATGTTGTGCCCGCCGCGCACCAAAACGCCGGCACCGTTGTGCCCGCCGCGCACGAAAACGCCGGCACCGTTGTGCCCGCCGCGCACGAAAACGTCGGCACCGCCGCACCCCGAGGCGGCGGAAAAGCGGGGGTGCCCGCACCTCGGGCGCTGGTAGGTTCGCTCGCCGTGACGCGACAAGGGGAATCGGGGCTCGGGACGCGGTTTGCCCAACTGTGGGCGGCGAGCACGCTGTCGGCCCTTGGTAGCGGTCTGGCCACCGTCGCGGCGCCGCTCTTCGTGGCGTCGCGTACCGACGATCCGCTCGTGGTGGCTGCGGCGTCCGCCGTGGCCTGGCTGCCCTGGTTGCTCTTCGCCCTGCCCGGCGGGGTGCTGGCCGACCGGCTGGACCGGCGTCGGCTGATGATCGTCATCGACCTGGTGCGGGTGGTCGCGCTGGCCGTGCTGGCCACCGCGATCATGACCGGCCGGGCCGGGGTGGCGCTGCTGTACGCGGTGCTGTTCGTGGTCAACACCGGCGAGGTCGTGTTCCGCGCGGCCAGCCAGGCCATGCTGCCGACCGTGGTGCCCCGGCACCGCCTGGAACGGGCCAACGGCTGGCTCGGCGGCGGTACGACCCTCATGCAGGGCATGCTCGCCGGCCCACTGGGCGGCTTCCTGTTCGTGCTCGCGGCCGGCAGCCCGTTCCTGGTCAACGCCGTCACGTACGCCCTCAGCGCGGTGTTGGTGGCGCTGGTCGGAGGCAATTTCCGGGCCGAGACCACCGACGTGGACCCGAGCCGGACCCGCTCGATACGCCGGGAGATCGCCGAAGGGCTCCGCTGGCTGGCCCACCAGCGGCTGCTGCGCACGATGTCCGTGCTGATCGGCCTGCTCAACGTGACCCTGACCGCCGCGCTCGCGGTGCTGGTGCTGCTCGCCGGGGAACGGCTGGGGCTCGGCTCGGTGGGCTACGGGCTGCTGTTCACCTGCATGGCCACCGGTGGCGTGCTCGGTGCCCTGCTCGGCGACCGGTTGATCGCAAGGGTCGGCGCCACCTGGACGGTCCGCATCGGCCTGCTGATCGAGGCGGGGCTGCATTTGGCGCTCGCCGCGTCGCGCAGCACGATCGTGATCGGGTTCGCGCTCTTCGCCTTCGGCGTGCACGGCGCGCTGTGGAACATCGTGGCGAACTCGCTGCGCCAACGGCTCACGCCGCCGACGTTGCAGGGTCGGGTGGCCAGCGCCAACCTGTTCGTGGCGGCCGGCGGCAACTGCGTGGGCGCGCTGCTCGGCGGGGTGCTCGCCGCCCGGTTCGGCATCACCGCGCCGTACTGGGTCGGACTGGCCGTGGCGATCGGCGTCTCCGTCGCCACCTGGCGGGTCTTCGACCGCGCGACGGTGGCCAGCGCCTACGCCGACCCCGCGTCCGCCGTGCCCGCGCGTCAGCCCGCCCCGGTCAACTGACCGCGGGTGGCGGCGCGCGACCGGGCCGGGCGGTGTGGCAGCGTGGTGCGGTGACCGCCACCGCGCCGCTCGATGTCGACCTCGCGCTGCTCGGCGGCGGCGGCGCCGCGTCGCTGGTGCTCGCCGCGCTGGACCGGCACGGCGTCCGGGACCTGCGGATCGCCGTCGTCGACCCGGTGCGCCGGCGCGGCCAGGACCGTACCTGGGCGTTCTGGGGTCACCCGGGCAGCGACCTGGACCCACTGCTCAGCGCGAGCTGGCAGCGGGTCGAGGTGGCCACGCCGGCGCGGCGGCGGGTGCTGGATCTGACCCCGCTGCGGTACGCCATGCTCCGCTCCGGCCCGGTCTACGACCGGGCTGCCGAGGCGGAGCGTCGGCTCGGTGCCGTCCGTATCGCCGCGCCCGCCGAGATGGTGACCGACGACGGCACCCGGGTGGTGGTGCGCACCGGCGGCGGGCCCACCGTACGGGCCGGTTGGGTGCTCGACTCCCGTCCCCGCCCACCGGCGCGACCCGGGCGGACCACCTGGTTGCAGCACTTTCGTGGCTGGTGGTTGGAATCCGACCGCCCGGCGTTCGACCCGGCCCGCGCGGTCCTGATGGACTTCCGCACACCGCAGCCGCCCCGGGGCGTCTCGTTCGGGTACGTGCTGCCGGTGAGTGACCGGTACGCCCTGGTCGAGTACACCGAGTTCTCGCCCGGCCTGCTCACCGACGCCGGCTACGACGAGGCGCTGGCCGGCTACCGAGACCTGCTCGGGCTGGACCCGGCCGGGCTACGGGTGCGCGAGGTGGAGAACGGGGTGATCCCGATGACCGACGCGCCGTTCCCGGCCCGACCCACGCCCCGGGTGGTCCGCCTCGGTACGGCCGGCGGCGCGACCCGTCCGTCCACCGGCTTCACCTTCTCGGCGATGTACCGCCAGGCCGACCAGGTGGCCCGCGCGATCGCCGCCGGTCGGCCGCCGGTGCCCGCCGCGGCGTACCCCCGTCGGCACCGCTGGATGGACGCGGTCGCGCTGCGTGCCCTGGACCGCGGTGGGGTCGGTGGCCCGGAGTTCTTCGACCGGCTCTTCGACCGCAACCCCGCCGAGCGGGTGCTGCGCTTCCTGGACGGCACCACCAGCCCGGCCGAGGAGGTCGCGGTGATGAACTCCACCCGACTGCTGCCGATGATCGCCGCCACCGTCGGCGACGCGGCGCAGCGGGTCCGTGACCGGCTGCGTCCGACCCGTCCGGTGCCGGCCATCCCGCCCGCGGTGCTCGGGTCGGCCGGTACCGCACCGGACGCCGCGGCCCTGCCCGACTGAGCGAGCCGGGCAGCCGGGCCGGGGCAGCCTCAGCCGGGCCGGCCAGCCCCGGCGTGGCGGGCCCCCGAGCGCGGGGCGCGGCGGCGCCGCCCGGTAGGTTGCCGGGCATGGTGGACGCGGCGGCCGGCAAGGGCGTACAGATCTGGACCGACGGGGCGTGCAGCGGCAACCCCGGGCCGGGCGGCTGGGGCGCGCTGCTGCGCTACGGCGACCACGAGCGGGAGTTGTGCGGCGGCGAGTCCACCCCGACCACGAACAACCGGATGGAGCTGATGGCGGCCATCCAGGCGCTGGAGAGCCTGACCCGGCCGGTCGCCGTGGAGCTGCACACCGACAGCACGTACGTGCGCAACGGCATCACCAGTTGGCTGGCGTCGTGGAAGCGCAACGGCTGGCTGACCGCCGCGAAGCAGCCGGTGAAGAACGCCGACCTGTGGCAGCGGCTGGAGACGGCCTGCGAGCGGCACCAGGTCACCTGGCTGTGGGTCAAGGGCCACAACGGTCACCCGGAGAACGAGCGGGCCGACGGCCTGGCGAACAAGGGCATGACCGAGGCGCGGGCCGCGGCGCTGACCAGCCGCTGATCCTGACCTGAGCCCGCTTCAGCGGGTCGCGTCCGGCGTCGGCTCAGCGGGTCGCGTCCGGATGCCCGGGCATGCTCGATCCGCCGCCGCTGCTGCCGGAGGAGCCGCCGGCGACGCCCGAATTGTTGTCCTCGGTCACGATGTCCGGTCGTACGTCGGTGTCCTCCGGGGCCGGGACCTTGGTGTCCGTCTCGACCTGCACCAACGGGACCTGGCCGGCCTCGTCCTCGGCGTGCGCCGGGTCCGCCGGCAGCTCACCGTCCCGCTTTCGGTAGCCCACGCCGTGCCCCCCGTCGATGCCGTTCCGCGTCGGCGCTGGCTACCCGTCGTCGTCGCGGACGAAACCTCGCTCAGCGACGCCGGCCGCGGCGGGCCGACGCGGTGGCCCTCGACGGCTGGCGGACCGGGGTGAGTGGCAGCGCCGTCCAGTGCGCCGGCCGGGTGAGCGTTTGCGGCAGCCCGGTACGCGAGTCGCCCCGAGCCGCGTCCACCTGGGCCTGGTGCAGGAAGAGGGTGCTCCGCAGCTCTGCCCCGCGCAGGTCGGCACCACGCAGGTCAGCGCCCGTCACGTCGGCCAGACCCAGGTCGACGCCGCGCAGGTCGGCGCCGACCAGTAGCGCCCCGCGCAGGTTGGCCCGGCGCAGGTCCACCCCACGTAGGTCCGCGCCGAGCAGCTGGGCGCCCCGGTGGTCGGGGCCGGCGGTGCCACCTCGGGAGCGGGCCTGGTCGCCGGCTCGGGACAGCAGCGGGTTGACCCGGGCACGCTGTGCCGCCACGTCCACCTCACGTAGTCGCGCCGGATCGCCCTCGGTGAGCGCCGCCGTCTCGGCCTGGGCACGGACCAGCTCGACGTGCAGGTCGGCCGGCGGGTGCAGCGCCAACGCCGCGGTGAGGTACCAGAGCAGCTCGTGCAGCGGGCGCAGCACGGTGAACGCCTCCGCCATCGCGGGCAGCGTCTCCGGCGCGTCCCGCCAGTCCCGCCCGCCGAAGGTCACCTGCGCGACCTGCTGGCCGGCGCCGAAGCAGTCGAACACCGTGCACCCCGGGAACCCGCGCTCCCGTAGCTGGGTGTGGATGCCGCAGCGGTGGTCCGTGCCCAGGTTGGGGCAGGCCCGGCCGGCCGGCTTGTCGATCGCGAAGTCCGCCGACGCGGCGAAGGCGGGCACCACGCAGCACAACCCGAAGCAGCGCCCGCAGTCGGCACGCAGCTGCGTTGGCCCGGGCGGTGCGGCGGGGTCGGGCGACACGCGGACGGTCCTCCTGCCGATCGGCACGGCGACGTGCCGTGACCACCATTGTCCCGCGCGACGACCCGCCCGGACCCCTCGGGGGTCACCGTCCGTGTGCGTCGCCGGCCGCCGCGGAACGAGGTTCGGGGGTACGCGGGCCGTTCGGCTGCGGCACCAGTCGGCGCAGCGCACGCTCCCCGTCGCCCCGCCCGTACTTCTGGTCGAAGTGTCGGATGACGCTGGCCGCCGGCGTCCGGTCCCCGTCGGCCGGTTCGGCGAGCGCGAACACCGCCGCTGCCGCGCCGGCCGCCCGGGGTGGCAGACCGGCCCGCACGCTCAGCGGCCGGGCCAGCCGGAACGCCCGGCAGTCGATGTAGTGCTGCCCGTCCACCGTCACGTACGGCACCTGCACCTCGACCACGTCGGACTCGTCGTGCAGCAACGTGACCATGACGGACCAGTACCGGTCCAGGTTCACGGTGGTCTGGCCGTGTTCCCACAGCTCCTCGAACCGGGCGTGCACGAACCCACCCCAGGGGCTGTCCATGTCCACCTCCAGCTGAGGCACGTTGAACGACAGCTTCCCGATCGGGAAGAACGAGATCAGCGCCCGGCCGTCCCACTGGTAGAGCTGGATCGACGGGGAGGCGTCGTAGAGCTGGACCTGGAAGCGGTGCCGTAGGCGCGGGTCGAGGGCGTCCTGGAAGGCGGTCAGGTGGCGCAGGTTGGTGCGGATCTGCCGGGGCACGTCGACCCGTTGCCGTTCCAGTTCCTCGGAGCGCTGCTGCGCGGCGGCGCAGTCCGGGTCGAGCAGGAGCAGCTGCACCTGGGCGCCGTTGGCCAACGCCGACCGTATCGCCGCGAGGGTCTCCTCGCGGTACCGCTGCTCCAGCAGGATCGTCCAGGTGTCCAGGATCCGCACCCGGCGGGCCGCGCGGTGCAGCCGCGCCACGAACGCCTGCTGGTCGAAGCTCAGGTGCTCCTGCACCCGCGCCTTGCGGGCCTCCTCGAACAGCGGGTCGAAGATGACGTACGAGATGGCCGCGAGCACCACGCTGGCACCGAGATTGAGCAGCAGGTCACTGAGGAAGCCGGTGCTGAGCCAGGCGGCCAGCAGCATCACGACGGCGAACCCGAGCAGCGTTCCACCGACGAGGAAGGCACGTCGCTGCCGCCCGCCCCGACCAGCCCACTCGGGCATCCGGTCTCCCTCCGTCGTGGTCGCTCGTAAGGTGACCATATCGGGGTCGCGCGACTGCGGAGGGCCAGGCGGAATGGACGACGGCGAACGCGAGAAGGCGCTGCTCGCCGCTCTGACCACCGAGCACTACGCGTTGCAGTCCTCCCGCGCCGGCACCATCGAGGAGGCCACCGGCCGGGCCACCATCTTCCTGTCCGTCCTGTCGGCCGCCCTGATCGGGCTCGGGTTCGTGGCCAGCAACGACAAGCTGGTCCGGCCCTACGTGGCCGCGGCCCTGCCCACCTTGGTGATCATCGGAGTGTTGACCTTCCTCCGTCTGGTGGAGACCACCGTGGAGAACTCGCTGGCCCTGCTACGAATCCAGCGCATCCGCGCCTACTACCACCACCAGCTCGCCAGCGAGCACGAGTTCTTCGCCGACTCCGTGGTGACCGAGGACAGCATGGAAACCGCCTGGACCCTGGTCGGCACCCGGCCGGGTCGGTGGGAATATCTGCTCACCACGGCCGCGCTGGTGGGCGCGGTCAACGCGCTGCTGCTCGGACTCGGCGTCGCCCTGGTGACCGGGGCGGCCGGGGCCGGGCACTGGCTCGCGGTCCCGGTCGGGGTGGTGGCCGCACTGGTGGCGTTCGGCGTGCAGTTCGTCTACATCGTCCGGATGTCGGCGTCGCGCATGAGCTGACCGCGGTCAGACCGAGCCGGACGGCGGGAGCGCGGTCGCGGGCGTACCGTCGCCGGGTGCGGATCACCCGGTTCACCCACTCCTGTGTCCGCGTCGAGCACGACGGTGGGGTGTTGGTCGTCGACCCGGGCACCTGGAGTGAACCGCGCGCCCTGGTCGGCGCGGACGCCGTCCTGGTCACCCACGAGCACACCGACCACGTGGACGTGCTGCGGCTGGCCGGCCTGGGCGTTCCGGTGTACGTGCCCGACGGCGCCCGGCTGCCCGATCTCGCCCCGCTGCCGGTCACCCGGGTCCAGGTCGGGCAGCACTTCACCGCGGCCGGCATCCCGGTCACCGCCCACGGTGGCCGGCACGCGGTCATCCACGAGGGCCAGCCCGACTGCCCCAACCTCGGCTACCTGATCGGCGACGGGCTCTACCACCCCGGCGACTCGTTGCACGTGCCGGACGAGCCGGTGCACACCCTGCTCGTCCCGGCGCAGGGGTCCTGGCTGCGCCTCGACGAGGCGATCCGGTTCGCTCGGGCGGTCCGTGCCGAGCGGGCGTACACGATCCACGACGCGCAGCTCAACGAGCGCGGCATGGCGAGTGTCGCCGGCTGGTTCGGCGAGACGATCCCCGGCTACCGCCACCTGCCGCCCGGCGACACCGCCCGAGCGCCGTGATCACTTGATGAGGAGCAGGTCGGAGACGGTCCTGGCGACTACTCATCATCAGGTGATCATGAGTCACGCTTCTCGTGCCACGGTGAGCAGCAGCGGCGACCGGACGCCGAGTTGGACGGCGAGGTCGGCGATGATCTCGGCCACCCATCCGATCGCGTCACACGACCACTCGCTCAGGCCGCCGCGCAGCACCACGCCGTGCAGGGCCGGGCCGTTCCAGAGCCGGTCGTCAAACGGTGGAGGCATGCCGACGTCGGGGTCGGCGAGGTCGTGGGAGCGGTAGACGAAGACGCCCTGGTCCACGTGCGCGAGGTGGTCGGTGAGTTGCTGCGCGACAGCGGGGATCGACGGGTCGCGACCGCTGTTGACGGTGACCTGCACCGGTGTCCTCGCCTCCGGGGAGCACTCGGCGAACCACCCCTGCGTCTGCACCGCCGGCGCGTACGGCACACGCGACGCGGGGTCGAGACCCTGCACCGGCAGGAGCACCTGTACGGCGGACAGGTTCGGCGTGCCGGCACGCGCCGTCGCGTCCCACGCACACCGCAGGAACGCCTGCACCGGCAGCGACCGGTCGTCGGCGACCTCGCTGGCCTCGACCTGGAACCAGGAGATCAACCCCGTGCCGGCAGCGACGAGGGGGTGCTCCCAGCCGGCATCGTTCATGCCCCACAGCCCGGGCGCGCGCAGGCGGTCCTCGGCACCACCTCCGGCCGATCTGTCGTCGAGCCAACCCATGGCGAGCGACCGTTGATGGAACAACTGGTAGGCGTCGTGCTCCGGATCGTGCCAGGCGTGCGGAACCAGCCCGCCGTACAGGGCGGCGAACATCGGGCCTGCGGTCCGGCGGGCGCCGGGCGCCAGGCCCGGTCGTGCGGTGTCGTCGCGCTCCGGCACGCTGGGTCCTTCGCGTCGGGGATCCGAGTAGGCGAAATGTACACACCGGCGTCGGCCGACGTGTCGGTTGCGCTCATACCTCGTGTGCTCTGCGTCACGATAGCGTCGGCGCACGCCGACGCCCCCGCCGGCGCTCCCAAGGAGAGCGTCAATGCCCACACCGCTGAAAGCCGCCACCGCCCTCGCCGCCGTACTCCTGTTGATCCTGACCACGGCGGCCCCCGCCCAGGCCGCCAACCCGTCCACCAAGACCCCGGTCTCCGGGTCGCTGCGCGCCTACAACGTCTCCGGCGTCTACGTCGCGGGCGTCTCCTCCGGTGGTTACCTCGCCACCCAACTGCACGTCGCGTACTCGTCCCGGATCCGCGGCGCGGCCATCTTCGCCGCCGGGCCGTACTACTGCGCGCAGAACAACGTCGCGCAGGCGCTCTACGGGTGCGGCGACAACCTGTACCCGACCAACGTGACCGCCCTGCAGACGTACACCCGGACCTGGGCTTCCTACGGCTGGGTCGACCCGGTGGGCAACCTGTCCGGTGATCCGGTGTACGTCTTCCACGGCGGCAACGACACCACCGTCAAGAAGTCCGTCACCGACGACCTGGTCCGCTACTACCAGCACTTCGGGGCCAGCGTGCAGTACGACAGCGGCTCCGCGGCCGGTCACTCCTGGGTCACCCCGTACGGCACGCTGGGGTGCACCGCGACCGCATCGCCGTTCCTCAACGACTGCGGCACCGACCCGCAGAACGCGCTGCTGCGCAAGCTGCTCGGTGGCGTGAACGCGCCGAACACCGGCCCGCTCGGCGGCACGCTCATCCGGTTCAGCCAGGACACGTTCGCGGTCAACGGCTGGGCCAACGGATTGAGCATGGACTCCAACGGCTTTGCCTACGTGCCGTCGTCGTGTGCGGCCGGCCAGTCGTGCCGGCTGCTGGTCACCCTGCACGGCTGCGTGCAGGGGTACGGCTCGGTGGGCACCGCCTTCGTCGACCGGGCCAACCTCAACCAGTACGCCGACACCAACAACGTGATCGTCCTCTACCCGCAGGCCAGCACCGCCGGCACCAATCCGAACGGCTGCTGGGACTGGTGGGGCTACCTCGGTGCGACCAACTACCCGATCAAGGGCGGTGCCCAGGTGGAGACCGTCATGAACATGGTCCGCCGGCTGGGCGGTTGAGCCGCGACGCCGGTTGAGCCGGGACGCCGCGGGCTGGGCGGTTGAGCCGCAGGAGCGCAGGCCAGGCCACGGGACGGCCTGGGCTGCGCTCCTGCCCGTGTCAGCCCAGCAGCATTCGGCCCAGGACCAGCACGGCGAGTAGTGCCGGCCCGCGCGAGCCCTGGCGCAGCAGGTCGACCGGGACCATCCCGAACGGCGTGTTCACGGTCGCGCCGCCGTAGTCGATCGGCGGTCGCGTGGCGGCCCGATAGGCGGCGGCCACCACCCCGAGCGCCAGGGCCGGGGCCAGCCAGGCCGGCCCGCCGTGCACGGTCGGCAGGGTCAGCAGCCACCACAGCCCCGCGCCGACCGCCGGCACGACCACATGGATCGCGCGCAGCGCGTTGTCGCTGCCTCCGAGCGCCCGGCGCAACCCGGGTGACCGGCTGATCGACCGCAGGCCGCCGGTCAGCCGGCCGGCGGCGAGGTAGCCGAACACCACCTGCACGGCACCGGCCAGGCCGGGCAGGGCGAGCGCGGCGGCGTACTGGACGACGACCAACGCCGCCCAGAACAGCAGGGCGCTCGGGTGGCGGCCCAGCCGGCGCACGTCGGCCTGCAGCAGCGCCCACCATCCGGGGCCGGGCAGGAATCGTCGGCTGCGGACCCGGCCGATGCGGCGCCAGCGCCGGCTCTCCACCAGACCGGTGAGCATGCTCGGGTCGAGCAGGATGGTGGCCGTCGCGGCGGCGTTGGCGAACTGCGCGCCGGTGGTCAGCGTGGCGCGGTCCACCCGGGGCAGCGCGCGTACCGCGAAGATGCTGGCGGCGACCGCGAGGGGCACTCCGAGGACGACCAGCGCGGCGGTCGGCGCCCCCGTCGGTCGGGGCAGCCCGTCGCCGAGGTGGCCGACGAGCACCACCAGGACCGTGACGACGGCGGCTGCCAGCACCGGCACCGCACCCGCCAGGGCCGGCCAGCGTCGGCCCGGCCGACTGCCCTGCGCGACGACGCTCAGCGCCAGTGCGGCCGCGCCCCACCCCGCGCCGGCCCCCGCCGCCCAGCCCAGGGCCGCCAGGTCGGCGACGCCGCTGAGCGCCGCCACGGCCACACCGAGCACCGCGGTGCCGGCCGCCGAGGCCGCCAGCAGAATGCCGAGGCGGGGTGCCAGCCAGGCCCGCCGGTCGATCGGCGCGCTGGTCACCCAGCTCTGCGTCGCCGGGGTGACCAGCAACGGGCCGAGCGCCCGCAGGCCGCGCCAGGCGAGCCCGGCGCCGGCCAGCAGCGCGGCGACCGCGAGCCACCACCGCACGCCCGGATCGGCCTTCCCCATGCTCGGAGAGTGCAGCACGTCGCGGGCCTCGCTGATGGCGAACCAGCCGTACATGCCGACGAACAGGACCATGACGTACGCATCGCCCAGCACGTCGCCGAGGGAATGATCGTGATGCCGGCGGCGGGCCTGGCGCAGATGCGCCCGTACCTGCCGGGCGGTGGGCAGGCCGGCCCGCTCGTCGGCGACCGTGGCCGGTGCCGCGGTCACCGGCCGATCTCGATCCGCTCGTCGACCACCGCGTCGATCAGCTCCGCGTCGTGCGAGGCCAGCAGGACCGCCGTGCCGGCGTCCCGCTCCCGGCGCAGCCGGTCGGCCAGCCACTGCCGGCCGCGTACGTCCAGCCGCTGCTCCGGCTCGTCCAGGATCAGCACCCGACGCGGGCGTACGAAACAGGACGCGAGCGCCAGGCGGCGGCGTTGCCCACTGGACAGGGTCACCGGCAGCTGGTCGCGGGCCGGCTCCAGGCCCAGCTCGGCGAGCACCTCGTCGACCGGCTCGGCGCTGCCCCCGTGGGCGTACGCGACCAGCTCCAGGTGCTCGACCACGCTCAGGTCGGGGAAGAAGTCGATGTCGTCCAGGGCGGCCGCCACCAGGGCCCGCACCTCGGGGTCGGTCTCGTCGGCCCGCCGGCCCTGCACCAGCACCTCGCCCGCGTCCGGCCGGTCGGCGCCGACCACGCACCGCAGCAGGGTGGTCTTGCCGCTGCCGTTGGGGCCGAGCACCACCGCGATCCGGCCCGCCCGGAGCGTGAAACTCACGTCGTCGAGCACGACCAGGTTGCCGAAGTTGCGGGAAAGTCCCCGTACCGAGAGCGCATCCACGATCACACACTCTCCCAGACCCGCGCTCGCGGCCAACGCGAGCGACCCACATCACGCCGGGGCGTAGAGGGCGGCCAGCTCGGCCGCCGTGGCGGCCAGCCGCTCCCGGAGCGCGACCGGTGTCAGCACCTCGATGTCGGCGCCGAGCCGCAGCAGGTCACCGTGTGCGTGGGTGAGCGACTCGATGGGCAGTACCGCGGTCACCCAGCCCAGCGCGTCGGGCGGGCCGGCGCTGGCCTCCACGGCGGTCACCACCGGGTCGCTGCCGATCTCCCGCAGCCGCTTCCGGCCGGCCGGGGAGAGTCGTACGGTCGCCTCGTCGCGGTGCAGGCGGGCCCGGAACTGCACCACGTGGGCCCGCCACCAGGCCGGCAGGTCGAAGTCGGCGGGCCGGTCGAACTCCTGGGCCAGCGGGGTCAGCGCGAGGATCTGGTTGACCCGGTAGGTGGCCGGTGCGCCCCGGCCGGGCCGGTCGGCCACCACGTACCACCGGCCGCCCTTGAGCACCAGGCCGTACGGCTCCAGCACCCGGGTCACCTCGCCCTGCCAGCTGCGGTAGCGCACCTCGACGCGGTGCTGCCGCCAGACCGCCTCGGCCGTACGGGCCAGCTCGGGCGAGGCGTCACCGTCGGCGTACCAGCCCGGGGTGTCCAGGTGGAAGCGCTGCTGCAACTGGGTGGCCCGGTCGCGCAGCGGCGCGGGCAGGGCCGCGTGCAGCTTGAGCTGCAGCGCCGCCACCACGTCGCCGTAGCCCAACTCGTCGGCCGGTCCGGGCAGCCCGGCCAGGAAGAGCCGGTCGGCCTCCTCGGCGGTCAGCCCGGTGAGTCGGGTCCGCCAGCCGTCGACGAGCTGGTAGCCGCCGGCGTGCCCGGCCTCCCCGTAGAGCGGGATGCCGGCGGCGTGCAGTGACTCGACGTCCCGATAGATCGTGCGGGGGGAGACGGCCAGCCGCTCGGCGAGCTGCGTGGCGGTCAGCCGACCGTGCGACTGGAGCAGCAGCAGGAGGGAGAGAAGTCGAGATGCCCGCACTTCACTGACACTAGCTGTCAGGGGAGTGGTCGTACCGTCCCGGCATGGCATTTCGCGACAAGCAATTACGGACGCCGGGACCGGTCATCGTGGACGGTCGCCAGCTCAAGCGTTACCACATAGACCAGCCGGATCGGCCGATCGAGCCGGAGGTGGAGAAGGCCGCGTACGACCTGCTGCCCGCGCTGCTGGCCGACGTGCCGGACGACGGCACCCCGGCCGCCGGGTGGGTGGTGCTGCACCGGGGCGGGGACACCGGCGCCTACCTGCTGGCGTACACCTGGGTGTGGGACAACGCCCTGGAGGTACGCGTCGCCGCGGCCGGCCAGCCGGCGCTGGACTGCCCGGACGACGACCCGACCAACTTCGTCCCGCTGAGCCGGCCCGCCGTGGGCTGTGTGTGGGAGTTGGCGGTGCTGGAGCACGAGCGGGCCGCCTGGGTGCGGCACCTGCTCGCGCCGGAACGTCCCGAACTGGCCGGATACCTGCACGACACGCGAGCGGAAGGGCCGGTGGGCCGCTGATGGGCGACTTCGACTTCTACGTGGGCACCTGGAACGTGGTCAACCGCCGGCTGCGCGAGCGGCTGGTCGGCTCGGACGAGTGGGAGGAGTTTCCGGGGGTGTCGGTCGCGCACAGCTTCTTCGGTGGCGGCGGCAACTTCGACGAGATCACCTTTCCGACCAAGGGCTTCACCGGCGCCACGATCCGGATCTTCGACCCGGCCCGAAAGGAGTGGTCGATCTACTGGATGAACAGCGGACGCGGCGAGTTGGAGCAGCCGCCGATGGTGGGCCGCTTCGTCGACGGGGTCGGTCGCTTCTACGCCGACGACCAGCACGAGGGGCGTCCGGTCCGGTGCCGGTTCATCTGGTCCGAGATCACCGCGACGACGGCCCGCTGGGAGCAGGCGTTCTCGGTCGACGGCGAACGTACCTGGGAGACCAACTGGATCATGACGTCCACGAAGGTGTCGCAGTAGCTCAACCCGGCGGTGGGGGAGTGGTATCGCGGTAGCTGTCGACCATGCGGGTGCGGTGTTAGTGTCCGTCCACCGCCCCGGATGGAGGATCGCGATGCCCTCCGACCACGTCGACGTGCTCATCGTCGGAGCCGGCCTGTCCGGCATCGGCGCCGCCTGTCACCTACGCCGCGAGTGCCCCGACAAGACGTACGCGGTGCTGGAGGCGCGCGACGCGATCGGCGGCACCTGGGACCTGTTCCGTTATCCGGGCATTCGGTCCGACTCGGACATGTTCACCCTGGGCTACTCCTTCAAACCGTGGACCGACCCGAGGGCCATCGCCGACGGCACGGCCATCCGGGAGTACGTCCAGCAGACCGCCCGGGAGTACGACGTGCCACGGCACATCCGCTTCGGGCACCGGGTGCTGCGTGCCGAGTGGGACAGCGGCACCGCCCACTGGACGGTGTACGCGCAGCGCGTCGACACCGCCGAGACCGTCGAGCTGACCTGCTCGTTCCTCTTTGTCTGCTCGGGCTACTACCGCTACGACGAGGGCTACACCCCGCCGCTGCCCGGCGTCGAGGCGTACGCCGGGCGGCTGGTGCACCCGCAGCACTGGCCGGACGACCTCGACCACACCGGCAAACGGGTGGTGGTGATCGGCAGCGGTGCCACCGCGGTCACCCTGGTGCCGGCGATGGCTCAGCGCGCCGCGCACGTGACCATGCTGCAGCGCTCACCCACGTACGTCATCGCGCTGCCCTCGCGTGACCGGCTGGCCGGCGCGTTGCGGCGCTGGCTGCCGGCGAAGGCCGCGTATCCGGTGGTGCGCTGGAAGAACGTCCTGCTCTCCACCGTCAACTTCCAGCTCAGCCGGCGCGCGCCCGGGCTGGTGAAACGACTGCTGAGCCGGGCCGCGAAGCGTCAACTGCCGATCGGGTACGACCTCGACCGGCATTTCTCGCCCCGCTACGACCCGTGGGACCAACGGCTCTGCGTGGCGCCCGACGGGGACCTGTTCACCGCCGTGCGGCAGGGCGTCGCGTCGGTGGTCACCGACACCGTCGACACCTTCACCACGCACGGCATCCGGCTGACCACCGGCGACGAACTGCCGGCCGACATCGTGGTCACCGCCACCGGGCTCAACCTGCTCGCCCTCGGTGGCATGACGCTCAGCGTGGACGGCGTCGAGGTCGACCTGGCGAGCACCGTCGCCTACAAGGGCATGATGCTCTCCGGCGTGCCGAACTTCGCGCTGACCATCGGCTACACCAACGCCTCGTGGACGCTCAAGGCCGACCTGGTCGCCGGTTACGTCTGCCGGCTGCTGCGCCACCTCGACCGCACCGGCCAGCAGATCGTCACCCCGCTGTCGCCGCCCGGCGGCGGGCGGGTCCCGCTGATCGACCTGCGCTCGGGGTACGTGCTGCGCAGCGTCGACGCTCTGCCCAAGCAGGGTGCGACCGCGCCGTGGCGGTTGTACCAGAACTACCCCCGCGACGTGCTGCTGATGCGGCACGGCCGGCTCACCGACGAGGGCGTCCGGTTCGCCGTCGCCCGCCAGGAGAGGAGCACCGATCGTGCAGAGGTTTGACTTCGCCGGTGCGACGGCCGTGGTCACCGGCGCGGCCAGCGGCATCGGTGCGGCGCTGGCGCACGCGCTGGCCGGCCGCGGCAGCGACCTGGTGCTGCTGGACCGGGACGCCGAGCGGTTGGACGCGGTCGCCGCCGAGATCCGCGCCGAATACCCGGACCGCCACCTGCACACCTACCTGGTGGACCTCGCCGACGCGGCGGCCACCGCCCGGGTGGCCGCCGAGATCGGCCAGCGGCACCCGCGCATCCGCCTGCTGGTGAACAACGCCGGCGTCGGTCTCGGCGGCCGGTTCGACCAGGTGACGTACGACGAGTTCAGTTGGGTCATCGACATCAACTTCCGGGCCGTGGTGCAGTTGACCCACGCGCTGCTGCCCATGCTCAAGGCGGAGCCGGGCGCGCACCTGGTCAACGTCTCCAGCCTGTTCGGGCTGATCGCGCCGGCCGGGCAGACCGCCTACTCGGCGAGCAAGTTCGCCGTCCGCGGCTTCACCGAGGCGCTGCGCCACGAGCTGGTCGACGACGGCATCGGGGTGACCTCGGTGCATCCCGGCGGGATCCGCACCCGGATCACCGAGAATGCCCGGATCGGCAGCGGCGTCTCGCACGAGGAGTACGCGGCCGGTCGGGCGCAGTTCGAGAAGCTGCTCACCATCGCGCCGGCGCGGGCCGCCGAGGTGATCCTGCGAGGCGTGCAGCGGCGAAGGGGCCGGGTCCTGATCGGCTGGTCGGCGAAGCTGCCCGACCTGCTGGCCCGGGTCCTGCCGGCCTCGTACAACCGGCTGCTGGTCACCGGTCTGAACCGGGGCGTCGCCCGCCCGGCGCCACCCGCCTCGGTGCCGAGCACCACGAGCACCTGAGTCGACCGGGTCAGGTCGGGTCGGGGCCGGACGCCTCCGGGGCCGACCGGAGGTCACGTTGGCGCAGCAGCACGGTCAGCACCACCAGGGCGGTCAGCAGCAGCGCGAGCAGGTGCACCGGCATCGGGCCCAGCGGCGCGAGCAACGCCAGCAGCGCGACGACCGGGAAGGCCACGACCAGTGCGCCGCGCTGCTGCGGGCGGACGTGCAGCACCCAGACGGTGAGCAGGAAGACGGCGACCGGTACGGCCACCGCGTACCCGGCCGTCGTCCCGGAGATGTGCGCGAGGTGCCGCTCGTGGTCGGACGCCGCGACCAGGCCCGCGCCGACCGCGGCGATCGCCGCGAAGATGAAGTAGTGGCCGTAGCCCCAGATCAACGAGTAGGGCAGTCGGTCCGGGGCCTCGACCGGGCGGTCGAAGTAGAGCCACCAGAGCGCGAACACGATCACCGCGCCGGCCGCCGCGAGCGACCAGAGCCCGTGGTCGCCGGCGTCCAGCCCGGTCTGGATCGCCACCGAGATGGACAGCACCGCCTCGCCGAGCACGATGAGGGTGAACAGCGAGTACCGCTCGGTGATGTGTCGGGGGTGCCACGGGGTCATGCCGGGGCGCTCGGCCACCGCCGGCACCAGCAGGTCGGCCAGCCCCAGCACCACGAACGACGCGATGCCCCACTCGGCGGGCAGCGCCAGCCGCAGCAGCCAGCCGATCTGCACCACGGTCACGCCGATCGCGTACCGGCGGGCCGCCGCGCGGTGCGCCGGGTCGCCGGCCGCCGCCCGAACCCACT
Source organism: Micromonospora vulcania (assembly GCF_042658605.1). Taxonomy (NCBI): domain Bacteria; kingdom Bacillati; phylum Actinomycetota; class Actinomycetes; order Micromonosporales; family Micromonosporaceae; genus Micromonospora; species Micromonospora vulcania. Next base: position 162,322 of record NZ_JBHSQS010000009.1, on the reverse strand, counting down.
GCGCGACGGCGGCCAGCCGCATCACCACGTACCCGTAGGTGATGACCGTGAAGTCGCCGTCGGTGAAGGCGCGCGGCACGCCGGCCGCGAGGATCAGCGCACCGGCGATCTGCACCAGTGTGGTGATCCGGTAGACGTCGTCGTCGGTGTCGTACGCCGAGGCGAACCAGGTGAAGTTCATCCACGACCACCAGATCGCGAAGAACACCATCAGGTAACTGACCGCCGCGTGACGCAGGTGGCCCTCGGACACGTCGTGGTGCAGGCTGCCGGCCGCCTGCGCCACCGCCACCACGAAACACAGGTCGAAGAAGAGCTCCAGCGGGGTGGCCGCACGGTTCGGCTCGTCCCGGCGACGGGGCCTCATCGGGCGGTAGAACGGCCGCACCGAACGGGAATGGGTCAACGCAGCTCCTCAGGCCGACCGGGTCGCCCCCAAGATAACGGCCGTCGGGGTGCTCCTCGCCCCGGCGTCGGTCAACCGCGCCGACGGCCGTGGGTCAACCCCTCCAGCACCAGGGTCAGCCCGGCGCCGAGCAGCCAGGAGTCCTTGGCCAGCGGGGTGCCCGCCAGGGTCGGTCGCAGGCTGCCCGCCTCCCGCATCCCCGGCGTCTTCAGGTAGAGCTGCACCAGGCCCGCGCCGAGCGCGGTCAGACCGAGCCCGGCCAGCGTGGCCGGGACGAACGGCGCGAGCAACGCGGCGCCCAGGGAGATTTCGGCGTACGACAGCAGCTTGGCGAACCGCGCCGGCTCCAACTGGCTTAGCTGCGGTACGGCGCCGACCGCCATGGCGTGCATGCCCTCCGCCTCGCCCTCCAGGGTCCGCTTGCTGAGGCCGGAGTTGAGGACGAACGCGCCGATGGTGACCCGCAGTGGCAGGTGCGCGAGCTTCATGATCACTCCTGGTTGGCTGTGGTCCCGAATGCGGCCCGCGTACCCGAAGCGACCGGCGATAACCCGCCGCCCGGCCGACTGGGCCGGCTGCGGTGATCGCGGTAGGTTCGCCAGGTGCCCGCCGCACACCACCAGCAGGAGGCGAAGTGAGCCAGGAAGTCCGGGGAGTCATCTCCCGCAGTAAGGGCGCACCGGTCGAGGTCACCACCATCGTGGTGTCCGACCCCGGCCCCGGTGAGGCGATCGTCCGGATCCAGTCCTGCGGCGTCTGCCACACCGACCTGCACTACCGCGAGGGCGGCATCAACGACGACTACCCGTTCCTGCTCGGCCACGAGGCGGCGGGCATCGTCGAGCAGGTGGGCGACGGCGTCACCGACGTCGCCCCCGGCGACTTCGTGGTGCTCAACTGGCGGGCGGTCTGCGGAGTCTGCCGCGCCTGCCGGCGGGGCCGCCCCTGGTACTGCTTCAACAAGCACAACGCCAAGCAGCGGATGACGCTCACCGACGGCACCGAGCTGGCACCGGCGCTGGGCATCGGCGCGTTCGCCGAGAAGACCCTGGTGCACGCCGGTCAGTGCACCAAGGTGGACCCGGCCGCCCGGCCCGCCGCGGTGGGGTTGCTCGGCTGCGGGGTGATGGCCGGGCTGGGTGCGGCCATGAACACCGGCAACGTCACCCGTGGCGACTCGGTCGCGGTGATCGGCTGCGGTGGTGTCGGGGACGCCGCGGTCGCCGGGGCGACGCTGGCCGGCGCGACGACGATCGTGGCGGTGGACACCGACTCCCGCAAGCTGGAGTGGGCCCGCCGGTTCGGGGCCACGCACACCGTGAACGCGTCCGAGACCGACCCGGTCGAGGCGATCCGGGCCGCCACCGGCGGCTTCGGCGCCGACGTGGTGATCGACGCGGTGGGTCGACCGGAGACGTGGAAGCAGGCGTTCTACGCCCGCGACCTGGCCGGCACCGTGGTGCTGGTGGGCGTACCGACCCCGCAGATGACCGTCGAGCTGCCGCTGCTGGACGTCTTCGGCCGGGGCGGCGCCCTCAAGTCCAGCTGGTACGGCGACTGCCTGCCCAGCCGGGACTTCCCGCTGCTCACCGAGCTGTACCTGCAGGGCCGGCTCGACCTGGACGCGTTCGTGACCGAGGAGATCGCGCTGGACCAGGTCGAGGAGGCGTTCGACCGGATGCACCGTGGCGACGTGCTCCGTTCGGTGGTGGTGTTCCCGTGACCGCCCGGGTCGACCACGTGGTCACCGCCGGCACGTTCTCGCTGGACGGGCAGACGTTCGACGTGGACAACAACGTCTGGGTGCTCGGCGACGACACCGAGTGCGTCGTCCTGGACGCGCCGCACGACGTGGACGCGATCCTCGCGCTGGTGGGAGACCGCCAGGTCCGGGCGATCCTGGCCACCCACGCGCACGACGACCACGTCCGGGTGGCGCCCGAGCTGGCCGAGGCCACCGGCGCTCCGGTGCTCCTGCACGCCGCCGACCGGGTGCTCTGGGATCTGGTGCACCCCCAACTGCCGCCGCACGGCGAGCTGCACGACGGGCAGCTCATCGAGATCGCCGGCGGCACGCTGCGGGTGCTGCACACCCCGGGCCACAGCCCCGGCGCGTGCGGCTTCCACGCGCCGGAGCTGGGTGCGGTGTTCACCGGCGACACGCTCTTCGCCGGCGGGCCCGGTGCCACCGGTCGCTCGTACAGCGATTTCGACACCATCATCCGGTCGATCCGCACCCGTCTGCTCACCCTGCCGGCGGAGACGGTGGTGCACACCGGGCACGGTGACGACACGACCATCGGCGCGGAGGCCCCGCACTTGCAGGAGTGGCTGGCCCGGGGTCACTGAGGACGGTTAACCGGTCGCCGGGCCGGCCGCACGACGCTACGCTCCCGCGCATGCCAGCCGTCGCCGTCCTCACCCCGGCCCAGACGGCGGCGCTGGCGTACGTGCGGTCGGTGGCGCTCGTGGAGCGTCCCGCCGCGGTCGAAACCGTCGCCCGCGTCCTCGTCGAGGCTGACGTCGACAGCCGGCCGGAACAGCTGCTCGCCGCGATCTCCACGCACGGGCGGCTGACCGTCAACTTCCACCCCGACCGGGCGTGCGTCGATGGGCGGGCCGTTGCCGCGGCCCTGGCCGAGGACGGCGTCTACCGCAGCCAGTTCGTCACGGGGATCTCCAACGGTGGGCTCACCGCGTACCCCGGTGGAGACCGGGACCGCTGGGAGAGCCTGATGTTCGGTGACGCGTACCAGCGTGCCGGGGTGGCCCTCGCGGATCGGCCCACGTACGGCGGCTTGAACCTGCTCGACCATCCGGACGGCGCCTGTCCCCGGTTCGGTTCGTGTCACCTGCGGCTGCGCCCGTCGGTGCTGGCTCGTGCGACCTTCCTGCACGGCGACAGCCACCTCAGCCCCCGTGCCACCGCCACCGCCGACGTCTTCGAACCGGTGCTCGCCGAACTCCTGACCAGCACCGTCGCCACCAGCGAGTGCCTGGGACGGGCCGGAACGGACATTCGCACCGTGGTGCGGACGCTGCTGGACGGGCCGGTCGTCCCACCCATGCCACCCGTGGCCGGTCGAGCACTGGACGACTATGTCGAGGCCCAGGTGCACGGCACACTCGACCTCGCTCGGGACGTCGAGGCGTTGGTGGTGGACCCGTCCTTCGCCGGCACCCCGGTCGGCGCGACGCTGGAGCTGATCGCGCGGCGGTACGGCTTCCCGCTGCTCTGGCACCCCGGTTTCGTGCTACCGGTCGACCAGGTAGACCCGGAATTTCGCGGCCCGGCGATCCCGGTGCTGGCGGCCCGGGTGCACCGCGAGTTCGCCCGGCCCGGCGAGCCGGTGGACGCCGCGTTGATCGGTCGCGCCGCTGCCTCCGTGGTCGCCGAGCCGGACCGGTGGGCCGACCGGGGGCCGGTCGCGGTCACCCTGCAGCATCTCAAGCAGCTCTGGCACGTCCTGGTCCGGTACGGCGTACCGCACGCGCCGACGGATGCTCCCGAGCCTGAGGTTTTCGACGTTTCGGCCGGTGCCGTCCGGTGAGTCCGATTCCCGGGGTGACCGGGGCCGCAACCCGACGGCGTACCGGCATTTCCGGAATGACCGACACGTGAACCTGGTTGTGTCCCCCGTACCGCCGGAGCCCAAACCCTTTCCGCGGTTCATCTCCCGAGGAGCGTTCACCCCGGAGCGCTCCGCACGATCGAGAGGGCCACCATCGTGAAGGTTGACTTCACTCGATGGCTCCCCGCCATCGCTAAGGATTCGCACCGCAAGGCCGCGCTGAGTGTGCTGGGTGTTGCCGCCATCGGCGGCCTGGCATTCGGGCCGACCGCGGTCGCCGCCCCGGTCACCTCCGGACCGCACGAGGGCGCCGTCGCCGCCATCGACCTCGCCACCGGCAAGGCCACCGCCGCGCCGCAGAAGCAGGACCACGACCAGCCCGTCGAGTCCGGGCTCACCACCGGCTCGGCCACCGGCAAGCCGCCGGCCGGCAAGCCGGGCCGCGACGAACTCATCCCGCACGGCATCGAGGGCGCCCAGTCGCGCATCCCGCTCGACAACGCGCAACTCGACAACGCGCGGGCGATCGTCGACGCGGCCAAGAAGACCGGCGTCGGCGACCGGGGTGCGGTTATCGGCGTCGCCACCTCGTTGCAGGAGTCGAAGCTGTACAACCTCGGCCACCTCGGCGACGCCAACGACCACGACTCGCAGGGCCTGTTCCAGCAGCGTCCGTCGTCCGGGTGGGGCACCCCCGACGAGATCACCGACCCGGATTACGCCGCCACGGCCTTTTTCAGCGCACTCAAGAACGTGGGCGGTTGGCAGGACCTTCCGCTGACCGCCGCCGCGCAGACCGTTCAGGTCTCCGCCTTCCCGTACGCGTACGCGCAGTGGGAGGAGCAGGCGGCGGACATCGTCCAGCAGCTCTGGTGACATCGCACGCACGCCGGCCGGCTCCCGCTTCGGGGGCCGGCCGGCGTCGTCGTACCGTGGTCAGGTCAGCGGCGCGGACTCCTTGCGCAGCTTCGCCGAGCCGGCACCCACCGACCACCCCGCCACCCAGCGGCTGGCACTGGCCGCGCGGGTCCGGTCGGCCAGGTGGTACCAGTCCATCCGGCAGCGCTGCCGGGTCACCTCCAGCACGCCGTACCCGTGCCCGTCCAGCTCCGTCCAACGCACGTGCGGGTTCGTCGTGCGGAGCAGCCCCGCACCCAAGGCGCTGAGCGGGTTGCCGGCCGGGAGGCCGAGGAAGTCGTTGACGTTGTCGCTGGTCACCGAGGGCACCACGAACTCGGCGGCGGCCGGATTGTTCTGCCCGGTGGAGCGGGTGGTCACCTCGTTGGCCCAGGAGGTGTGGATGTCGCCGGTGAGGAAGACGACATCGGTGGTGCCGGTGGCCCGCAGGTGGTCGACCAACTCGTTGCGGTCGGCGTTGTAGCCGTCCCACTGGTCGGCGTTGAGCACCGCGCCGTTCTGCGGAATGCCCAGCAGGGTGCCCAGCGGGCCGAGCAGCCAGGCGGGCAGCGCCCCCACGTCCACCCGGGCGATCATCACCGGGTTGCCGACCAGCTTCCACCGAGCGTTGGACGAGGCCAGCCCGGCCTTGAGCCAGGACATCTGCGCGTCCCCGGTGATGGTGCGCCCCGGGTCGTCCACGGCCGTGCCGGACGCCTGCTGCGAGCGGTACGTCCGCAGGTCCAGCATGGACAGTTCGGCGAGCCGGCCGAAACGGAGCCGCCGGTAGATCGCGCCGTCCACGCCGGTGCGCACCGGCATCCACTCCAGGTACGCCTGCCGGGCCGCGGCGAGCCGGTCGACGAACGCGCCTTCGGTGCCCGGCGTGTGGTTCTCCGCGCCGCCGGACCACTGGTCGTTGGCCACCTCGTGGTCGTCCCAGGTGATCACCCAGGGCAGCGCGGCGTGCAGCGACTGGAGATCCGGGTCGGTCTTGTAGAGCGCGTGCCGAATCCGGTAGTCGGCGAGGGTGAGCACCTCATGCGAGGGCTGCACCGCGCGGACCACCGTGCCGCCCGCGTCGAACTCCCCGCTGCCGTACTCGTAGAGGTAGTCGCCCAGGTGCACCACCAGGTTGAGGTCACCGCGCTCGGCCAGGTGCCGGTACGCAGCGAAGAACCCAGCCTCCCAGTTCGCGCAGGACACCACACCGAGGCGCAGTCGGTCGATCTCCGCGTCCACCGGCGGCGCGGTCATCGTGCGGCCCGCCGGCGACCAGCCGTCAGCGTGGCCGAGCCGGTACCAGTAGGTGGTCGCCGGCGCCAACCCGCTCACCGCCACCTTCACCGTGTGGTCGCGGTCCGGGCCGGTGTGCTGCGTGCCGGCGGCCAGCACCGTCGTGAAGTCCGGGTCGGCGGCGACCTGCCAGGTCACGTCCACCTCGGGGCCGAGGCCGGAGCCGGGCTGCGCCTCGGCGGTCGGGGTCAGTCGGGTCCAGAGCAGGACGCCGTCCGGCAGCGGATCGCCGGAGGCGACCCCGTGTCGGAAGGCGCCGTCGGCCGCGTGGGCCGGCCCGCCGGCGGCGAGGGTGGCGCCGGCCAGCACGGCGGTGCCGGCCGACGCGCCGGCCATGCGCAGGAGGGTACGACGGTCGAGGGTGTTCGTCATGGTCTATGTGTCTACCGCCGACAGTGGTTCGCGCGCTGCCCCCGTCGACGAGTGTTCGCCGACCCGTCGACGGGGGTTCCGCTTACCCGCCGGCGGTCAGCAGGCGGGGTAGAGGCGACGGGTGCCGACCCCCGCGGCATACGCGGCCGGGTCGCTGAACCGGCAGCCGTAGTCGGGACGCGCCACCACCGCCGGATCGGTCACCGTGTCACCTGCCGGACGCTTGTCGGTGCGTACCCAGGAGACCAGGTCGTCCCACGCGGCGCCGGCCTCGGCCGGGCTGAACTCGCAGTGCTGCGTGGTCCGAATGGCCCGCTGCACCAGCAGCCGGCTGCGACCCTGCCGGGCCACGTCGGTGGCGTACGCCTGCTCCATGCTGAACGGCACGAACAGGTCGCCGAGGCCGTGCAGGCTGAGCACCGGCACGGTGGGCCGGCCGGCGACCCGCGGCACCTGGGTCAGTGTCGGGAGCAGCCGTTGCCAGACGTTCTCCGGTGCGATCCGCGGCACCGAGGCGTTGACGTTGACCGGGCTGTTCGGCGAGTAACGGGTGAGCAGGTTGGTGGCGAGCTGACCAGGCCGCTCGGCAGGGGAGTCGCCGCCGTCGGTGACGCTGATCGAGAAGAGGAAGTCCTTCCAGACCGCGAACGCTGCGTCCGCGCCGGGCCGGGAACCGCCCGAGCGGTTCACCGTGATCGCGCGCAACTGCTTACCCCGGTCCGTGGTGGTGTCCGGGCCGGTCGGGGTCAGCCCGGCCAGGCCGAGGCCCACCTGGATCCGGGGTACCGCGTTGGTCAGGTAGTCGGCCGGCGTGGGGTAGGCGGGCACCCCGGCGAGGGTCTGCGCGACCAGGTTGTAGTCCAGGAAGTAGTCCATCAACGTCTGGTCGCCGAGCACCCCGCACATCGGCAGCGCCCCGTCGTAGAAGCCGGGATACTGCTCCAACGAGCGGCCGATGATGTAGCCGCCCATCGACACGCCGGTCAGGTAGGTGTGCTGCGGTCGGCGGACCGTCCGTCCAAAGTAGTCGGCGAGGTCCTTCGTGCTCAGCACCCCGGAGCGGATGTCGAAGCCGTTCCGGTCGTACGAGGACGACGCCCAGGCATACCCCTGGTCCAGCAGCCGCTGGCGCAGCCCGAGGCCCGGCGGCTCCGGAGAGAGCACGGTGCCCTGGCCACGGTAGCCGTGCGCCCACAGCACCAGGTCGCCGTTCCACCGGGCGGGAACCTCGATGATGTACGCGGCGTGGCGGCGCACTCCCTGGCGTACCGTCGTCGGTTTTCCGGCCACGACCAGCGGCGCAAGCGGTGGATTCTCGATGGTGTAGCCGGGCAGTGGCTGACTGCCGCCCGGATCGCGGTCGGCGGCGGTCGCGGTCGCGGGTGCGGCGCCGGCGAGCCCGACCGCGAGAGTCAGGGTCGCGGTGGCGGCGAGCAGGCGCCGAAGAGTACGGGTGGGTGCGGACAGCATCGTTGCTCCCCATCGGACGGATGTCGCCCGAGGGCGACCAGGCGGGACGGTTGCCTACCGGCCGGTAGCGTCCTGAACCTAGGACTGCCGTCGACCAGTGTCAATGGCCGCGCTGACCGGCAGGTCAGGTCCAACTGGTCGGCCAGTCAGACCGGCCCGGCCCTGTCTCGGCTGCTCTGGTTTGCCGGCCTGGTCCTTCCCGCGCTGCTCTGGTTGGCCGGCCCGGTCCTTCCCGCGCTGCTCTGGTTTGCCGGCCCGGTCCTTCCCGCGCTGCTCTGGTTGGCCGGCCCGGGTGCATGGCGGGGTGGGCCCGTCGGGTTGACTGATCGCGTGGACGAGTCGATCTGGGAGGCGGCCCGGGCGTCGCGCGGCTGGCTGGACGCGGCGAACGGCACCGGGCAGACGGAACTGACCTGTCGCATCCTCAAGCTGACCGAGGAGGCGGGAGAAGCCTCCGCGGCCTGGATCGGCTTGCTGGGGCAGAATCCGCGCAAGGGGGTGACCCACACCCGCGAGGATGTGGCAGCCGAGCTGGCGGACGTCGCCTTCACTGCCCTGGTGGCCATCGAAAGCCTGGGGCTGGACGCGCAGTCGGTGCTGGACGAGTGCGCTGCCAAGGTCCGCTCCCGCCTTGCAGAGTGAGGCGTCTCCCCGCGCGCTGCGTTGCCCTTCTAGGCGTTACACCTGCGAGTCATGGATATACCTGTGCGGTATATCCCCGGCTGCCCGCCAGACGCCGTGCCGCGTCGTCCCCCCGCCCGCCCCGCCGGCGCGCCCGCCCCCCGGCGCGCCCGCGCCCGCCAGTGGCCCCGTCGATCTAGGGCATATCGTCGCTAGTTGATCTACCAAAGCAGCGATATGCCCTAGATCGACGCGGCTGTGGGGGCGGGGAAGGGGCGGGGAAGGGAGGGGTCGCCGGGTCCTGGGGTTTCCGGGGGGCGTTGTGCGTGCTTTGTGCCGATCTTTGCCGGGCGCTTGTCTTCTGCGCGCCGGTCGCGGTCGCATGATCGACACGGGATTGGCGATGTCGGGGGGTGTCCCGCTTGCCCGGGTACAGCGCCGTCAGCGACCTCGTGTGGATCGTCGGCATGCCGTCCGGTCTGGCCCGGAACGGTGGGCGGTCTGGCCGCCGGATGCTCGGTATGGGGTGGTGCGTCCTGTGATCGGGTGCACTCGTGGGCTGGAATCGGGGCTGGCCGGGCGGCGTTACATACCCTGACGATCGCAGCACCACCAGCCGCCCCCGAGCGACCCGCCCCCGGCCTCGACCGACAGGCTGCTAGCGGAGCGGATGGGCCGGCCCCCGGAATGATCCCCGGCCCGCGGTCGTTACACCTGGACCCGGCGCCACGAGCCCCCGCTCGCAGGCCGCCGACCCCAAGACTTCCCCCTTTGATGCGCCGGACGAGGTGCTCACACCCGCAGGTGCCGTCCCCCGGAACGGTTGCGGGTGTCTCTACTCCCGAAGGAGCTACCCCCATGACCACGATCATCCGTAAGAGCATGCTGTCCGTTGCTGGTCTCGCGTTCGCCGGTGGCATCTTCGCCGGTCCGATCGCCGCGCACGCCGCCGCCCCGACGATCGACGCCAAGCCCGTCGCCGTGGTGCAGGCCGACAAGCCCGACATGGCCAAGCTGATCCCGCACGGTACGCAGGGTGAGCAGTCCCGGATCGCCCTGAACGGTGAGCAGACCGATGACGCCAAGGCCATCATCGCGGCCACGAAGAAGGCGGGTCTGCCTGAGCGGGCGGCGGTCATCTCGATCGCCACGAGCCTGCAGGAGTCGAAGTTGGAGAACCTGGGTCACCTGGGCGACGCCAACGATCATGATTCGCTGGGCCTGTTCCAGCAGCGCCCCAGCTCGGGTTGGGGTACGCCGGAGCAGATCACCGACCCCGCGTACGCGACCTCCGCGTTCCTCAAGGGCCTCAAGCAGGTCGACGGCTGGCAGGACATGCCGCTGACCCAGGCCGCGCAGACCGTGCAGGTCTCGGCCTACCCCGACGCCTACGCCCAGTGGGAGCAGCAGGCCGCCGACCTGGTCGCCCAGCACTGGAACAGCTGACCCACCCAGCACCGAACGCTGGCCGGCACCCCCAGGGGTGCCGGCCAGCGGCGTACCCAGGCACCGTACGAGGAGATCTTGGACAGTTACCGTTCCGCGTCAACTCCAGGCGGAACGGTAACTGTCCAAGATCTCTGGTTTGGCGACGCAGGGGAGTGGTGTGGTCGGCACGGAGTGATCCACTCGGCCGGTGGGTACGTACTCCCCGTTGCGGGCCGGCGGAGGGACGAGGGCATGGCGGTAGTGGGACACAGCACGGATCGCGGGCCGGAGCCGGGACCGGGAACCAAGCCGAGCTCGGCCGAGCCTGGACCGGGAGTCGAGTCGGGACCGGGAGCCGGGCCGGGACCCACACCGGGAGTCGGGCCGGGACCGGGAGTCGAGTTGGGATCGGGTGCAGGCGGCGGGCCGGCTGCGGAGTCGGGGCCGACGAGTGCCGTGGACGCGCCCCGGGGCTGGTCCGTCGGGGCTCGACTGCTGCTGGCGGCGGCCGTTGTCGTACTGCTCCTCGGCACCGCCGCGGTCGTCGTGATCGTCGCCGACCCAGACCGCCTGGGTACGGCCTACTCCGGCGCTCCGGCAAACCCGGGCGACCCTGCCGTGAGCGACGTCCGGCCCGGTGACGAGGGTGCGGTGGCCGCCGGGGAGCAGATGTTGACGGCACCGCTGGCCGGTCGGCGGCAGGCTACTTTCGTGCTCGCGGATGGGCTGTCCTCGTTCGAGTTGCGGGTGGCCGATCTGGGGGAGGACCTCTACCGGATCAGCAGCCCGGCCGGTTCGGGCCTGGTCGCTCGGCCGGAGTTGCTGGGCGAGACCGTACGGCTCGGCCTGGCGCCGACCGGGGCATCCGGGGCGCGGGCGGTACGGGTGCTGCTCAGCGAGCGGGTGGGCTGGCGTCTTCAGTTGGCTGGCGGGGTGAGCAGTCAGGTGCTGGACCTGACCCGGGCCCGGCTGCTGGGGGTGGACCTGGCCGGCGGGTCGGCCCGCACCGAGCTTTTGCTGCCGCCGGTGAGCGGCACCATGATCGTGCGGTTGACCGGCGGGGCCAGCCAGCTCGACGTGCGGGTGTCCGGCGAGCCGCCGGTACGGGTACGCGCGGGAGCCGGCGCCGGCTCGGTCATCGTCGGCGACGAGCGCTGGAGCGGGGTGGCCGCTGGCGCACTGCTCGGTACGCCGGGGTGGGACCGCTCGGCGGACCGGCTCTACCTCGACCTGGTCGCGGGTGCCGGCACCGTGACGGTGGCCCCCGGCGCCAGGTAGACCACGACGTAACCACCACGCAAACCGCGACGCAGCCGCCGCGCAAACCGCGACGCAGCCGCCGCGCAAACCGCGACGCAGCCGCCGCGCGAACCGCGACGTAACCACCACGCGAACCGCGACGCAGCCGCCGCGCGAACCGCGACGTAACCACCACGCAAACCGCGACGCAAACCACCAGGTGAAGGACCCTGAGCCGTACGGGAAGCGGCGGAACGCCGGGTGGGCGCGGGCGTACAGTCGGGCGGTGGAGCGTACCGAAGCAATGCTGGCGCAGACCCGACCACCTGGCGTGGCCGACGTCGATCCCGGCAGCGTGCTGCTGCCGGGCCACGACGTGCCGTTGGGGCGATACACGACGGTCCGGCGGCTGCTGCCGCAGCGTCCCCGTCGAATGGTCGGCGCGTGGTGTTTCGTGGACCATTTCGGCCCGGACGACGTGGCGCAACGGCCCGGCATGGAGGTGCCGCCGCACCCGCACACGGGGCTACAGACGGTGACCTGGCTGCTGGACGGTGAGATCCTGCACCGCGACAGCCTGGGCAACGTCCAGCCGATCCGGCCCGGCCAGCTGAACGTGATGACGTCCGGGCAGGGCATCGCCCACTCGGAGCGGTCGCCGGCCATCCACCCGCCGGTGATGCACGGCGTGCAGCTCTGGGTGGCGCTGCCGGACCCGGCGCGGGCCGGAGCGGCGGACTTCGCCCACCACGCCGACCTGCCGCGCTGGCGTGACGGCGAGCTGGACCTGACGTTGCTGGTCGGTGAGTTCGCCGGCCAGCGCTCGCCAGCGGTGGTGCACACCCCGTTGGTGGGCGTGCAGCTGGAGCTGCGCGGTTCGGCGCCGACCACGCTGCCGCTACGACCCGATTTCGAGTACGCCATCCTGGCGATGTCCGGTTCGGCCGAGGCCGCCGAGGTCGGGTTCGAGCCGGGGGCGCTGCTCTATCTGGGCTCGGGCCGCCGCGAGTTGACCGTGCGTGGTGGGGCCGGGGCTCGGCTGTTGCTGCTGGGTGGGACGCCATTCGACGAGCCGCTGGTGATGTGGTGGAACTTCGTCGGCCGCTCCCACGAGGAGGTCGTCGCGGCCCGGGAGGACTGGATGGCCGGACGGCGCTTCGGCGTGGTCACCGACGACCCGGCGCCGCCACTGCCGGCGCCCGCCCTGCCCACCACCCGCCTCAAGGCCCGCGACCGCACCGGCGACCTGCACGGCTGACCGTGCGTCCGCCCGCGACCGCACCGCGACCGGCACGGCTGACCGCGCGACCCGCGAGGACCGCACGGCCGGACGAGAACCGCACGGCCGGACGAGGACCGCACGGCCGCACGGCCGCACGAGGAGCGCACGGCCGGACGAGGAGCGACGACCCGGTGCCGAAAGCCGGCGTATGACCATCGGCGGCATGGGTAGTCGCCGGCATGCCGACCAGTCTGATCACCCCGATCGAGGACCGGAAGCGCCTGGCCCGCCGGCTCGCCGGGAGCGGGCGGGGCTTCGCCGAGCAGTACGGCTTCCGGGTCACCAACAACCCGTCGAGCCTGTTCCAGGTGCTCTACCTCGCGGTGCTGCTGGCCCGCCGTGGCGACTTCCGGCGGGCGCTGGACGGCGCGCGGGCGCTGCGCGACGAGGGGTGGGACAGCCCCGCTCGGCTGGCCCGGTCGCTGGATCAGGACCGGGTACGGGTGTTGCGCGACAGCGGCCAGCGCGGTGACGTGAACGCGTTGGCCGATCTGTTGGGCGATCTGGCCCGCACGATCGTCGAGCGGTACCGGGGTGACCTGCGCCGGTTGCGCGCGGTGGCGCACCGTGACCCGGCCCGGGAACGGGCACTCCTCGATGACCTGCCCGGGGTCGACGATCAGGTCGTCGACCTGTTCCTGCGCGAGACGCAGGCGCTGTGGCGGGAGGTGGCCCCGGTGGCCGACCGGCGGGCGTTGACCGCGGCCCGCCGGCTCGGGCTGGGTCGCTCGGCGGACGATCTGGCCGGCCTGGCCAACGAGTCCGAGCAGCTGGCCTGGCTGGTGGGGGCCCTGGCGCGGGTCGACCTGGAGCACCGGTACGCCGAGCTGAGCTGACGTGCGTTGGCCCACAGTATGACGAAAACTGACCGTACGGAGGATGGCCTGTCATATGATTAGGCCCGGCAGTGCTGGCCGCCCGGTTCGGGCGGACATCCACCGCCTGGTGGCCGCGACCCGGTTCGGGCGCGGCTTACCGCCAGGACAGGTCTGCGTGGCGCCCCGGTCGCGGTTCGTGACCAGGGGCGCCCGCCTGTCCCGGCGGCCGCTCGCAGCCGGCTGTCCCGGTGCCGCGGCACGGGCCCTCAGCGCGCCATGCCAGCCAGCAGGTTCACCGTCACGGCGATGATGAACGCGCCGAACAGGTACGACACCATCGAGTGCCGCAGCACCGTACGGCGCATCTCGTTGCTGGTCAGGTTGGTGTCGGAGATCTGGAACGTGGTCCCGATGGTGAACGCCATGTACGCGAAGTCCGAGTAGCACGGCGGCTCGGTCTGGTTGAAGTTCACTCCGCCGTTCGGGCCGGTGTAGAAGATCCGGGCGTATCGGGCGGCGAACACCGTGTGCACCACCAGCCACGAGAGCACCACGCTGAGCACGCCCAGCCCTCCGTACGCGTCGCGCAGCGCCCCGGGTGGCGCGGCGTGCGCGCTGCCCACCACCAGCCCGACCGCGAGCAGGCTGGCCAGGCACGCGATCAGCAGCACCACGTCGCGGATCGCCCGGTTCGGGTCCTCGTACGAGGCGAGCCGTTCGGTGCCGGCGGCGTCCAGCCGCCACAACTTGTGCCACACGAGCACCAACCAGCTCAGCGCGGCGGCGTCCCAGCCGGCCAGCGGGGCGAGCCGCGGCGACACCAGGAAGCCGAACAGGCCGCCGACGACGGCGCCGACCACTCCCACGATGGCGAGCTGCACCGCCGCCGGGGTGCGCCCGTCCGGCCGTCGGGACAGCCGCTCCGCACCCCGCACCGGCGGGTCAGATGCCGCGTAGGTGCTGCGAGACCCGACTGTGCTGCTTGTCCCGGGCCTGCGCGGCGCGCTGTGCCGGGCCCACCTCGGGTGCCGCCTCGATGCCGGCGGACCGGGCGACCTCGGTGCCGTTGGCGTAGTCCACCGGAGGCAGGGCCCGCAACGCCTTCAGCACGTCCGGCGGCGCACCCTCCCGTTCGGCCTCGCGGACCACGTCGTTCTTCCCGGCCGGGTAGTCCAGGCTCGACAGGTACTGCAGGACTTCGGCGTAGCTCGCCATGGCAGCGGCTCCTCGGGGCATCGATGTGGTCACGACCGGCGGCGGTTACCCGCCCGCCGCCCGGTCACGCCCGGCACGACCGAGGAAATCCGGCGCCGTTTCCACCCGGCCACCGCGGGTACCCGCAGGCCCCGACGCGAGCCCGAGGGAGTACGCGATGAACTACGACACCTTCATCGACCAGGTTGCCCAGCGCACCCGGACTCCGTCCGAACAGGCGGTCGAGTTGACCAGGGCCGTGCTGGAGACGTTCGCCGAGCGGCTGACCGGGGGCGAGGTTCTGGACCTGGCGGCCCAGCTTCCCCGGCCGCTGCAGCTGGTGCTCAAGCCGCATCCGGGCATCGAGCAGGCGGATCGGTTCGGGGCGGCGGAGTTCGTCGCCCGGGTCGCGTTGCGCGCCGATGTGCAGGAGCCCGCGGCGCGGGACGCCGTACGGGCCGTCTTCACCACCCTGCGCGAGGCGATCAGCGGAGGCGAGTTCGACGACGTGGCCACCCAGCTACCGCGCGACTTCCGGGGCCTGGTGGAGCAGTCGATGGCCCCGGGAGCGACGTTGCGCCGCGGCTGATCGAGGCATTTCGGCAGGTCGCACACAGTGGTTGGTCAGGGCAACCATCGATGACCCGCTTGGCGTGGCGAATGGGCCTGGCCTAACCTTGCGGGTACGAGGGGAGTACTTCCCACGAACCATTCCGGTCAGTACGGCACGCCCGGCGTGCCTCGGGTGGTTGCCCATCTTCGATGGGTGAAGGAGACCTCGAACATGACACGGTGTTCGAGGAGGCCCCATGACCGCAGTGTCGTACCTGTCCGCAACCAGTGAGCTGTCGTCGGTCGGCACGCCCACCCTGTGGGCGTTGACCATCGTCGGCGTGATCCTCCTGCTGGTCCTGGACTTCCTGGTGACCCGCCGTCCGCACGAGGTGTCCATGCGGGAGGCGATCGGCTGGTCGGCGTTCTACATCGCCCTGCCGCTGGCGTTCGGCGCCTGGATATGGTCCCGCTACGGCTCCGAGCAGGGCGTGCAGTACCTCACCGGTTACCTGGTGGAAAAGTCGCTCTCGGTCGACAACCTCTTCGTCTTCATGCTGCTGCTGGCCGCGTTCGCGGTGCCGGCCGTACTCGCCCAGCGGGTGCTGCTCTACGGCATCGCCGGCGCGTTGGTGCTGCGCGCGGTCTTCATCGCGCTCGGTGCGGCGGCGTTGCAGACTCTCGACTTCGCGTTCCTGCTCTTTGCGATCATCCTCATCGCCACCGCGGTGAAGCTGCTGCGCGACGCCCTCTCCGGGCACCAGCAGGAAGTCGACATCAACAAGATGCGTTCGGTGCGGCTGCTGCGCAAGGTCATGCCGGTGGTCGACGAGTACCACAGCACCCGGATGACCGTGCGGCAGGGCGCGAAGCGGGCACTCACCCCGTTCGCCCTGGTGGTGGTCGCGGTGCTGGCCACCGATGTGGTCTTCGCCGTCGACTCGGTGCCGGCGGTCTACGGCATCACCGAGGACCCGTACCTGGTTTTCGCCACCAACGCGTTCGCCCTGCTCGGCCTGCGGGCGCTCTACTTCGTCCTGCACGCGGCGCTGAGCCGGCTGGTGCACCTCAGCTACGGCCTGGCCATCATCCTGGCGTTCATCGGGCTCAAGCTGGGCCTGCACTGGGCGCACGGGATCTGGAGCAGCGTGCCGCAGATCCCCACCCTCGCCTCGCTCGGCGTGATCATCGGGGTGCTGGTGGTGGTCACCCTGACCAGCCTGCGCGCCACCCGTGACGATCAGACCGAGCAGCGCGAGGTGGTGACCGAGCGGCACTGACCGCGCCGCGCCGGGGCAACAAGGGGGTACGCCGGAAAGGTCCCGCCCCGGCCGGCGCGGGTGGTACGACTGTGCAATGGGAATCGTGTCACCGGGCTTTCAAGGTCGGCCCCGTTCGCAGGAGACGGCCCTGCCGCCTGGGCAGTACCTGACCGAGGACTTTCCGGTGCTCTCGGCCGGCCCGACGCCCCGGGTGTCGCTGGACACCTGGGAGTTCGTCCTCGCCGCCGAGAACGGCGCCGAGTACCGGTGGTCGTGGCAGGAGCTGATGGCGCTGCCACAGGAGACGCCGACGGTGGACATCCACTGCGTCACCCGCTGGTCCAAGTTCGGCACCACCTGGCAGGGCGTCTCGCTGGACACCCTGCTCGACGGCGTGGACACCGGCGCGCACTTCGCACTCGCGCAGTCCTACGGCGGGTACACCACGAACCTGCCGCTGGACGACCTGCGCGGCGGCCAGGCTTGGGTGGTGCACACCTTCGAGGGGGCGCCGCTGGCCCCCGAGCACGGCGGGCCGGCCCGGCTGCTGGTGCCGCACCTGTACTTCTGGAAGTCCGCCAAGTGGGTGCGCGGCATCCAGCTCAAGACGATGGACGAGCCGGGGTTCTGGGAGACCGCCGGCTACCACGACTACGGCGACCCGTGGCGCGAACAGCGGTACCAGGGTGACTGAGCGCGCGGTGGCGACCGGCACCCCGGCGCGTACGCCGATCCGGTGGCAGGTCGGCCGGCTGGTGCAGCGCCGGGTGGAGACGCCGAGCGCGCAGACCCTGGTGCTGGAGGTGCCGGACTGGTCGGGGCACCTGCCCGGGCAACACGTCGACCTGCGGCTGACCTCGTCGGACGGCTACCAGGCGGCCCGGTCGTACTCGGTGGCCGGGCCGGTGGTCGACGGTCCGGGTGGCCCGCGGATCGAGGTGACCGTGCAGCGGGTGCCCGACGGCGAGGTGTCGCCGTACCTGACCGACACCTACCGCGAGGGTGACCCGGTGGAGGTACGCGGCCCGCTCGGCGGCTGGTTCATCTGGCGGCCGGAGGAGACCGCGCCGGTGCAGTTGCTCGCCGGCGGCTCCGGCATCGTGCCGCTGATGGCGATGATCCGCGCGCGTCGGTTGGTCGGCAACCGGGTGCCGTTCCGGCTGCTCTACTCGGTGCGCACCCCGACCGACGTGATCTACGCCGACGAGCTGCGCCGCCGGGTCCGCGACGACTTCGGGCTGGACGTGGCGTACGTCTACACCCGCGAGGTGCCCGAGGGATGGCGCGGCGAGCCGCACCGGATCGGGCTGGCCGACGTGAACACCCACGGCTGGCCGCCGGACCTGGAACCCCTGACCTACGTCTGCGGCCCGACCGGGTTCGTGGAGACCGTGGCCGACCTGCTGGTGGGGCTGGGCCACCCGTCGCGGCGGGTGAAGACCGAGCGTTTCGGCCCCACCGGCTGACCGCACCCACCCGGACCACACCCACCCGGACCGCACCCGCCCGCGCTACGTCGAGGAGACCCGATGACCGAGATGTCGTACCTGGACGGCAACATGCTCGACGGCCCGCTGCGCGAGCTGTTCGCCGTCGACCTGAGCACCGCGATGGGTCGCTGCGAGAACTGCGGGATGGTCGGCTCGATGGCCAGCCTGCACGTCTTCTCGCACGCCCCGGGCCTGATCGCGCGTTGCCCGTCCTGCGAAGAGGTGATGCTGCGCCTGGTGCGGGGCCCGGACCAGGCCTGGCTGGACCTGCGCGGCACCACCTTCCTCCAGGTCCCGATGCCGATGGAACAGGCACACCCGAGCCCGCTGTAACGGCTCGGGCCGTGCTCGCGCGGCTGGGGCAGACTGGGCCGGGTGAGCACCGGTCGGTGGCGTGGCGTACCACGCGCGGTACGACTCGTCGTGTCGGTCGCCGTGCTGGTCTTCTGCTACGGCACCGTGGTCCACGTACTCCAGTTGCTCGTGCCGGAGCTCGCGCCGCAGCTCACCATGCCGGGGTGGCTCACGTTCTACTTCACGTCCCTGACACTGTGCGATCCACTGGCGGCGCTCCTGCTGGCGGCTCGCCGGGTGCAGGGGCTGACGCTGGGCTGTGTCGTGCTGGCGACCGACGCGGCGGCCAACGGGTACGCCAACTACGTGCTGGACCCGGCGGTCGGCGTCACCCCGGGCCGCGTCGGGCAGGCCGTCATCACCGCCCTCGCCGTAGCCCTCGTCTCGCTCACCCCGTGGCTGGCCCCCTGGCTGTACCGGGGACGTGATCCGCGCCCGCGTCAGTCGGGTGGGTCCGGGCGGCGCTACGCCGCCTGATCGTGCCCGATCATGGATCTGGTGGTATCTGGCGACGTGCGAGGCCACTAGATCCCTGATCGAGCACGAGTGCGACGGGCCGTGGGGCGCGCTGTGCCTGTCCCCGGGGTATCGGCCGACGGGACGGGTACGACTTCCATCGGCGAGCACCACCCTCTGATCGGAGGTGGTCGCTGGGCCGGGTGGTTGTTGACGCCCGTGGGCGCCCTTGCGATGGTCACCGGGTGACCGCTGCCAGCGATCGTCCCAACCTCAAGGTGTTCCTCAGCCACCGATACCGCTCCTCCGCGGTGAACCTGCGGCTCTTCGACCTGATCGACGAGGTCGCCGACGTGCAGTTCGAGGTGGATCGCGGGTTGCGGGCGACCAGCACCACCCGGTTGGAACGCATGATCCGTGACGTGGACATGTTCATCGGGATGTACTCGTTGAGCGACGATCCGTTCGAGCGGCCACCGGCAAAGGACCTGGCGCGAGCCACCCGATACTTCAAACTCGAACTCGACATGGCGGTACGGAGTCGCAAGCCGGCGATCATGTTCGTTGACCGGAGGTTCGGGCAGACGCTGCACGAGCAGTCGGGGGTACTCAGCCGTCGCTACTCGGTGCAGGAGCTGCTCAGCTCGGGGATGGGGACGGCCCGGCGACGCCTCAGTGACGAGTTCGCGGCCTTCTGCCGGTCGACAGGCAACCTCGCCGCCAGCCGGGTGGCGCGTGACGCCGACGCGGTGGGGCTGCTCGGGCCGCCCGGGAGCAAGGTGGCGTCGGCCGCGGAGGCCGCTGCCGAGACGTTCGGCTATGCCGTGGAGCGCCTGCCGTGGCCGGTCGCCATCGGCGGCGCCTTCGTCGAGCAGTTGCGCCGGTGCGACTGGGTGCTCGCCGACATGAGTGACCTGTCGGTGGCGACCGCGGTGGCGTTCCTGCGCGGCCAGGCGATCCCCGTCCTGCGTATCGGGCGGGTGGACGGGCCACCGGACGGCGTGGTCGACGAGATGGTCTACGGCGAACTCGCCGCGCACTACTCCAAGGACGTCGTTCGGTGGAGCGATGCCGACCAACTGCGGATCGACCTGGAGGAGCGCATCGGGCAGGTCCTCAGTGAACCGCAGCTCATCGACGACCGGGCCAACGCCCAGGCCTACTTCCGGTCCGCAGCCAAGCTCAACCACCTGGTGTTCCTCAGCTACGCCCAGGAGGACCATGAGTACGCCGACCAGATCGGCGCCGAGCTCGGCGGCGCGTTCCAGGAGGTGTTCGACTATCGCAAGCCGGCCGCCCTGCCGCACGGGACACAGTGGCTCGAACACATGCTGGCGAGTCTGGCCACCGCGGCGGTCGGGGTGCCGCTGCTGTCCAAGAGCTATGTGGCGAGCTCGTACTGCATGGAGGAGGGACGACGGATGATGGACGCCTCCCTCGCCGGGCGTATGCGGGTGTTCCCGGTGGTGCTGGAAGATCACACGACGGACCTGTTCAGCCAGCTCGAGTACCGCCGCGCCCGTCGCATGTCGCCCGCCGAGATCGTCGCGGGCATCGTGCGGGAGCTGGCGTGAGCGCGCCGACGATCGCCGTGGTCGGCAGCGTGGTGGTGGGGCGGACCTACGATCCGCCGTTGCGCGACGGGACCGTCGGCCTCGCCGCGGCCGAGGAGATCGGGCGCGAGCTGGCCGAGCGCGGATGCCGACTGGTGGTGTTCAGCAGCGACGAGGACTTCATCGAGGCCGCCGCGGTGCGCGGCTACGCCGGCTCGGACCAGGCGCGACCGGGTTCCATCGAGGTCCGTGGTCCGTACCGGACCGACCACGCGGGCTTTCCCGAGGCCCAGCACCGGCCGGAACTCTTCGACGCCCGGCCCGAACCCACGGCCGACTGGGAGGTGTCGTTCTACCGGGCGCTGCTGCACGTCGACGGGATCCTGCTCGTCGGTGGCGGCCGCTCGACGTTCATCGCCGGGCTCATCGCGCTGTCCCGGCGGATAGCGGTGGCACCGGTCGGTACGTTCGGTGGCGCTGCGGAGAAGACCTGGCAACGTCTGCACGGTGAGCCGGACGCGGCGACGGAGGAGGACCTCTCCGCGCTGGTTGGCCCATGGCGTTCCGGCTCGGCCAGGACGGTCGTCGCGTCGTTGCTGCGGCAGCACGAGCGACGGCTGACCGAGCGGGAACGGTTGCGCCGGCAGACGGACACTGAGGCCCGTCGCCGTGCGCGGAGTCTGGTCGCCGCGCTGGTCTTCCTGCTGGCCGGCCTCGCCACGCTCCCCGCGAACGTCGCCTGGCGGCCCGGTACGTGGGCGGCGGTGGCGCTGCTCGTCGCCGGACCGTTGTCCGCGGCGATGTGTGGGGCACTGATCCGCAACGCCTTCGACGAGGCCGGCGAGTGGCTGCGGGCGGCGGTGTTCGGCGCGGCCGCCGGCGCGCTGTCCGCGGTGCTGTTCATCGCGGCGCAGCTCGCCACAAATCCGGACCTGCTCAAGGGGGACAGCGCCGCCCGGCTCGGTTATTTCGTGGTGCCCGTCGGGTTCGCGGCCGGGCTCGCCTTCGACGGCGTACTGGCGAAACTGCGTGGCACCGACGTGGTGCAGACGACGCCGATCGACGCCGGGACGCGGTGACCGGTCCGCGCCCGCAGGATCATGGCGTGCGCACCGCGGCCCGCGAGCCGGTTGGACAGGGGCCGGGTCGGTCGGTCAGAGTGTTCCGCCGTGAGATACCTGCGTACCGGCGGGCCCGCCGCCATCCGTCGACCCCGGCCCAGCGACGCCGAGGAGTTCCTCGCGGCGGCGCGGCGGAGTCGGGACCTGCACCACCCGTGGTTGGCCGCGCCGGAGACCCCGGAGGAGTACGAGCGCTACCTGAGCCGGATCCGCCGCCGGGACAGCGCCGGCTACCTGATCTGCGACCGGGCCAGCGGTGAGATCGCCGGCTACGTGAACATCAGCGGGATCGTGCTGGGCGCGCTGCGCGGGGGCTTCCTGGGGTACGCGGCGTTCCTGCCGTACAGCGGCACCGGGCACGCCTCGGCGGGGGTCGCCCTGGTCATCGACCACGCGTTCAACTCGGCCGGGCTGCACCGGCTGGAGGCGAACATCCAGCCGGGCAACGAGCCGTCCCGGCGGGTGGCCCGCAAGCTGGGCTTCCGTTTGGAGGGCTTCTCCCCGGACTACCTGTTCATCGACGGCGCGTGGCGGGACCACGAGCGCTGGGCCATCACCGCGCCAGCACCCACCGAGACGGCCAACACCGCGACGGCGGCGACCTGAGAAGGCCGCCGCCGGCGCGGCTCGGCGCTACAGCCGGGAGGTGAAGGTGGCCAGGAACCGGTGCGGGGTGACCACCCCGGCGTTGTCGAAGCAGATGACGTCGACGTCCGCGTTGGTGGTGTACGTCCAGGGCTGGGTGAGGTGGCAGTAGTTGCTGCCCGGGCCCTGCGCCACCACCTGGGCGTGCGTCTCCTTGATCCCGATCTGCGGGAAGGTCGCCAGGTAGCGGCCGGCGGGCACCAGCGGCGCCACCGTGTTCGCGCCCACGCCGAGGATCGAGTTGTCGTTGGTCGGCCCGCCGACGGCGGTGCCCAGGTAGCCGAAGTACGACGGCGGGGCGAGCGAGCCGATCACCGGGCGCCGGCGGTGGTACGAGAGGGCGAAGTCGGAGTTGATCAGCGCGCCGGCCTGGTCGTAGCAGAAGACGTACACCTGCACGTCGGTGCCGACGGCGTTCCACGAGTAGACCTTGCACCGGCGCGGTCCGGCGTTCGGCTGCACGGCGGTGACCTGCACGTCACCGGCGAGCAGCCCGGCCAGCCCCACCCCGGGCAGGCGTACCAGGTACTGCCCGACGCCGAGCGGCCCGACCGTGTTCACCACACCCGTGGAGTTGTACGACTGCACCAGGACGCCGCCACCCCACTGCACGTAGGCGTGCGTGCTGGTGGCCGGCACCACCCCTGAGCTGGTCGTCCAGAGGACGGTGAACGGGGTGTCCTCACGCGTACCGCCGGGCTTGTGGCACTGCACGTCGACGATCTCGTCGGTGCCGGACTGGAACCAGCGGACCACCTCGCAGTAGTGCCCGGTCCGGTTCACCGGGGTCACGTGCGGCACGCCGCGCGAACTGGTACCCACCTGCGGGAATCGCACCTGGAACCGGCCGGGCGCGAGCTTCACGCCGTCGGCCCAGGCGGCCGGGAACGCGGTCTTCCAGCTACCCCACTGCCGGGTGGTGTCCAGCACGGTCCAGACCGGCACGGTGGGGTCCTTGACGTACGCGAAACCCCAGCGGTCGGCGGTGGCCGCCGCGGCCGGGGTCGGTGGGGCCAGCGCGCTGGCCGCCAGGACGGCGGCCAGCGCGGCGGTGACGATTGACCGAAGACGCATCTGTTCCTCCACTCGACGGGAGCATGTCGGGGAGGAGTGTGCGGGCGGTCACGCCTTGGTCACAATGATGTATGTCAATATCCGGCTGTCGGGAGTGAGTCAGCGGCCGACCGTCACTGCGGCAGTGGACCGGTCTCCGCCGGCGTGGTCGGCGAGTCCAGCCACGTGTCGATCAGCGCGGTGAAGTCGTGGCCGGTCTTCTGGTTGACGTACGCGGTGAACGACGCCCGGGTCTGCTGGGTGTGCAGGTTCTCCTGGACCCAACCGCGCGCCAGCGCGAAGAACCGGTCGTCGCCGAGGGCCTGGTGCAGTTGCCGGAGCATGGCCGCCGCGCAGACGTAGACGTTGGTCGAGCCGAACTCGGCCGGGTCGGGTTTGGCCGGCGGTCCGTACTCCTTCCGTAGCTCTGCGTCCCTCTGCCGGCTGCTGCGGACGAGTTCGGCCTTGGTGACCTTGTAGGCGTCCCGCGCGTAGAGCTGCTGTGCGTAGAGGGCCCAGCCCTCGTTGAGCCACATGTCGCGCCAGTCGGTGAGCGTGACGGCGTCGCCGAACCAGTGGTGCGCGTACTCGTGCAGGGTGTTCAGGTCGAAGGTCCGATCGCCGCGCAGCGGCTGCGCCTCGCCCAGGGTGACCATCTGCTGGGTCTCCATCGCCGAGGCCGACTCGACCATCACGAGCCCGGCCGACTCGAACGGGTACGGGCCGAAGTGCTCCTCCAGCCAGGTCAGGAACGTCGGCGACCGCTTGAACATCGGCAGGAATCTCGCGTCCTTGTCCCGGTACCAGGTGGTGACCGGGATACCACGCGGGCCGGTGGCCTTGAGCGTGCGGTACCTGCCGACGGCGAGGGTCGTCAGGTAGGACGCCACCGGTACCGTGCTGCGGTACCGGAACGTGGTGCCGTCCTGGCCCACCGGAGTGCCGCTGGCGATCCCCGACCAGCCCTTGGGCGCCGTCACCGCGATGTCGTAGAGCGCCTCGTC
Source organism: Micromonospora vulcania (assembly GCF_042658605.1). Classification (NCBI taxonomy): domain Bacteria; kingdom Bacillati; phylum Actinomycetota; class Actinomycetes; order Micromonosporales; family Micromonosporaceae; genus Micromonospora; species Micromonospora vulcania. The sequence continues at coordinate 138,237 of NZ_JBHSQS010000009.1, read as the reverse complement.
GGACGGGTGGTCGTTGACCGGGTACCAGGTGAACGCCCCGAACGGCTCCTGCATCGTCCAGAGGCCGCCGTCGCTGTCGATGGTCAACCCGAGCGGGTGGGCGTCGCCGCGCTTGGTCGGCCACGCGGTGGTCGAGGGCTTGCCGTGATAGCCGACCACCAGCGTGATCGGGACGTCCGCACGGACCGGGGTCTCGACCACGAGCTTCTCGCGGACGACCGCGCCGGTGGCCGCCTTGCCGTCCACGGTCACCGTGTCGTTGGCGTACGGCATGAAGTCCAAGCTCACCGAGGGCGCGTCGCGGGTCGGGCGGATCTGCACGGTGGCAGTGCCGGTGAGCGTGCGCTTGCTGGGGGACCAGCTCAGCTCCAGCCCGTAGTGCAGCACGTCGACGGCGTCGGTGCCGCGCTCCGGGTAGAGCGGGTCGACGACCGGCGTGGAGCGGCCCGCCGCCCACGCCGCGTACGGTCCCGACGTCAGGCCCGGGCTGCTGGCGGACGGGGACGCTCCGGCCGCCGGTGGAGCCGGAGGGTCGGCCGTGCAGCCGCCGAGCAGTGCGATGGTCGCGAGCATGGCGATGGAGGTTCGGTGACGCACGTGTCTGCTCCGAGGGTCGGGGACCGGTACCCGCGTTCAACGCGGTGGGCCCGACCGGACGTTGTCGGCACCAGATTTCGAGCTTGTGAATTCGCTGAACACGCGGCCGGGGCGGTCGGAGGGACCGCCGCCGGCCGCTCGTCGCTCAGCTGCCGGGACGGGGGAACGCGACCGGGCTGCGCAGGCCGTCGCGGCTCACCGCCCGGATGCCGAAGAAGACGTTGTCCTTGGACAGGTCGATGCTGACCTCGGTGACGTCGCCGACCCCGATCACCCGCTGCCACTCGGCGGCCGTGGTCTCCCGCCACACCACCTCGTAGCCGGCCAGGTCCGGTTCGTCGCCGCGCTGCCAGCGCAACGTGGTGTTGTTGGTCAGGTCGGTGGTCACGATGATGGCGGCCTTGGGTGTGCCGGGCGCCTGGGCCAGCGACCAGAGCGCCGCCGCGTTGACCCGCGCCACCCGTGCGATGTACCCGAAGTCGCAGAACTCCGGCAGGTCACCGAACTGCTGCCCGTCCTGCACCCGGACGTCCTGGTGTTGGTGGGCGAAGTCCTCGTTCGGCTCGGTGAACCTCGCCGCCGGCCAGCCCTCGCGCAGGAACGAGATGTGGTCGCTGCCGCGCAGGTAGCGGTCCCGCCGGTAGATCACCCGTACCCGCATCCCGGTGCTGTCGTTCTCCGCCACGTCCCGCACGAATCGGGCGAGCTGTCGCGACGACGAGTCGTTCTCGCCGCCGACGGACTGCCGGGTGCTCGCCTCGGCCGGGGTCTCCGCCGTCGGCACGCCCTCGGCGAACAGCCGCACCGCGTACGGGTCCCGGGTGCCGTCGTCGGCCGTGCTGCTGCCCACGATGTCGTCGCTGAACATGCCCTGCACGTCCGCTCCGGCCGCCTTGAGCTGCTGGGCCAGGTACGCCGAGCCGTACAGCCCCTGCTCCTCGGCGGCGACCGCGGCGAACACGATGGTGGCGGCGGTGGGCCGGCTCGCCATCAACCGGGCCAGCTCCAGGACCACGGCCACCCCGGAGGCGTCGTCGTCGGCGCCGGGCGCGTCGCTGACCGCGTCCATCACGTCGGTGACCCGGGAGTCGTAGTGTCCGGTCACCACGTAGGTGCGGTTCGGCGACGTCTGCCCACGCAGGGTGGCCACCACATTGGTGATCCGGGTCGCGGTGGGGATCCGCGACGCCGGCTCCTGGATGTACGACTGGAGTTCGACCGTCATCCGGCCGCCGGAGGTGGCCGCGTACTCCTGGAGGCGGGCGAAGATCCAGTCCCGGGCGGCGCCGATGCCCCGCTGCGGGTCGTCCTGGCTGGAAAGGGTGTGCCGGGTGCCGAACGCGGCCAGCCGACGCACGATGGCCTCGATCCGCCGGGGGTCGACCTGGCGCAGCAGGTCGCGCAGCTCACGATCGGGTCGCTGGGCTCGGGTCGCGCGGCCGGGGCCGGCGGGCGGTGCGTCGGCGGTGGCCGGCGCGGCGAGCGCGGGCACCGCCACGGTGGCGGCAGTCGCCGCGGTGGCGGCGGCCGAGGCGGACAGGAAGGTGCGGCGAGTGGACCTCGTGGGCCGGTCGCCGATGTCGTCAGATCCCATTCCGGCATCCTGCCCATCGATGGTGGTGGCTGTCCATATCGTCGGGCGTGGATGCTGTGCGCCTCCTGGTGGCGCGTCACGCCGGTCAGGATCGGGCGTCTCGCCTGAAGTGCCGGTTGTTCGACGTTTGTCCGGGGCTTGGGTGGGAAACGGCCGGCAATGACGAAACCTCGTGTGGTGATCGTGGGGGCCGGGTTCGCGGGTTACCACGCGGCGAAGACGTTGAGTCGGATCGCCCGGGACAAGGCCGAGATCGTGGTGCTGAACTCCACCGACTACTTCCTCTATCTGCCGCTGCTGCCCGAGGTGGCGGCCGGGGTGGTCGAGCCCAAACGGATCGCGGTGCCGCTGACCGGGACGCTCAAGGGCGTACGGGTGGTGATCGGCGAGGCGGACCACGTCGACCTGCAGAACCGTTGGGTCGGCTTCACCCAGGCCGAGGGGGACAAGAACCGTCTGGCGTACGACCGGCTGGTGCTCGCCGTGGGCAGCGTCAACAAGCTGCTGCCGATCCCCGGGGTGACCGAGTACGCGCACGGCTTCCGCGGCCTGCCCGAGGCCGTCTACCTGCACGACCACATCGTGCGCCAGATCGAACTGGCCGAGCAGGCCGAGGACCCGGCCGAGCAGCAGGCCCGCGCCACGTTCGTGGTGGTCGGCGCGGGCTACACCGGCACCGAGGTGGCCGCGCACGGGCAGCTCTTCACCGACGCGCTGCACGCCCAACGCCCCCGGCTCACCGTGCGCCCCCGCTGGCTGCTGCTCGACGTCGCCGCCCGGGTGCTGCCCGAGTTGGACAAGCGGATGTCGGACACGTCGCACAAGGTGCTCAACCGGCGTGGGGTGGACGTACGGATGGGCACCTCGGTGGCCGAGGCGACCGCCGACGGGGTGAAGCTCACCGACGGCGAGTACGTGCCGACCTGCACGCTGGTCTGGTGCGTGGGGGTACGCCCCGACCCGTTCGTCAACGAGCTGGGCCTGCGTACCGAGAAGGGCCGGCTGGTGGTCGACGAGTTCCTGAACGTCCCCGGCTACCCCGAGGTGTACGCCTGCGGCGACGCCTCCGCGGTGCCCGACCTGACCCACCCGGGGGAGGTCTGCGCGATGACCGCCCAGCACGCCCAGCGGCAGGGCAAGCTCGCCGCGCACAACATCGCCGCGTCGTACGGCTTCGGACGGCGCAAGCCGTACCGGCACCACGACCTGGGCTGGGTGGTCGATCTGGGTGGCAAGGACGCGGCGGCGAACCCGTTGCACGTCAACCTGGCCGGGCTGCCGGCCAAGGCGGTCACCCGGGCGTACCACCTGATGGCGATGCCGGGCAACCGCACGCGGGTCGGCGCGGACTGGGCGCTGGACGCCGCGCTACGCCGGCCGGCCGTCCAGCTCGGCCTGGTCCCGGCGAACGCGGTCCCGTTGGAGAGCACCTCGCCCGAGGTGGCGTTCCGGGGCCGCTGAGCGCCGGTCAGCGTTGGTCGGCGGGTGGGGTCGGCGAGGTCGGGTGCAGGCGGTTCGGACCGTACTCGCGCAGCAGGGTCTGGATGATGCCGGCGGCGGGGATGGCCAGCAAGGCGCCGAGCAGGCCGGCCAGCTCCGCCGCCAGCAACACGCTGACCAGCACGGTCAGCGGGTTGAGCTGGACCGCGCGGGCCAGGATGACCGGTTGCAGCAGGTGGTTCTCCACCTGCTGGTAGACCACGAAGAAGACCAGCACCACCACCCCGGCGACGGGCGAGTGCAGGAAACCGGCCCCGGCGGCGATCACCGCGCCGAGCGTCGCGCCGACCAGCGGGATCAGGTCGGCCACCGCGACCAGCAGGGCGATCACGGCGGCGAACGGTACTCCGGTCAGGGCCAGCACGAGATAGGTCAACAGCCCACAGATCACGCTGATCAGCAGGTTGCCCGTGAGATAGCCGGTGACGCTGCGGGACACCTCGCGCCCCACCCGGCGCAGCCGCTGGCCGTGCCCGTCCCCGGCCGCCGCGAGCAGGCCGCGGGTGATCCGCGGCGCCTCCAACACCATGAGGTACGCCAGCACGATGACCGTGACCAGCCCGGCGACCGTCTCCAGGACGCCACGCAGTACGCCGACCGCGGGTTGGCGCAGCCGCGTACCGAAGGCGCGGAGCTGGTCGGAGTGTTCGGCGAGGTACCGCCGGGCGCCGGTGCGCTCCAGGGTCTGCCCGATCGGGCCGCGACCGGCGCGCGCGTCGCGGAGCAACTCCGGTGCCCGATCGGCGAACCGGCCCAGCTCGTCGATCAGCGGCACCACGATGAGGGCACCCAGGATCGCCAGCACCGCGAACGTGGCGAGGAACACCAGCAGCGTGGCCAGCGACCGCCGCCGCACGAACCGGCGTTGCAGTCGATCCACCAGCGGCTTGAGCGCGACGGCGAAGAACGCGGCGACCACCACCCAGACCAGTACTCGGCGGGTCGCGTACACGAAGGCCAGCGCGAGTGCGGTCGCCAGCACCAGACCGATCACGATCAGGGTCCGGCGGGCGGTCACCCGATCGTCGGCGGCGCTCACCCGCCGCGCCTTCCCCTTGCTCACCTCGGGAAACCCGAAGAATCAGTGCTGGTCGGCGTCCGTCAGGGGTTGGGCGCCGGCGACGAAGGTGTCGAGTGCGGCGGCGTGCAGCAGCCCGCCCGGCACCGGGTCGCGCAGCGCGGCCACCGCCATCCGGGCCACCGGCAGCCCACCGGGCCGGGACGTCGCGGCGAGCACGACGTTGCCGTACCGCCGGCCGCGCAGCATCCGCCGGTCGCCGAGCACGCACACGTCGGCGAAGACCGCCCGCAGCGTCGCCACCTGCACCCTGGTGCCGACCAGGGGCGGCAGGTCGGTGACGTTGACCAGGTACAGCCCGTCCGGGCGCAGCGTACGGGCCACCTCGGCGGCGAACTCCACGGTGCGTACGTGTCGCGGCATCCTCGCCGCCCGGTAGATATCGGCGATCACCAGGTCGTACCGGTCGGCCGGGGTGGCGGTGACCGCGTCCCGGGCATCGGCGACCTCCACCCGTACCTCCGGCGGCAGCGGCGGCAGCTCGCGGGCCACCAGCTCGACCACCGCCGCGTCCCGCTCGACGACCCGCTGCCGGGAGCCGGGCCGGGTGGCGGCCAGCCAGCGCGGCACCGTCAACGCCCCGCCGCCCAGGTGCAGCACGCTCAGTGGGACGCCTGCCGGTGCCGCCAGGTTCGCCGCCGAGGCGATCCGCCGCACGTACTCGAAGTGCAGGTGTCGGGGATCCTCGACGTCCACGTATGACTGTTCGACGCCGGCGGAGAGCAGTGTGCGCCCGGTCCGGCGGACCGGATCGACGACCAGTTCGAGCCGGTCGGCGGCCTGGTTCATGATCGGCACGCTAGCCGAGCCGCCGGGGCATCCGTGTGGTGGCCCGGCCGGGTACGGCTGGCGGGCGGGGGGGGGGGGGGGGGGCGCCCCCCCCCCCCCCCCGGCCCCCGGCCGGGGCCCGGCGGCCGCCCCGGCGGAGCGGGGAGTGCCCCGCGTCCGCCGGCCCGCGCACGCTGGTGTCGCCGGTCAGCCGCCGGCCATCCCGGCTCCCACCTCGTCGATCGCGTCGTCGATCTGGTGGGCGAGGTCCACGTCGAGCGCGGTCACGCCGTCGGCGTGGTTGGTCCGTACCGACAGCACGGCGGCCGTGTCGCCCGGTCGCCCGATGCTCGGGCCGCGCCCGTTCTCCACACGCAACTGGTCCAGCCGGTCGAGCACCCGGTCCAGGTTGTCCGGCGGCAGCGCGACTACCCGGTACAGGGCCTCGCTGTCACCGGTCCAGTACGGCAGGTCGTCCAGGGCCGCCTGGATCTCGGCGTCGTCCAGGGTGGGTGTGGTGGTGGAGGCGCCGACGATGCCGCCGCCGGCCTCGGGCGGGTTCAGCAGGTCCCGCAGGCCGTCGGGCACGTGCAGCGACTCGACCAGGTCACCGTCGTGGTCGGCGAGCGCGGCGAGCGTCGCCTCCGCCTGGTAGCGGGCCTGCTCCGGCGTACGGCCGCTGATCCGGCCCACCTCGGCCAGGAAGCCGGGCAGGTCCCGGTGCCGCTCGATGCCGTCGACGGGCAGCACGTCGTGCAGTGATGTCGGCACCGCGTTGAGCAGGCGCTGCCGCTCGGCCGCCTCCAGGGCGAAGGCCAGGACCAGCACCGTCGCCTCGGTACCCACCTTGGCGGTCTTGAAGTCGACGCCGGATCGGCGTCGGACGTCGTCGACCAGATCGTGGTAGCCGAGGCCGCTCAGCCCCGCCGCGCCGACGTCCGGCGACGGTTGTGGTCGGGGATTGTCCGCAACCCCGACCGCTGGCGGTGCCGGTCCGCCGCGCGTGCTGTCCGGCTTGTGCCGTCCGGCCGGTGGCGGGCCGGCCCGCTTGCCCTGATCGAGGCTGGTGAGCTGCTTGGAGGCGCTCAGGCTGGCGCCGAACTCGCTGGGCTGGCGGCCCTGTTCGCGGGCCTGCCGGGCGAGCGCCCGACGCCGCTGGTTGTCGCCCTCCATCTGCTTGCGCATGGTGACACCCCTTCCGCTGGGGATCGTTCCTGCGCCCGTCGCGTTCCCGTCGCCCCGGGAGCCGAAACGGACGCCGTCGGCCGGGTCGCCGAGGTGTCGGCGGGCTTCATCCGGGGCGGGTGAGGGGCGCTCACCCGTGTGGCCCGCAGGATGGGTCAGGACCGGAGTTCTTCCGAGGTACGCGGAAGGAAGGTCGTCATGAAACGGATCGTCGAGATCGTCCCCGCCCGACCCGGCTGGTACGCCCGCTGGCAGCTCACGCCCGAGGCCACCCGGTGCTACCCGGTGAGCCTGTGGGCGCTGCTGGAGGAGGCCGACGGCACGGGCCGTGAGGTCATCGGAATGGACTGCATCGGCCAGTGGCCGGGGGCGGACGACAACGAGGCGGGTGGGGAGTTCGTCCGCTATCTGTATCAGACGCCCGATTCGGGGTCGCCCGAGGACATCGACCCCTCGCCGATCGGCGAGCTGCGCGACAGCGGCCCCCGGCTTCAGCCGATGACCGCACCCTAGACATTTCTCCGGCCCCCGACCCCAGGTCCCAGGGTCGGGGGCCACCCCTGCCGACAGCACTCCGGGTAGCCGCAGTCGATCACCGTGCCGTATGGCCGGCGGGGTCCTCCTGCGTATACTTGCCGGACTGCAAACGTCCCACCGTCGGCGGTGGAGCGAGGGGGAGGCACGGTGTCGTTCAGCGTCAGGCACGCCGGGCGCGACGGCGGTGGTGCCTGCCTGCGGCTCGCCGGTGAGCTGGATCTGAGCACCGCCGGGGAGCTGACCGCCGCAATCGACCGGTTGTGGGCCGACGGCGAGCACCGGGTGCTGCTGGACCTCACCGACCTCGCGTTCTGCGACTCCACCGGGATGGCCGTGTTCGTCCGGGGCGACAACCGGGCCTCGGCCAAGGGCGGCTGGTTACGGGTCACCGGCGCCACCGGCCGGGTCGAGCGGGTTCTGCGGGTCACCGGCCTGGCCGAGGTGCTGCGCTACGAACCAGACACGGTCGACCCGGCGTCCCGCAGCGCCCCCTGATGGGCTAGATTTCCCCGCCAAGCCTTCGGTGACCGTCCGGTCCCGTCCCCGCCGACCCGAGGTAGGTAGTGATGGGCGCAGACAGCCCGCATCCGGTACGCATCCTGGTGGTGGATGACGACCCGGGCGACGTGCTCATGATCGAGGAGGCGCTGGCGGACTCCGACGTGGACAAGGTCATCGACGTGGTCAGCGACGGCGAGGAGGCCATGGAGTTCCTCCGCGCCGAGGGCCGCCACCTGGAGGCCCGCCGACCGGACGTCATCCTGCTGGACCTGAACATGCCCCGGATGGACGGGCGGCAGGTGCTCGGCGCGGTGAAGCAGGACGAGGATCTGCGGACCATCCCGATCGTGGTGCTGACCACCTCCAACGCGGACACCGACATCGTCGGCAGCTACACCCTGCAGGCCAACGCGTACGTCACCAAGCCGATCGACCTGGACGACTTCAACGACGTCGTACGCCGGATCGACGAGTTCTTCGGCCGGGTGGTCGTGCTGCCCAAGCGCCCCTGACCCGCCCCTGGCCCGCACCCGACCTGTTCCTCACCCGCTCTCCACGTGCGCGGATGCTGAACATTTTTCCCGAACGCCCTCGGCCGCTCCCGCCGCGACCGAGGATCCAGGAGGGGAAGTAACAGCAGCTGCCTGGGGGGCGACAGTATGAGGTTTTCCGTCGTTGAGACCGGCTACGACCGGCGGCAGGTGGACTCCTGCCTGGATGAGCTGGGGATCCGGTTGTCCCGGCTCGCGGCGCGGGCGCAGGGCGCCGCCGGGTCGGCTCGGGAGTGGGACGAGATCCGCGAGGAGGCGACCTGGCTCAGCGGGCTGCTCCAGCGGCTCGACCTGGGCGACGCCACGGCCACCCGGTACGCCGCCGGCGCGGTCGAGCACGACGCGGCCGAGATCCTGGCCCAGGCCCGAATGGAGCTGGACGAGGCCCGCGAGGAGGCTCGGCAGGTGCGCGAGCGGGCGTACGCGGAGGCCGTGCAGGCTCGACGTGACTTCGAGGCGGCGCTGAACGCCCGCCGGGTACGCGAGGCGCGGGTGGACGAGATCCTGACCGGGGTGACCGTCGAGCCGGTACCCGCCGACACCCCGACCGCGGCGGCCGGCACCGGCGTACCCGCGACCCGGGTTGCCGCCGGCGGTCCGGACGCGGCCGTGGAGCCCCCGACGGGGCGGGACGGCGCGCACAGCCGCTGACGCCGACTCAGGCGAGCAGCGCCGCCACGACGGTGGTCGCGCGGTCCTCGTGCTGGGCGTACGCGTCGGGGAAGGCGGAGACCTGTACGGCCTGGGCGGCGGCGGTGACGCTCATGTCCTGCCAGCCCGGGATCTCGTTGAGCGCCTCGTAGAAGGCGCGGGCGGCGTACGACGGGCGCATCAGCTCCGCCACGGTGCCCCAACCGCTGCTGGGGCGCTGCTGGAACAGCCCGACCGAGTCGTGGTCGAAGCCGCTGCCCTGGTGCGGGTACTCCAGCGACTCCGGCAGCACGTCGCTGGCCAGGTTGTAGAGGTTGCTCTCCTGCATGGCGGTCGACAGCGCCACCACGAGGGCGCGACGCGGCATCTTCATGTCCCGACCGACGTCGACGATGATCTTCGCGTTGTCCATCTGGAGCTGGTCGAGGCCGGCGACCGGCCGGGGCCGGCGAGGCTTGGTCGGCTTCTTGGGCGCCTTGCGCTTGGCGGTGGGGGCGGGCGTGGGCTTCGCCGTGGGGCTGGGGATGACGCGTGGGGGTGCGGCGTCGCGCTCCAGCGACCGGGAGGCGCGTTCGTCGGCGATGGCGGCGCGGTCGGACACCGCCTCGGCGAGCGGCTCCGGGAGGCTCTCGCGGTGCTCGCCCCGGGTGCCGGCGAACGCGACGAGGCCGAGGCAGCAGGTGACGCCGGTGGCCAGGGCGACCCGGACCGGGGTCGAGCCCAGACGGGCGCGGCGGGGCGGTTCGGGGAGCCGGTGACGGCCGATCGTCCGTTCGGTTGAGGCGGCGTTGCCTGAACAGGTGGTCGGGCGAGCGTCGGTCAGGTTCTGGTCAGAGGGGTCGTCGGGATGCACTCGCCGAGGCTAGAGACCCAGCCGACCGATGTCGTTGGCCCGAAGGGTGGCATGCGCCACAATTTGCCCGGATCTTGGGGGCAGCTGAGGGCAAAAGACCGGGAATCTGCCTCAACCTCGCCAATCAGGCCAGACGGTTATTCCCGAATTGCTCGGCCAAACCGGGCGTGGAGACGATCATCGGCGCCGATGTCGCCCGTACGCCGAGGGTCATCCGTTCGTTCGAGACGCGATCCGCCGAACGGCCGACGCCGGGGCGCGGCCGTTCGGCGGATGGTCAGTGCCGGCCGTTCTCCGCCGGGGTGACGGTGAGTCGATGCCGGCTGTTGTCTCCGCTGGAGAACGGCCACAGTCGGTCGGCGTACTCGACCAGGTCGGCCAGTTGCTCTCGGCTCAGCCCGGCGGACGAGATCGAGGCGTGCACGTCGGCCCGGTACAGGCCGTCGTCGTCGCGCCCCAGCTTCGCCTCCGCACGCACCTGGACCGTGTGCGCCTCATCGGTGATCTCCCCGGCCGCCTCCACCGCCGCGTGGTGCAGGCACGACGCGAAGGCGGCGGCCAGCAGCTGCTCGGGCCTCAGCCCGGTGCAGTGCGCCGCCAGCGGTGACGCCAGCGCGGTGGAGAGCCCGCCATCGTCGGTGCGTACGTGGCCGCCCTCGGCGGTCGCGGTGGCCTCGTGCAGCCAGGAACTCGGATCCGGCATCGCGTTCCTCCTGTCGCTCACCCAGGGCTACCCGACCGTAGCCGAGCGAAACGCCGCAGGCCGTACGGTCAGCGCCCGGAGGGTCCGTCCGCCCGGTCGGTCACCGGCACCGCCTCGGTGGCCTCCCGCGCGGCACGTTCGGACCACGGCGACGTGCGGGCCGGCTCGCGCGCCGCGGGCACCCCCATCGGCACGTACACGCGGGCGTCCACGGCCTCGGCCAGCAGCAGCGCGGCGACCAGGCTGGTCGGACGTCGGGTCGGGTCGGTGGCCAGGCAGGAACGGCACAGCTCGACCACCTCCGGCGGAAGCCCGTCGATCTCGGGCAGTGGGTCCGGCGGCCGGCTGCGGCGCGCGCCCAACAGTTCGGCGGTGCTTCCCGCCCGGTACGGCAGTCGGCCGGTGAGGCAGTAGTAGAGCAGCACGCCGAGGGCGTACATGTCGGCCGCCGGGGTGGCCGGGGCGCCGTCCAACTGCTCGGGCGCCAGGTACGCGGGCGTGCCCACCAGCATCCCGTCCGGCATCGGGTCCGTCGCGCCAGAGGGTGTGGCGATGCCGAAGTCGAGCACCTTCACCCCGAGTGGAGTGAGCATGACGTTGGCCGGCTTCACGTCGCGGTGCACGATGTCGTGCGCGTGCGCGGCGGCCAGCGCGGCGCCGACCTCCGCGCACACCCGGACCGCGATCCGCCAGTCCAGCGGCCCGGCCCGCAGGTGCGCGGCGAGCGTCTCGCCCTCGGCCAACTCCATGACGATGTACGGGACCCGGTGGCCGGGCAACGTCGAGGCGGTGCCGAAGTCGTGCACGCTCGCCACGTTCGGGTGCACCAGGCACGCCGCCGAGCGGGCCTCCGCCTGAATCCGTTCCACCGGGCCGTGCTGACCGTCCGGGCCGGGCGAGATGAGCTTCACCGCGACCGGCCGGTCCAGCACCCGATCGTGCGCCCGCCACACCTCGGACATCCCGCCAACGCCGATGCGCTGTTCGAGCCGGTACCGCCCGTCCAGCGTGTGCATCGACCGCTCCTCGCCCTCGCCCCGCCGGCGGCGGGTGATCCGAACGCGGTACCCCGGCTCCGAGCTGGGCAAACCGCGAAGGATCGCGATCCGCCGATGCCGAGCACCGCGCTGCGGCGCGGCGGTGGGGTGCGGTAGCTTGCGAGCCAGAGCCGGTGTCACCGAACGTGCCGGCGTGCTCACTCTGAGAGGGTCGCGATGAGCGAGGTCACCGTACGCTTCGTCGGCGGGCCCGCCAACGGTCTGGTCCGGCAGTTGCCGGCCGGCCCGGACGGCGCCCCGCCACAGCGTTGGATCATGCGGCACCCGGACGGGACCGGGCCGGTGCAGGCCGGCCCCGACCACCTCTACGAGCGCGATCAGCCGGACGACGCGGGCGGGTGGAGCATGCGGTTCGTCCGCACCGACCCGTTCGGGGTGTCCGAGTGATCCCCGGGCGGGGCTGACCGGCGGTGCGCTCGGGGCCCGGCCGCACAGCTGGCGCACAGGTGTCGCAGAGGCGCGGTACAGGTGCCGCGCCCACGATGGGGGACATGGTCATGGACGGGCAGACCGCTCCGGGCCGGATCGAGCTGCGCCGCCCCGACGGCGAGCCGGTCCGGGTGCTGGTGGTCGACGACGAACCGACGCTCACCGACCTGCTGTCGATGGCACTGCGCTACGAGGGCTGGCAGGTCCGCAGCGCCGGCAACGGCATGACGGCCGTGAGCGCCGCGCGACAGTTCCAGCCGGACGCCGTGGTGCTCGACGTGATGCTGCCCGACCTGGACGGCTTCCAGGTGCTGCGCCGGCTCCGCGAGCACGCCCCCACCGTGCCGGTGCTCTTCCTGACCGCCCGGGACGCCGTCGAGGAGCGCATCGCCGGTTTGACCGTCGGCGGCGACGACTACGTCACCAAGCCGTTCAGCCTGGAGGAGGTGATCGCCCGGCTGCGCGCGCTGCTGCGCCGCTCCGGCTTCGCGGTCGCCGCCCGGGAGGACGCGGTGCTGACCGTCGGCGACCTGAGCCTCGACGAGGACAGCCACGAGGTACGCCGCGACGGCCACCTGATCACGCTCACCGCCACCGAGTTCGAGCTGTTGCGCTACCTGATGCGCAACCCGCGCCGGGTGCTCAGCAAGGCGCAGATCCTCGACCGGGTGTGGAACTACGACTTCGGTGGTCAGGCCAACGTGGTGGAGCTCTACATCTCGTACCTGCGCAAGAAGATCGACGCCGGCCGGGCGCCGATGATCCACACGTTGCGCGGCGCGGGTTATGTCCTCAAGCCGGCCGAGTGACCGCACCCGCCGCCGACCGGTCCGTGCCGCACATCGGTGGCTGGCCGGCCGATCGCTGCGTACCCGGCTGGTGTTCGCCCTGGTCGCGCTGCTCGCGCTGGTCAGCATCGCCATCGGCGGGCTCACCACGGTGGCGCTGCGGCAATTCCTGATCGACCGGCTCGACAACCAGCTCGCCCCCGCGGCCGTGCCGTGGGGAGATCGCCCCGGTCGACCGGCCTACTCGAACGCCCGTCCCGGCATCCCGCCCGGCTCGCCCTCGGGCACCGTGGTCGCCGACGTCGTCGACGGCCGGGTGACGGCCGCCTCGACGCTGACCCGCAGCCCGTCCAGTCAGGACCGTTTTCCGGACGAGGAGCCGGTCCCGGTCGGCGAGGTCGCCGCGCTGGCCGACCTGCCGGTCGACGCCGCGCCGCGCACCGTCGACCTCGGCGCCCGCGGTGACTACCGGGCCGTGGCCCGGCAGCAGTTCCGGGACGGCACGGTACGGGTCGTCGCACTGCCGCTGTCCGGGGTGCAGGAGACCGTCTGGTGGATGGTCGCCGCACAGGCCGGGGTGGCCGCCCTCGGGCTGCTCATCGCCGGTGGCGCCGGCGCGCTGATCGTCCGGGCCACGCTGCGACCGCTGAACCGGGTCGCCGCCACCGCCACCCGCGTCACCGAACTGCCGCTGGACCGTGGCGAGGTGGCGCTCGCCGTCCGCGTACCGGCCGCCGACACCGATCCGCGTACCGAGGTCGGTCAGGTCGGCGCGGCGCTGAACCGGATGCTCGGCCACGTCGCCGACGCGCTCGCCGCCCGGCAGGCCAGCGAGACGCGGGTACGCCAGTTCGTCGCCGACGCCAGCCACGAGCTGCGTACGCCGCTGGCCGCGATCCGCGGGTACGCCGAGGTGGCCCGGCGTGGCCGCGACGAGGTCCCCGCCGACGTGGCGCACGCGCTGCGCCGGGTGGAGTCCGAGAGCACCCGGATGACCAGCCTCGTCGACGACCTGCTGCTGCTGGCCCGGCTGGACTCCGGTCGTCCGCTCGCGGTCGAGCCGGTCGACCTGTCCGCCCTCGTGGTGGACGCCGTCAGCGACGCGCACGTGGCCGGCCCCGAACACCGCTGGCACCTCGACCTGCCCGAGGTGGTGATCCGGGTGCCCGGCGACGCCGCCCGACTGCATCAGGTGGTGGCGAACCTGCTGGCCAACGCCCGGGTGCACACCCCGCCCGGCACGGCGGTGACCACCACCCTGACCGTCGACGGCGGCACCGCCCTGCTCACCGTCGCCGACGACGGGCCCGGGGTGCCGGCGGACCTGCAACCCGAGTTGTTCGAGCGGTTCGCTCGCGGCGACAGCTCCCGGTCCCGGGCGCACGGCAGCACCGGCCTGGGCCTGGCCATCGTGGCGGCGGTGGTGGAGGCGCACCACGGCACGGTCACGGTGGACAGCCGGCCGGGCCGAACGGTGTTCTCCGTCCGGCTGCCCAACCCCACAGCTGACGCATAGCCCGCGCTTCGTCCGGAGTACGCGGCAGGGGCAGGCCACGCGTGGCGAGGGGCCACCCGTCCGGGTGGCCCCTCGCTGTGCGCCGAGAAATGGCTAGACTTCAGATTCGCAGTTCAACCGCGCTCTGCGGTTTCGGGCGCGACCTCGGGAGGGTGTTCCAGCACCCTCTCGGGGGTCCGTCCATCTGGACGGCGCCCTACTCGCAGAAGACCCGCACCTTGGCATCGGGTGAGTCGACCTCCACGGTCATCTCGTCGAGGTGCTCCACGAGCGCCTCGAGCTGTTCGGGCTTGAGCTGGGTCAGGTCGAACGGCACGCCCGACTTGTTCATCTCGTCGGTGGCCTTGCCCAGTGCCTGCGGCGGGATCAGGGCGGTGAGCCGCACACCGGCCCGCAGCAGTTGCAGCGGCACCCGTACGTTGACCCGCGACGGCTCGCCGTTGTCGACGGCGTCCACCAGCACCCGCAGGTACTTCACCTTGCCCTTCGGTCGGGCGTCGAGGCTCGACGCCGCCGTCGGCTGGTCCCGTTCGAGCGCGGCGATCAGCTGCTCCGCCTCCTCCGCGGTGATCTTGCCCTCGGCCAGCATGTCGAGGATGTCCTTGCGCTGTTCGGTCATTGCAACCTCTCCTATCGAACACTGACGAGCACGGCCGTGCGGCCCTGCTCGATGTCGAACCGGGCGCCGGGTAGCGCCGAGATGACACGCCAGGTGGTGCCGAGCGCCCGCGCCACTCCGATGTGGAACACGAGGCAGGCCACGATCGCGGCCAGCACGACCAGGACGACGATCGGTGCGAGCAGCAGCACCACGGGCAGGACCGGGACCCAGACCCGGATGGGACGACGGTCTGGGCGCTTGACCCGTACGGTCACCAACTGCGGCATCACCCTCGACCGTCCAATTCGGCCAGCGCCTGCTGCGCGGTGATCTCGCCACGGCGCAACCGACCGATCGTGTCGGCGCGGGGCGGTGCCGGATCGGTCTCGACGAAGTCGAGCATCTGCGTGATCCGGTTGAGCCGTGACTTGATCGTCGGGTAGCTCACCCCGAAGATCCGCTCCATCTCCTTGATGGAGCCGTGGCACCGCACGAACGCCGTGACGAAGACCTGGTCCTCGACGTTGAGCTGAGCCAGTTGCGGTAGCTCGAACTCACCCTCGATCGCGACGCCGCTGCCGGCGAGACGCACCCGCTCGACGACGAACGGCTGGCCCCGGGTCAGGTTCGTGAGTTCCTGCCAGTCCATCGCCTGCTCTGTCATGTCTAAATTTGTACGCGCCGGAACCTTAACTTTCAAGAGGTAGATCTTAACTTTCTTAATTTCACCTCGTGGTGGCCTATCTTCCGGTCGGGTCCAGCACCTCCGCGAGGACCTCGACGACCCGTCGCGCGTGGCGTCCGTCCGGGTCCTCGTCGGCGTTCAGGTCGGTGACGCTCATGCCGAGCAGTCGGTCGGCGCGGGCCAGCGGGCCGATCAGGGCGATCAGGTCGGGCCAGCGCAGACCGTCGGGCTCGGGATAGGTCACCGCCGGCAGGTCGCGGGGGTCCACCGCGTCCAGGTCGAGGTGCAGCCAGGCCGGCCCGTCGCCAGCGGCGGCCAGGCCTGCCCCGACCGTCGCGGCGCCCCGGCGCAGCAACTCGGCGGCGGGCAGTTGCTGGACCGCCGGGTCGATCCGGGCCACCTCGATCCGGCCACTCTCATCGTCCGACGGGCGGTGCCCGAGCAGATGGACCCGGCCGGGGTCGAGCAGTGCGCCGTCCTGCCCGATCGCGGCGGCCGGGCCGTGCCCGGTGACCACCGAGAGGTCCATGTCGGCGGCCTCGCCGGTCGGTGAGGTCGCGCCGTCGAGGAAGTCCGGGTGAGCGTCGACGAACCACAGCTCCGTTGTCGGCGGCAGCGCGCGGCAGATGCCGGGCAGGATGGCGCAGTCCCCGCCGAGCATCAGCGGCCGACGGCCACCGGTGACCAGCGCGGCGGTCCGGGCGGTGATGGCGGCACCGGCCCGGCGCAGGCCGGCGGGGTCGATCACTCCGCTCTGCGCGGCCCGTGCCGGGTCGCGCAACAGTGCCTCGTCCACCCGGCCGCCGTCGTCGGCGGGCAGCGCGGTCAGCAGGCCGGCACGACGCAGCGCGGCGGGCGCCCGCTCCTCGCCGCGGGCCGCCCCGGAGGAGTCCAGCGGTACGTCGACCACCACCCAGCGCACGTGCGCAGCGTACCGACGTGGTGACGCTGGTGGCGGTGCCTTGCGGTTCGTTCCGGTCGCTCGGGCCGATGCGTCGATGTGCCCCGTGCGGGACGGGCGATCGGCGTACGGTGGCAGACAAGTCCGGCTTTCTGGGTCAAAAGCCTCATCGCTACGCACCCGGGACGCCGGCGTCGAGACGGCGAGGGGAAGGAGCGATCGGTGATCCATCTGGCCTACCTGGACGCGGGATCGGGCAGCCTGATCGTGCAGGCGGTCGTCGGCGGGGTGGCCGGCGTCGCGGTCGCCGCCAAGCTCTACTGGCGGCGTCTGGTCGACCGGTTCCGCCGCCAGCCCACCGACCAGCGGTGAACCGGCCGGACCCGGCGATGGCGATCTCACCCCCGGGGGTACGGCCCGAGCCGGCCTCCTTCCGCGACCCCGCCAACCAGGTCTTCCACGTGGGCGACGAGGTGCTGCGCGGGCTGGACGAGCAGGCCGCCGGGCACTGGCGGACGCTGTCGGTCAGCCCGTTCTTCCCGGCGCTGGTCGCCGCGGGCAAGGTCTGCGCCACCGAGGACGCACCGTCGACGCTGGTGCCTGCCGAGGCCGGCGCGCCCTGGGCGGCGGTGCTCCGTCACGAGCGCATCCCCTTCGTGTCCCACCCGTACGAGTGGTCCTTCACCATGCTGCGCGACGCCGCGCTGCTGCACCTGGAGATCCTGCGTACCGCGCTGGCCGACGGCTTCACCACCAAGGACGGCTCGGCCTACAACCTGCAGTGGCGCGGGGCCGACCCGGTCTTCATCGACATCGGGTCGTTCGAGCCGGTACGCGACGGTGAACCGTGGGCCGGCTACCAGCAGTTCTGCCAGACCGTGCTCTACCCGCTGCTGCTCACCGCCCACCTGGGCGTGGACTTCCAGCCCTGGCTGCGCGCCCGGGTGGACGGCATCGAGGCCGACCAGCTCCGCCCGCTCTTCGGCGGCGCCCGCCGGCTGCGCCCCGGCGTCCTCACCCACCTGCACCTGCACGGCGCGATGCAGCAGCGCAACGCTGCCGCCAGCACCACCGACACGCGGGCCCAACTGCGGGCCGCCGGCTTCACCCGGGAGCTGGTGCTGGCCACCGTACGCGGCATCGAGAGGCTGGTCCGCAAGCTGGACCGCCGCCCGCCGGTCAGCCACTGGTCGGACTACCAACGCACCTGCGGCTACTCGGCACAGGACCGGGCGGCCAAGGAGCAGTTCGTCGCCGCCGCACTGACCGCCGGCTCCCGGCCCCGCCTGGTGCTCGACCTCGGCGCCAACGACGGCCGGTACGCGCGGCTGGCCGCCGAGCACGCCGACTACGTGGTGGCCGTCGAGCAGGACCCGGCGGTGGTCGACGAGCTGTACCGGGCGCTCAAGGCTGAGGGGCAACGGCGGATCCTGCCGCTGGTGCTGGACCTGGCCGACCCGTCGCCCGGCGGCGGCTGGCGGGGCGTCGAGCGGGCCAGCTTCGCCGCACGGGCCGACGCCGACGCCGTACTCGCCCTGGCCGTGGTGCACCACCTGGCGATCGGGCGCAACGTACCGCTGCCGGAGGTGATCGACTGGCTGGTCGGGCTGACCGCGCCGGGCGGCACGGTGGTGGTGGAGTTCGTCCACCCCCAGGACCCGATGGCCCGCCGGCTGCTGGCCAACAAGCCGGAGGGCCTCTTTCCGGACTACCGGCGCGACACCTTCGAGCGGCTGCTCGCCGCCCGGGGCCGGATCGCCGAGAGGCTGGAGCTGCCCTCGGGCACCCGCACGCTGTACCGGACGGTCGTGGGTGGCTGAACGGGAGGCCGGTCGGTGGGACCGGGGCTGGCGCGGGGAGGTGGGCCGGCTGCTGGAGGTGGTGGCCCTGATCGGGCTGGTGGTCACCCAGCCGCTGCTGGACGTACTCGGCCGCAGCCCCGACTTCTTCCTCTTCCACCGCGCCGACCCGGGCCAGATTCTGCTGCTGGTCGCCCTGGTGGCGGTGCTGCCCACCGTGCCGGTGGCGCTGCTCGGCCCACTCAGCCGGCTCGCCGGCCGGACCGCCCGCGCGCTCACCCACACCGTGCTGGTCGGGCTGCTGCTGGCCGCGCTGGCCGTGCAGGTGGGCCGGCACGCGACGC
Source organism: Micromonospora vulcania (assembly GCF_042658605.1). NCBI lineage: Bacteria > Bacillati > Actinomycetota > Actinomycetes > Micromonosporales > Micromonosporaceae > Micromonospora > Micromonospora vulcania. The sequence goes on along the minus strand of NZ_JBHSQS010000009.1, from coordinate 119,598 downwards.
CACTTCGGGGCGTACCCCTGCTGGTTGTCGCCCTGCTGGTCGGCGCGGCCGGCGCGGTCGCACACCGGCGGTGGCGGGCGCCGGGCCGCGTGCTGCGGCTGGCCGCCGCCGGGCCGGTGGTCTTCGTCGTGCTCTTCCTGTTCGTCTCGCCCACCTCGGCGGTGGTGCTGCCGCGCGGCGACGGCGGCGCGGCCGGCACCGCGCAGGGTGGGGGCGTGCACCCGCCGGTCGTCATGCTGATCCTCGACGAGCTGCCGCTGGTCAGCCTGCTCGGCACCGACGGCCGGATCGACGCGACCCGGTTCCCGCACTTCGCCGAGCTGGCCGGCGCGTCGACCTGGTACCGCAACGCCACCGGCGTCAGCGGCTGGACCCCCAACGCGCTGCCCGCGATGCTGACCGGCCGCTACCCGGCGCGGTCGGTCGCGCCGCACTACTCGCAGTACCCGGACAACCTGTTCACCGCCTTCGGCGGCCTGTACGAAATCCAGGCCCAGGAGAGCATCACCCGACTCTGCCCGCCCAGCCGCTGCGAGCAGCCGGCCAGCCCGGAACAGGGGCTCGGTGTGCTGGTCCGGGAGACCGGCAAGCTGTTCGGCCAGGTCGCCGGGCCGACACCGACCCGGGTCGACCCGGAGGACTCCTACCGGGAGCAGACCCGGGCCGAGGCCGGCCTGGACGCCGCCGAGCCGGTGCCGGCGGACCCGAAGTTCCGCTGGGACAGCCTGGACGACAACCAGCCGGCCCGGTTCACCAGCTTCCTGGCCGGGCTCAAACCGGCACCCCGGCCCGCCCTGCACTTCCTGCACCTGCTGATGCCGCACTCACCGTGGGCGTACCTGCCGTCCGGCGCCCGCTACGACGCCCCCGAGGACCTGCCCAACGACGGCGCCGGCTGGATCGAGCTGGCCCGCCAGCGGCACCTCGCCCAGCTCGGCTACACCGACCGGCTGATCGGCGAGACGCTGCGCACGCTGCGCGCCAGCGGCCTCTACGACAAGGCGCTCGTGGTGGTGACCGCTGATCACGGGGTGAGCTTCCGAGCGGGCGCCCAGGGCCGGGGGATGGACTCGATCAAGGCAGCCGCCGGTGAGGTGGCGTGGGTGCCGATGTTCGTCAAGGAACCCGGGCAGCAGACCGGCCGGGTGGACGACCGCAACTGGGAGCACGTCGACCTGCTGCCGACGGTCGCCGACGAGGCCGGCGTACGGCTGCCCTGGCGGGTGGACGGCCGCTCGGCGCGGCAGGCCCCGCGTACCGATGGCACCAAGCACTTCTACGACCGGCCCGGCGAACCGGTCACCTTTCCCGGCGGCGTGCCCACGCCGCCACCGCTGCCGTCGCCGCACCCGCTGGTCGGCACCGAGGTCCGCGCCGGCCCGACCGGGGGTACCGTCACCGTGGCGGACCTGGCCGCGTTCCGCTCGATGGATCCGGACACCGGCACCCTTCCGGCCCTCGTCTGGGGTGACGTGCCGTCCCGGATACCGGACGGCACGCTGCTGGCGGTGGCGGTCAACGGACGGATCGGTGCGGTGGTCCCGGTGGTGCCGGCCGACGCCGGTGGGCGTCGCTTCGCCGCCCTGCTCACCGACGACCAACTGTTCCGCGCCGGCAACAACCAGCTGGACGTCTACCAGGTCGCGGCGGACGGTACGCTGCGCCAACTCACGCTCTCCTGAACGTCTGCTTCTCCTCGGCGTGACGCATACCTCACCCCGGAACCACGGCGGGCGGTGTCCCCCGCGCCGCAATTACGGTAGAAGCGAAGGCAATTCAACGTAGATCTGCCGGCGAAGCGAGGAACCACATGACGGAAGTCAAGCTCGATCACCCCGGTGGGCAGCTGTCGATGCCGGTGCACCCCGCGGTCGAGGGCCCCGCCGGTATCGGGGTCAGCAAGCTGCTGAAAGAAACCGGGATGACCACCTACGATCCCGGTTTCGTCAACACCGCTGCGGCGTCGTCCGCGATCACCTACATCGACGGCGACGCGGGGATCCTGCGTTACCGGGGATACCCGATCGAGCAGCTGGCCGAGAAGTCCTCCTTCCTGGAGGTCTCCTACCTGCTCATCTACGGTGAGCTGCCGACCGAGCAGCAGCTGACCGAGTTCACCGAGTGGATCCGGCGGCACTCGCTGCTGCACGAGGAGATGCGCCGCTTCTTCGACGGCTTCCCCCGGGACGCCCACCCGATGGCCGTGCTCTCCTCGGCGGTCAGCGCCCTCTCCACCTTCTACCAGGACAGCCTGGACCCGTTCGACTCCGAGCACGTGGAGATCTCCACGGTCCGGCTGATGGCGAAGGTCCCGACCATCGCGTCGTACGCCTACAAGAAGTCCATCGGGCAGCCGCTGCTGTACCCGGACAACTCGCTGGGGTACGTGGACAACCTGCTGCGGATGACCTTCGGCGTGCCGGCAGAGCCGTACGAGGTCGACCCGGTGATGTCGAAGGTGCTGGACATGCTCTTCGTCCTGCACGCCGACCACGAGCAGAACTGCTCCACCTCGACCGTGCGCCTGGTCGGCTCCAGCAACGCCAACCTGTTCGCCTCGGTCTCCGCCGGTGTGAACGCGCTGTTCGGCCCGCTGCACGGCGGCGCCAACCAGGCGGTGCTGGAGATGCTCCAGCAGATCCACGCCGGTGACGACGACGTCCGCTCCTTCGTCCGCAAGGTCAAGAACAAGGAGGACGGCGTCAAGCTGATGGGCTTCGGCCACCGGGTCTACAAGAACTACGACCCGCGGGCGGCGATCGTCAAGAAGGCCGCGCAGGACGTGCTGGGCCGGATGGCCAAGCCGGACCCGCTGCTGGACATCGCTATGGAGCTGGAGGAGATCGCGCTCGCCGACGACTTCTTCGTCTCCCGTCGGCTCTACCCGAACGTGGACTTCTACACCGGCCTGATCTACAAGGCCATGGGCTTCCCGACGAAGATGTTCACCGTGCTCTTCGCGCTCGGCCGGCTCCCCGGCTGGATCGCCCAGTGGCGCGAGATGATCAGCGACCCGGAGACCAAGATCGGCCGTCCGCGGCAGATCTACGTCGGCTCCGCCGAGCGGGCCTACGTCCCGTTCAACGAGCGCTGAGCCTCCGCTCCCTCGCACCACCCCGCAGGCCGTCGACCCGATCCGGGTCGACGGCCTGCCGGCTTTCCCGCCCGTCCCGTGCGGCGTTTCCCGTCCGTCCGGTGCGGCTTTCCTGCCCGTCCGGTGCGGCGTTTCCTGCCCGTCCGGTGCGGCGTTTCCCGCCCGTCCATGCGGTGGCACCGCGTGCCGGGGTGGTGCCTCAGAAGGCGGAGATGTCCTTCGACCGCTCGCTCCGGCTCAGCACGCTGATCAGCGCGGACTGACCACGGCGGCGGACGGCCAGGCGTACCAGCAGGTCGCGTACGGGGTCGAAGACCTCCGCCGGAAACACCGGAGTGGGTACGCCGAGGCTCACCGCGAGGTCGTCGGTGTGTACGACGATCTCCAGTTGGCGCGTGAGCAGGAAGTCACCGCGTCGCAGCGCCCAGCCCTGCCACGGAATCGGTACGACCTCGCGGGCGGCTCCTCGCGTCAGCAGGTCGGTGACCTGCTGCAGCGCCAGGGCGGAACGGGCGCGCAGGTCCGCTGGTCCGCCTGCCGCGTCGGCCTCGTCCGAGCCCTTGGCGACCTCGTCCTCATCTGGGGTGCCCTCGGTGACCCAGGCGGCCCGCTCGTAGTGGCTGTCCGCCGACTCCAGCGTGGGCAGGTCGGTGGGCGCCGGCAGCAGCTCGGCCGCACGGACCGCCTGGCGTCCGAGGTGGCACGCGAGGCCGCCGATGGACAGGTGCGGCAGGGCGCTCGGGCTCGACCACTGTGCGGCCACCTCGTCGCGCGAGATCAGGTCCAGCGCGATCGAGGCGGCAACCGGAAAGGTGGCGTCCAGGGCGTCGACAGGTTGAGACATCCGCACATTCTGGCAGGGGGTGGGGCAGCGAGACGCGGTCGCGCGGTCGTCAGGTCGCGCGGTCGTTCGGTCGTTAGCAGGGGACCCTTCCTCTACCGCAGGCGTTAACAAGGTGCCCTTCCTTACACCTCAGCGGAGGCCGGCTGCCGCTAGCAGGTTGCCTTCCGGGAGGGCGGGCAGGGTACGGCCCTGGGACATCCGCCGTTCGGCCCGCTCGGCGGTGAACGCGGCGTCGGTGGCGATGGCGGTGGCGTAGCTGGCGGCGGTGCGCTGGGCGATCGCCGACCAGCCGTACTGCTCGTGCACCATCCGGCGGGCCCGACGGGCGAGCGTCCGGGCGCGTGCGGGGTCGGACAGCAGCTCGTGCACGGCCTCGGCCAGCCCGTCCGGGTCGTGCGGGCGGAAGGTCATGCCGGTCACGCCGGGCTCGACGATCTCCGCGAGGCCACCCGTGGCGGCCACCGCGAGGGGTGCGCCCGCCGCGGCACCCTCCAGGGCCACCATGCCGAACGGCTCGTAGATGCTCGGCACCGCGAAGCAGTCCGAGGCGGCCATCAGCGCCGGCAGGTCGTTGCCGCCCAGGAAGCCCGGCATGGTGACCATGCCGCCCAGGCCGCGGCGGTGCACCTCGGCCTCCAACTCGGCGCGGTACGGGCCGTCGCCGGCGATCACCGCGCGCAGCCCGGGGTGCCGCTCCCGCAGCCGGGGGAGCCCGGCGATGAGGTGCTGCACGCCCTTCTCGTACACCAGGCGGCCGGCGAAGGTGACCAGCGGGCCGGTCCCGGCGAACCGGGCCCGGGCGGCGCGCACCGCGCTCGCCGGCACCTGCCAGCGGTGCGGCTCCACGCCGTTGGCCACCACGTCGACGCGGCCGGCCGGTACGTCGAACAGCGCGGTCACCTCGTCACGCATGTAGCCGGAGCAGACGATCACCCGGCCCGACTCGCTGCTGAGCCACTGCTCGACGCCGTGGATGGTGCGGTTCATCTCCTCGGGCAGCCAGCCCTGGTGCCGACCGGCCTCGGTGGCGTGGATGGTGCTCACCAGCGGGATGTCCAGGTGGTCGCGCAACGTCATCGCAGTGTGGGCGACGAGCCAGTCGTGGGCGTGGATGACGTCGTACGAGCCGGCCTGGGTGGCGCGTAGGGCGGTGCGGGTGAGGGTGTGGTTGAAGGCCATGGTCCAGGCCAGCAGGGAGCTGGTGGCCAGGGGGAAGGTGACGGGGTCTTCGGGTGCGCGCAGGATGCGGACGCCGTCGGCGTATTCCTCCAGGGGTGCGCCGTCGGCGTGGCGGGTGACGACGGTGACGTCGTGGCCGGCGGCGGCGAGTGCGACGGAGAGGGCGTGGACGTGTCGGCCGAGGCCGCCGACGAGCACCGGCGGGTACTCCCAGGAGAGCATCAGGATGCGGCGGGTCTGCGGCGGGACGCCCGACCCGGGGTGCGCCGGGAGCTGGGGCCGGGAGGTCAGGGTGGGCCGGTGGGCCCGGTCCGTGGTGGTAGCGATCTGCTCGCCGACCCGCAGGGTCGTCACATCAATCTCCGTCCATGCATGGTGGAACGCGCCGGCGTCAGTGGCGGCAGAACGAGAGTGGAAGGGGTGGCCGAGGGCCGAGTGGAGTCACGCGTGGGCGCGTGTCCCCGAACAAGCAAAAGGCATCGAGCCCGATAACGCATCTCGAAAAGGCGCATCGTGACGGAGGACACCCGATCGGCGTAGCGGGCATCAGACGGGTGGATTCCGGTCACCACCTGAAAGTATGGATTGGCGCGCCGGGGCGGCGGGCACATTCCGGCGCACGTACGGGCGGCTGAAGGAGCGACATGCAGGTCTGGCCGGGTGAGCGGTACCCCCTGGGCGCCACCTACGACGGGATGGGCACCAACTTCGCGATCTTTTCCGAGGTCGCGGAGCGGATCGAGCTGTGCCTCTTCGACGAGTGGGACACCGGCGCCGAGCGGCGGGTCGAGCTGCGCGAGGTGGACGCGTACGTCTGGCACGCGTACCTGCCGGGCATCGAGCCGGGGCAGCGCTACGGCTACCGGGTGTACGGGCCGTACGACCAGGCGAACGGGCTGCGCTGCAACCCGCACAAGCTGCTGATCGACCCGTACGCGAAGGCGATCGACGACGACGTGACGTGGAACCCGGCGGTCTACGACTACGACCTGGAGCACCCGGAGCGGATGTCGGAGACCGACTCGGCGCCGTTCATGCCGAAGTCGGTGGTGGTCAACCCGTACTTCGACTGGGGCAACGACAAGCCACCGCGTACGCCGTACCACCACTCGGTGATCTACGAGGCGCACGTACGCGGGCTGACGATGCGGCACCCGGACATCCCGGAGGAGCTGCGCGGCACGTACGCGGCCATCGCCTCCCCGCCGATGATCGAGTATCTGACCAGGCTCGGGGTGACCGCGATCGAGCTGATGCCGGTGCACCAGTTCATCCACGACAACCGGCTGGTCGATCTGGGGCTGCGCAACTACTGGGGCTACAACACGATCGGCTTCTTCGCACCGCACCACGGCTACTCGGCGCTGGGCCGCCTGGGGCAGCAGGTGCAGGAGTTCCGGGGCATGGTCAAGGCGCTGCACAAGGCCGGCATCGAGGTCATCCTCGACGTGGTCTACAACCACACCGCCGAGGGCAACCACCTCGGCCCGTCGCTGAGCTTCAAGGGCGTGGACGCGCCCAGCTACTACCGGCTCAGCGAGGAGGACCGCCGCTACTTCGTCGACTACACCGGCACCGGTAACAGCCTCAACGTCCGCAGCCCGCACAGCCTGCAACTGATCATGGATTCGCTGCGCTACTGGGTGCAGGAGATGCACGTCGACGGCTTCCGCTTCGACCTGGCCGCCACCCTGGCCCGCGAGTTCTACGAGGTCGACCGGCTCTCCACCTTCTTCGAGGTGGTGCAGCAGGACCCGGTGGTCAGCCAGGTCAAGCTGATCGCCGAGCCGTGGGACGTCGGCCCCGGCGGCTACCAGGTGGGCAACTTCCCGCCGGTGTGGACCGAGTGGAACGGCAAGTACCGGGACACCGTGCGGGACTTCTGGCGCGGCGAGCCGGCCACCCTCGCCGAGTTCGCGTCCCGGATCTCCGGCTCGGCCGACCTCTACCAGGACGACGGCCGCCGGCCGTTCCACAGCATCAACTTCGTCACCTGCCACGACGGGTTCACGCTCAACGACCTGGTGTCGTACAACGACAAGCACAACGAGGCCAACGGCGAGGAGAACCGGGACGGGGAGAGCCACAACCGGTCCTGGAACTCGGGTGTCGAGGGCGACACCACCGACGAGGCGGTGCTCGCCCTGCGCGCCAAGCAGCGGCGTAACTTCCTGGCCACCCTGATGCTGTCGCAGGGCGTACCGATGATCGGCCACGGCGACGAGCTGGGCCGCACCCAGCGGGGCAACAACAACGCCTACTGCCAGGACTCCGAGCTGGCCTGGGTCGACTGGGAGAACGCCGACTCCCAGTTGCTGGAGTTCGTCCGTACGCTGACCGCGTTCCGGGCCCGGCACCAGGTGTTCCGCCGCCGCCGCTTCTTCACCGGCCTGCCGGTCGGCGGGCGCGAGATCGACGCCCCGCTGCCGGACCTGGCCTGGTACACCCCGGACGGGCGGGAGATGACCGGCGACGACTGGGGCAACGACTTCGGCCGCTCGGTGGCGCTCTTCGTCAACGGCGAGGGCATCCCCGAACGCGGCCAGTACGGCCAGCGCCACCACGACGCCTCGTTCCTGCTCTGCTTCAACGCCCACGACGCGCCGCTGGACTTCACCCTGCCCGGCAGCGAGTACGGCCAGAAGTGGGAACGGGTGATCGGCACCGCCGAACCGGAACCGGACGACGTCACGGTGATCAGCGCGGGCGGCACCATCCGGGTGCCGGACCGTTCCCTGGTGGTGTTGGAGAGGACGATCTGACATGGCGGTGCAATCCACCTACCGGGTGCAGGTCCGGCCCGGCTTCGACCTGGACGCCACCGCCGACCTCGCCGACTACCTCGCCGCGCTGGGCGTCAGCCACCTCTACAGCGCCCCGCTGCTGACCGCTACCCCCGGCTCCGCGCACGGCTACGACGTGGTGGACCACCGGAACGTCAACCCGGAGCTGGGCGGCGAGGCGGGCCGGCAACGGCTGCTGCGTGCGCTGCGTACCGCCGGGCTCGGCCTGGTCGTCGACATCGTGCCCAATCACGCCGGAGTCGCCGTGCCGCCGGCCAACCCGGCCTGGTGGGACGTGCTGCGCCGGGGACGCGACTCGTCGTACGCCGACTGGTTCGACATTGACTGGAACCGGGGCCGGTTGCTGCTGCCGGTGCTCTCCGACGCGCCGGACGCCCTCGACGACCTCAAGATCGTCGACGGGGAGTTGCGTTACCACGAGCACCGCTTCCCGATCGCCGACGGCACCGGCGACGGCAACGCACGCGAGGTGCACGACCGGCAGCACTACGAGCTGATCTCCTGGCGGCGCGGCGACGCCGAGCTGACGTACCGCCGGTTCTTCGCGGTCTCCGGCCTGGCCGGGCTGCGGGTGGAGGACCCGGCGGTGTTCGCCGCCACCCATGACCTGATCCTGCGCTGGGCCGCCGCCGGCGAGGTCGACGGCATCCGCGTCGACCACCCCGACGGTCTGCGCGACCCGGCCGGCTACCTGGCCCGGCTGCGGGCCGCCGCGCCGGCGGCCTGGCTCGTGGTGGAGAAGATCCTGGAGTACGGCGAGGAGCTGCCGGACTGGCCGGTCGACGGCACCACCGGCTACGACGCCCTGGCCGCGATCAACGGGCTCTTCGTCAACCCCGACGCCGAGGGCGACTTCACGGCGCTGGACACCCGCCTGGCCGGGCACTTCACCTCGTGGGAGGACCTCACCCACGCCACCAAACTGGCCGCCGCCACGCAGTTGCTCGCCGCCGAGCTGACCCGGCTCGCCGCGCTCGCCCCCGACGTGCCCGCCGAGCAGGCGCGGGCCGCGCTCGCCGAGCTGGCCGCCGCGTTCGCCGTCTATCGCGGCTACCCGCCGCACGGCGCCCGGCACCTCGCCGCCGCCCGCGCCGAGGCCGGCCGCCGCCGCCCCGACCTGGCCACCACCCTGGACGCGGTCACCCGACGACTGCGCGACCCCGAGGACGAGCTGGCCCAACGCTTCCCGCAGCTCACCGGCGCGGTGATGGCCAAGGGCGTCGAGGACACTGCCTTCTACCGCTGGACCCGGTTCGTGGCGCTCAACGAGGTCGGCGGCAGCCCCGCCCACTTCGGGGTGCCGCCCGCGGAGTTCCACCGCTTCGCCACCGCCCGGCAGGTCCGCTGGCCGGCCAGCATGACCACCGTCTCCACCCACGACACCAAACGCGGCGAGGACGTCCGCGCCCGCCTCGCCGTGCTCAGCGAGCTGCCGGGCCGCTGGGGGGAGCAGGTCAAGAGCTGGATGGCGTACGCACCGCTGCCCGACCCGGCGTTCGCCCACCTGCTCTGGCAGACCGCCGTCGGCGCCTGGCCGATCGAACGCGACCGGCTGCACGCGTACGTCGAGAAGGCCGCCCGGGAAGCCGCGGCCTCGACCAGTTGGGCGGACCCCGACCCGGTCTTCGAGCGGGCCATGCACGCCCTCGTCGACGCGATGTACGACGACCCGCGACTGCACGACGAGCTGACCGCCTTCGCCACCGAGATCACCCCCGCCGGCTGGTCCAACTCGCTCGGGCAGAAGCTCGTGCAGCTCGCCATGCCCGGCGTACCGGACACCTACCAGGGCACCGAGCTGTGGGACAACTCCCTCGTCGACCCGGACAATCGCCGCCCGGTCGACTTCGCCGTACGCCGAGAGCTGCTGGCACGCCTCGACGGCGGCTGGCGTCCCTCGGTGGACGCCGACGGCGCCGCGAAGCTGCTCGTGGTCTCGCGGACCCTGCGGCTGCGGCGCGCGCACCCGGAACTGTTCACCGGCTACCGGCCGGTCGCCGCGCACGGGCCGGCCGGACGGCACGCGGTGGCCTTCGACCGGGGCGGCGCGATCGCCGTCGCCACCCGGCTCTCGCTGGCCCTGGCGCGTGCCGGTGGCTGGCGTGACACAGTCCTGTCGCTCCCCGTTCATCAGGTGACGGACCTGTTCACCGGCCGGGTCTACAGTGGCGGGGAGACCTCGTTGGCCGACCTGCTGGCCGACTATCCGGTCGCCCTGCTGGCTCCTCCCACCGATACCGCGGAGGCTGCGTCATGACCGAATTCACGGTGTGGGCGCCGGACGCCACCCGGGTGCGACTGCACCTACCCGGCGCCACCGACCACGAGATGCGCGCCGGCACGGACGGCTGGTGGCGGGTCGACGTCCCGGACGCCGGCCCCGGCACCGACTACTCCTTTCTGCTGAACGACGACGAAACCCCACTGCCCGACCCCCGCTCACCGTGGCAACCTGCTGGAGTGCACGGGCCCAGCCGCCGCTATGACCACGCCGCCTTCGAATGGACCGACGGCTCGTGGACCGGCCGGCAACTGCCCGGCGGCATCCTCTACGAGCTGCACATCGGCACGTTCACCCCGGAGGGCACCTTCGACGCGGCCATCGACCGCCTCGACCACCTGGTGGCGCTCGGCGTCGACTTCATCGAGCTGCTGCCGGTCAACGCCTTCAACGGCGAACACAACTGGGGGTACGACGGGGTCTGCTGGTATGCGCCACACCAGCCCTACGGCGGCCCGGACGGGCTGAAACGCCTCGTCGACGCCGCCCACGCCAAGGGCCTGGGGGTGATCCTCGACGTCGTCTACAACCATTTCGGGCCCTCCGGGGCCTACGCGCCGCGGTTCGGGCCGTACCTCGCCGAGCAGAGCAACACGTGGGGCCGCTCGGTCAATCTGGACGGCCCGCACTCCGACGAGGTCCGCAGCTACATCATCGACAGCGTGCTCATGTGGCTTCGCGACTACCACGTCGACGGGCTACGCCTGGACGCCGTACACGCCCTGCCCGACTCGCGGGCTGTTCCTCTGCTCGAAGAACTGGCCGTCTCGGTGGAGTCGCTGTCGACCCACCTGGGTCGGCCGCTGTCGCTGATCGCCGAGTCGGACCTCAACGATCCACGGCTCATCACCCCTCGCGAGGCTGGTGGGTTCGGGCTGCACGCGCAGTGGAACGACGACGCCCACCACGCGCTGCACACGCTGCTGACGGGGGAGCGGCAGGGCTACTACAGCGACTTCGGCTCGCTGGAGACCCTCGCCGACGTGCTGACCGGCGGGTTCTTCCACGCCGGCACCTGGTCGAGTTTCCGCAACCGGCATCACGGACGGGCCCTGGACCCGCGCGTACCCGGGCACCGGCTGGTCGCCTACTTGCAGAACCACGACCAGATCGGCAACCGGGCTACCGGTGATCGGATCTCGGCTTCCCTGTCGCCCTCGCTGCTCCGCGTTGGGGCTACGTTGCTGTTGACCGCGCCGTTCACTCCCATGCTGTTCATGGGGGAGGAGTGGGCGGCTTCCACGCCATGGCAGTTCTTCACGTCGCACCCGGAGCCTGAACTGGCTACCGCCGTGGCTGACGGTCGACGGCGCGAGTTCGCGGCGCACGGGTGGCCGGAGGGGGACGTTCCCGATCCGCAGGATCCGCAGACGTTCGTACGGTCGCGGTTGGACTGGGCGGAGCTGGACAAGCCGGAGCATCGGGAGATGTTGGCGTTCTACCAGCGGTTGATCGGGCTGCGTCGGTCGCTTCCTGACCTGTCGGATCCTCGGATGCACGCGGTGTCGGTGCAGCACGGCGACCAGTTTCTGCTGATGCGGCGGGGGGAGACGCTGGTCGTGGCGAACCTGGCTGGGCGGGGGCAGGGGGTGTCGCTGCCGGGGGTGGTGCGGCGGGTGCTGTTGGCGTCGGGGGAGGGCGTCACGGTGATGCGGGACCGGATCCAACTGCCGGCCGAGACTGCGGCGATTGTGGCGCTCTGAGGCACGCGAACTCGCGTTGTAGGAACGTCGCTTGGGGTGGGCCGGCATTCACAACCTTTCGCGTTTTAGTTCAGCCTGGGTAGTCCTCAACGGTGAAGATCGCTTCTTCCGGATTGTCTATAGCGGACCTAATGTTCTCTGCGATCTTATCTATCAGTTTGGTTCCCCAAAACGGATCGTTTATGTCGTAGTAAATCACTCTAATGTGGTGCAAGTCAAAAGGTGTCTCGTCCGAACCCGAGGAGACGAGCACGACCGGCTTCCCGAGCGCGTGAGCTAGCCCAAGCTCGTAGAATACGTTCGGATTGCGAGTTGTCAGTTCTGCGACCAACACTCTGGCGGCTCTGATCCCTCGCCATACCTGGTCCATGATCTTTCCGGAGCCAAAAATGTTCTCGTCGGCGCGGACCGGCCGCAAGCCCGATTTTTCGATCGCCGGTTTGAAAAGACTATCGTAGTAGCCGCCGTGATGGCCCGAGAAGGGCTGCATGACGAAACACGTTTCACCTACCGTCGCTATTTCCTTAGAAGGCGATCGGCGGTTCGGTGATGCAGGCGCAGAGGGGGGCCGAGCACCTTCTTCTCTGCCCACATCGACGATTCTGACGCGATCGTTGTCCTTGACTATTAGGCCGACCGCGCCTAATGACTCAGAGAATATGTCCAGGAATTCGGGAACCTTATTTGCTGGAATCCCAAACTGCTCGACTAGTGCGTTTTTAAGGAAGCGGTCGTCGGGCAGATACTCGCCGCGATAATGCGAGTACACATCGGATATTTCAGGTGCACTGAATACCGCTTCCCGTAGGGCGTCGCCCTCATCGGTGTCGCTGCGCGGCCTTAATGCCTGCTTTGCTCGACTAGTAACTACTAGCTTCCCGCTCTGAGACTCAAGGAAGCCGTACTTCTTTGCGGAGCTTATTTCGACGCCAAACTCGCCCGAGTGTGCCACGCCCAGGAATGCCGCAGTCTCGGTGGGAGTCGAAGGGTGTCCAGCATTTTGATCGAGGATGGCTTGCGGAATTCGAAGAGCTCGGCGGACACCGTGGCGAGGATACTTAGGCTGCGGGATGCTCTGGAACGGAATGTTGCTAGCGCCGTTTGTCTTCTTAGCTGGGATCTTTTTCGCTGCAGCCTTTTTGGTGGCTGATGACTTGGTATCCGTCCTGCCCTTACTCGTTGCTCTCGGCTTGGCGGCCGCTTTCTTCGTTGGTTGTGCTGCTCTAGCAGCCGCGCCGTTGATCGCAGTATTAGTTATTGGATCATCTGGGTGCCTGAAGGCTTCGATCGTCTGTTCTAAATTCTGGTCCGGTTGCGCCATCAGGTGTCCATCTCGACGGTCGGCATGGGTCCGAATCGTAAATTCAAATCAGCTCGTAAGCTAGGAGCGGCGCCATGGAAAACATGTCAGATTACGGACACAGGGAATTTTGTGCTGCGACCGTCACTGGCACGGTCCACCCAGCCGTTTCAGCTCGAATCATCATCCTGGCCCTAGCACTTGCGCCCGAATTGCAGGGCCGACCTTCTGTCCTGTCTGTTGCCCCTACGAAGCACGGATAGTTCAATAGGCTCATTGGTGCTGGATCTGTAGTCACCACTCTGGGTTGGCTCGGTAGGCGGTGATAGTCGATGGCGGTTCCTGTTGCTAGAAGGTGCAGTTGAACCTTGGGTAGGGGTTGACTTCTTGACACATCATGGTTACGAACTCTAGTCGCACGGCCCATATTGGGTCGTGTAGACCCAGTTTGTTGTACTCGCCGCTCAGGGTCTGTAGAGGGAGGGGCCTTTTTTGTTTGATCATGTAGTTCAGGCCTTTGCCCATCGTGTCAACTGTCCCGTTCGCTAGCCCCCAGGCTCGTTCGCTTCCGTGGATAGCGATCCTGTCTCGGGCCGAATTTTCATAGTTCTTGAACCTCTGTGCCGTCTGGGATGAGACCGAATCACACTGCGTGGTTGGCTTAGGGTTTTCGGCAAAGCACAAACTTAAATCTTGCAAGGCGAGCCTTGTTAAGTCGGACTCCTGGAGGAACTCTTTGTAGGCGTCGATGCGCAATTCCCGCTGTCTTTCCAGCCTCTGCTCTAGTTGCTGGTTGTAGTTTGCCTCGCGTTGGGCAGCGATTCCATCATTGGCAGTCTGGGCCGTGACATAACCACCAACTAATGCGCCGAAGATCCCTGACAATGCACCCAGGATGGCGGGGAATGCCACGGACCAGCGCCGGAATCTTTCGCCATTTGATCGTGCTTCAGTCGCCATCCCTCGATCCTTGCAAATAGCGCGAAGTGGGCGGCATCACCTATAAGGACAGACAGTAAGGGCTGATCTGTCAGTGCGTCCAGTCCCGCGAGTCCAGCGTCGTAACCGTCCGACAACATAGTGCTAGCCGTGTCGCTCATGACGGCAATGCCTTATTCCGTCAACGATCAGGAGACTCTGGGCGTCTGCGAGGGTATCGGTTGACTTGGGCGCGGGGTAAATGTGATCTTCGAGGGTTGCCGGGCGCGGATCTCACGCCTGGCTGACCCTCGCCCGGCCAGGAGGTACGGCTGGTGATCGGGTTGCTGCGAGTGTCATCGCGGCAGGGTCGGATCGGGCAGGCCGCGGCGAGAAGCTCAAAAGGGTGAGCCTTGCGGGACGCCCGGACAAGGCTGCGTGACGCGCGAACTTCGTCGGGTCGCGTCTCTATGCTCGCTTGTAGGGCAGGGCGACTGTGGGGGTCGGGATCGTCTGCGTTCACGAGAGACAGAAACCGGACACTGCCCCCATGCCCACGTCGCTTACGGTGATTGCTTCCCCACTCGCAGTTCATGACGGGCGGTGCAATCTGTGGCGAGTAGAACGAAGCGTTTGATCCCAAAGCGGTACAAGGCGGGGGCTACCCTGCTTACGCTCCCAGCGGCGATCGTTTTCGTGCCGATCTCCGTGATTCAGCGGGATTGGCCGATGTTCGGATGGTCGCTGTCTGCGGCTATTGCCGTTCCGTCCTGGCTCCTAGCGTTCGAGGCGCCTACTATGTGTGGCTTCCCGACGCAGCGCGGCACTCCCTGTCGCAACTTCACGACCGGACTCCTTTTCGGGTGTGGTAGCGCGCCTGGGCATTGCTGGGGAAAAGCTTTTGCTTGGTTCGGATGGCATAGGGCCGCGACGCCTGTCGCCAGGACGTTGCACCGCGATGATTACCTGGGCCGTGACGGGCTTGCGCAGGATTCGCTGCAAGCCGAGCCCGTCTTGGTGAAAATACAGGAAGGCAGGGGCAGCCGGATTGCCATCATGCTTGCCACATTGTCGGCGGCGTGTGCCATGGTCTCTGCCGGGGCGGACATCGCGGGCATTTAGTCACCCAAACGCCGCTCGCTTAGGAGAGCAGGTATATCCTATAAAGCTTCGGGCATGGTTCGATAATCTGGCGCACCATCACGAGGTGGTGGGTTACCGATACCTCCTGCGAGATAGATCGAGGACTGGCTGCTTCGCGAGTTAATCGCCGAGCGGACTCGCGGAGCAACATTGATGGGAAGGTGCCGTTCGGCTTCCTCTGGTGAGAAGAAGGCGGCATCCTCCAGTTCCTGCCCGGGCAACTCGAATCTGTCGACTGCGCAGTTCATCTGGCAATCGAACGTGAAGCTGATGATCGCGCGTGGCCTCTGACCGGCCGGCGGTGCCCAGTCCACCACTAGTAGGTCGCCTACCACAGCAACAACACCCAACTCCTCTCGGACCTCTCGCGCGCAGGCATCATGCGGGTACTCGCCCTCATCGACATAGCCGCCGGGGAAAACCCAGTGGTCCCGATACGTCGGCTTGACGAGCAGCACGTTTCCGGCCGGGTCAGTGATGAAGGCCGCGGCGGCAGCGTAGAAGGAGGCCAGGTTGGCGTACCAGGTGGCGGGCTCCGTCCAGGTCACCCCGGTGACGCTAGCGGATGTGTCTAGGCCTGCATCCGGGTCACGTAGGGGATGGCTCAGTTGCGAGCGCCCGTAGGACTTCGTTGACCTGGGGCAGCTCCTGTTGTGGGCTGAGCGCAGTGGTCAGCTCGCGGACGCGCTGGTCAACACGCGCCGACCGGACGCCTGCGACGTGCTGCGCCAGCTTCAGGCCCCACTCGCAGGCGGCATCAGTGTTCCCGGCGCGGGCATGAGTCATCGCGATTAGAGCGGTGTGGAGGGCTCGCGTCCGGGTGTTCTGGCTCGTGAGGGCGAGTGCGTCGGGGGCGTGTCGCAGGGCCTGCCTGTAGAGCCGCAGGTCTCCTAGACACCGGAGGGCGGCCCCCGCGTGGTGGGCAGCGCTGAAGTAGTCGACCCAGCGCGGCCCCGCGACTGTGCCCGTACGGCCGAGAGCGCGCTCGGCCTTGCTAAGCGCGATCTGGCAGGCCCGTCGTTCGCCCGACTGCCCGTACGCAGTGGCTGCGGTGGTGTAAAGCCGCGCGAGGACGGCGGCGGGTGCGCGGCCCGCGCCGTCGATGGCCGCTTCGACGAGTCGGGCCGCATCCTGAGCGTGCCCCAGGAACACGGCCTGGGTGGCGAGGTTGGCCAGCAGGTGAGCACCGTACAAGCGGTCGTCGGCGGCCTTGGCGAGCCGTAGGGCGATGGTCACGTGGTGCTGGGCGGTGACGTGGTCGCCTGCGTCGTAGGACATGAAGGCGAGTTGGCCGGAAAGCATCGCGGCTGCTCGCATGAGGTCGCGCCCTACGGCGTCGCTGTAGGTGCCGCGCAGCATGACGGTAACCTGACGTACGAGGAAGTCGGCCATGAGCGCTCGGGCTCGCGGCGCCCCGCTGCCGTGACGTCGGTCGAGATCGCTGAAGTGGCCCGCCAGCGCATACAGCGATTGGACATCGCTGGAGGTGACCGGCTGCCGTCCAACTCGGCTGACCGTCTCGTCGGGCAGGTCATACCGCCACCCGAGCGCCGCTTGTAGGGCCTTCCCGCTGTCGAAACTCTCACTAACCCGTGAGTCGAGCGGATTAGAGTTCGTCGTCCAGAGCTGCTCGGCAGCGTCGAGAGCCCCACCGATGGTTGCGGGGTAGGCGCAGGTTCCGATGCCTTCGGTTGCGCTGAACCCCAGCTCCGTGATGACGAGCGCACGACCGAGCTTGCGGGTCAGCGCCTCGGCCATGGCGGCTTGCACAACCTCGCCGGGGCGGCGACCACGTAGCCACCAATAGACGCTGGCGGCGTCGTAGCGCCAGGTGCCGTGCCGGCGGCCGGCGTGGTTGAGCTGGCGGGCAAAGGCCGCGTGGGCGTTGCCGTAGCCGGCGGCCTGGAGCAGTGCGTCGAACGCCGCGTTCGTTACCGGCCGCGCCATGGTTCGGCCTCCAGCCATCGGGTGACTACCAACAGTGACCAGCCTATGGGTTGCTGCGCTCCGATAAAGACCCGCGCAACCCCGCGCAACCTAAGTCCTGAACAGCGCAATGGGGCGCATCGCTCGCCATCTGGTCGGTTCGATGAGCAGCGACTTCGCTGATCCCAGAAGTCCAGAGGTGACGGCAATGCCCTTTGCCGTGCACCGGTTGACGGAGGTGGGGATGCACGGCGACAAGTCGGAGAGCCGAGGCGAGCAGTCCGAGGCGGCAGAGCGGGAGGCTGCCAGACAGCGCCTCATCGCCCAGGCCGAGGCGGAGCGCGTACCCGTGGAGGACACGACCCGCGCGGTCCCGGACCGGCGGTGGAAGCGTGACCGGTGACGAGCTGCCGATTGGTCGGCGGGTGGCGCGGTGGCGGGTCCGGCGGTCGATGACGCAGCAGATGCTCGCCGACCGGGTGCGTAGGTCGAAGAGCTGGGTGGACAAGGTGGAGCGGGGTGTGCGCACCCTGGACCGGTACTCGGTGATCCAGGAGTTGGCCGCGGTGCTGCGGGTCGATCCGGAGGTGCTGCTCGGTCCGGACCGGCCGCCACCATCGGCGACCGCCGGCCCGCTGGATGGGGTGGACGGGATCCGAGCCGCTCTCGCCCGTTACGACATCCCGCAGGCCCCGGCCCAGGAGGTGGACGAGCTGCGCCGGCAGGTCGGGCACGCCTGGTTGACCTATCAGCACGCGCACTACGCGCAGCTCGTGCGGGTGTTGCCGGGTCTGCTCGACGCCGCCCAGGGCGCGCGGTCACCGGAGCTGTTGGTGCAGGCGTACCGGATCTGCTCGTCGGTGTTGGTGAAGCTCGGCGAGCCGGACCTCGGGTGGTTGGCCGCGGATCGGGCGATGGCGGTGGCGGGCGACGATCCGGTCCTCGCCGCGACGGCGGCCGTGTCGGTGGGGCAGGCGTTGCGAGGGCTGGGCCGGGACCGGTTGGCGCTCGCCGTGACGGCCGCCGCCGCCGACCGCATGGTGAATGCGCTGCGGCGGCCGGTGGGGGAGTTGGCCGTCGGGGGCACGCTGCTGCTCCAGGCCGCCCTGGCCGCTGCCGGCTGCGGCGAGGGCGGCCGGGCCGAGGCGTTGACCGTCCGGGCAGCCGGGGTCGCCGAGGTTTTCAAGGGGTACGACGATCCGCACCGGAACTGCTTCGGGCCGGTCGCCGTGGAGTTGGCGCGGGTGGTGGTGGCCGTCGAGCTGGGGGACGGTCGGGAGGCGGTGCAGCGGCACGTGGCGATGCTGCGGCGGGAGGCGTGGCGGCGGTTGCCGGCCGAGTATCGGGGCGCGTACCTGGTGGATGCCGCGCGGGCGTACCTCCAGGTCGGTGACCTGCGTGGGGCCGCGCGGGCGCTCGTCGACGCGGACAGTGCCGCGCCGGCCGAGGTCCGGTGCCGGCCGTTGGCGCGTACCGTCATCGCCGAAGTCGCCCGGGGCCACCCGGCGCCGGCCGGCGTGGCGCGACTGGCCACGCTGGTCGGCCTCACCCGTTAGCCGGACCGTCTCGACCCGGCGGACGTACGACCGACCTCGCCGTCCTCTTTCCGTGGATGGCCGCAACAGACTGATGTCTTCCTTTCGTGACCGATCGGACGGCAAGCGACAGTAGAGCGTGGACAGCTGGTGTGGTTTTCCTGTGCGACCTGGGCAAAAGAACAACCCAAATAGTTGACCTCGAATCCCACCGGAACTCATTAAGGTGATCATCTCGCTGTCGACTATTGAGGATATGCATGAGTATCGGCTTGGAGGCACCCGAGAACGAGTTGTCCACACCAGTCGAGTACGTGCACGGTGCGCGCGGCCACACAGTTCTGGCTGTCGGCTCCGACAGCGCCGGTAGCGAAGCCTTGGCGGTGTGGCGCCTTGGCCCGACCGGATTGGCTGGCGGAGCATGGGTGCTCGCGATCGACGAGATCGAACGGGATCCAGAGCAGCTGCGCCGAATCATGTGGAATGTGCAAGACCGATGCCTCGTCGACTGGAACCGTCAGACTCCTGTCTCGGTCCTGGCGAGGATCGCCGACGTCGTCTCGGCCGAGTTGCTCTCCAGGCTTGCGGACACCATCCTCACCATCCCTGAACTTCTCGAAGAAGTCCGCACACATAGGTCCATCTACTCTGCTGCCGTGGAGCAGCACCGGGCGCGCGTCAAATCGAAGACCACGCCGCTCACCTGGCCCACGTCAGTGCCGGAGCAGGAGCGCCTTGATGCCTGGGCGATCAAGGAGCGGTTCGCCTCTGCCTCTCCGGTCGCCGCGGCGGCGCTCACGTTGACTGCCGCAGTCGCAAGAACCGTGCAGCTATGGCAGGACACCGAGCAGGCGCGCTACCGCCGCACCTACTTGCGATCGATAGGCGAGCCGCAACCGCTGCCGCCGCTGTGGTTATCGCAGTTGCGCAAAGCCGCCCTTAGCAACTTCCCAGCATAGGTGTAGGAGGCCCGCCCATGTACGCAGTTATCGACCTCGAAACCACCGGCCTTCGTACTAGTTGGCACGATCGGATTGTCGAAGTGGCCGTCGTGCACCTTGACGAGGACGGTCGGACTACCGACGAATGGTGCAGTCTGGTTAACCCGAACCGTGACCTCGGGCCACAGCACATCCACGGCATCACGGCCGAGGAGGCGCGAGCCGCACCGGGCTTTGACCAGGTTGCCGGGCACCTCGCCAGGCTGCTGCGCGGCCGAGTCCTGGTAGCGCACAATCTGAACTTTGACGCCCGGTTCCTGCATGCCGAATACCAGCGTGTTGGAATCAGTGCGCCGATCCACCAGGCACCCGGCCTCTGCACCATGCAGCTTGCCTCGCATTTTCTACCGTCAGCCAGCCGCAGTCTCGGTGACTGCTGTCGCCTCGCCGGGCTGCCGCCGCACCAAGCGCACTCGGCCCTGCACGACGCCCGCGCCTCTGCCCAACTGCTGAACTACTACCTTCGCGCGTCCGGTAGCCCGCCCCCGTGGGCTGCCACCGCAACCGCAGCTGTCGGACTTCGGTGGCCCACGATCTCCACCGGCCCTGTTGTGCCTGTCCACCGCCGCAAAGCCGGCCATCGGCAACAGCATTTCCTCGCGCGGTTGGTCGACCGCCTGCCACGGTTGCGCGAGCTTAAAGGCGACGCCTACCTTGCCCTGCTCGATCAGGTGCTCCTCGACCGACACATTTCGGCGACAGAAGCTGATGCGCTCGTCGCCACGGCGGAGACCCTCGGGCTCGCCCGCGTCGACGTGGACCACCTCCACCGGGGCTACTTGGCGAGCCTGGCGGGAGTGGCGCTGGAAGACGGTGTCCTGACCACAGCCGAACGGCACGACCTGGACGACGTGGCCGAACTGCTCGGCCTGCATGGATCAGATGTCGAGAAGGCGCTAGCCGTTGCAGCTACCGATGTTCCAGGAAGGCGCCGCTCGAACGAGTGGCGGCTACAGCCGGGTGATCGGGTCGTCTTCACCGGTGCCATGGATCCCCCGCGCAGTGAGTGGCAGGAGGAGGCACGAGCGGCGGGCCTCGTCGCGGGCGACACCGTCACCAAGAAGACGCGGCTTCTCGTCGCGGCGGACCCGGACACCATGTCAGGTAAGGCCGCGGTCGCTCGCAAATACGGCATCCCGATCGTGCACCCCGCCGCCTACCAGAACATGCTGGCCGGGCTCGCCGTCATCGCATCTTAGAGCGTGGAGGGGCGATGCCTTCGGCACATCAGTTTGAAAATGACGGCACGGGAGGAACGATTACCAGGGAGTTCGTCCAGTACTGGAGTCATCGATACCAGTTGCGGCCGCTGGAAGTCGACGTGCTCGATGTGGTTGGACCCGCGGTCGCCAAGCGGGGGTATTACAAACGCGGTGAGCTACAGAAAGTTGTCCGCTGGAAGAGCCCTCGGTCAATCACGTACATCGACCGCAACAGCGACAGCGATATCGAGCACCTGACACGAATCGCACTTGCAGCACCGGAGCGGCTGCGCCACCGAATTCTCTGCCTGCTCGACGGTGTCGGTGTGCCGATCGCGAGCGCACTCATCACCGCCTGCGAACCATCGGTCTTCACGGTCATCGACTACCGGGCGATTGAGACGCTACGAGCCCACAGTGAGTTGAGCCAGCAGCCGAACTGCACGTCCTACCTGCAGGTATGCAGGGACCTGGCCAACCGCGTAGAGACCGACCTGCGGACCTTGGACAGGGCTCTGTGGCAGTGGAGCAAGGCAAGGCCGCCGGGTAGCCGCGGCTAGGTACTCTCGCCGCTGTCGATCTAAGAAGGGCTACGAACGGCGCCGGCATGGGGATCTCCGAGGGGATCGGAGGATCTGTAGTGCCTGCTGCCAGCAGCGTTGCGCGGGCGCTCGTCGACGCGGACAGCGTCGCGCCGGCCGAGGTCCGGTGCCGGCCGTTGGCGCGTACCGTCATCGCCGAAACCGCCCGCTTCCACCCGGCACCGGCCGGCGTGGCGCG
Source organism: Micromonospora vulcania (assembly GCF_042658605.1). Taxonomy (NCBI): domain Bacteria; kingdom Bacillati; phylum Actinomycetota; class Actinomycetes; order Micromonosporales; family Micromonosporaceae; genus Micromonospora; species Micromonospora vulcania. The sequence goes on along the minus strand of NZ_JBHSQS010000009.1, from coordinate 97,888 downwards.
ACTGGCGACGCTCGTCGGCTTCACCCGATGACGGCTACCAGATCCGGGCGGAGGCACGCGGGCGGCGACGGTGGCCGGGCCCACGGTGTTCGCCGGCCTTAGGCGGCGGCGTTCAGTCCGTAATGAAAGGTACGAAGGGGTCGGCCATGCGGAGCGCAGGGGGACCTGTCCAGCCGAATTGGGATGCACAACTACCTAAAGTTCGCAGCGCGAACTTTAGGTAGCCCGGATGTTACCGTGGCCGGGTGGGTAAGGATGATGACCAGATCGGGGTCGTGGCCGCGCTGGTGCGGTCTACGTTCCTGGTGAATGCCGTTTACGCCGAGTCGGGCCGGGAGCACGGCCTGACCTCGCAGCAGGGGCAATTGCTGTGCGTGCTGATGGCGCAGCCGTACGGCATGGGTGAATTGGGAGCGATGCTGGGGCTGGCCAAGTCCAGCCTTACCGGCCTGGTGAATCGCACCGAGCGCAACGGGCTGGTCCGACGTGAACCAGACCCACGGGACTCGCGTGCCGTGCGGGTCGCGCTCACCGCGGAGGGCGGCAGTCTCGCAGAGGAGTTCTATGCCGAGACCTGCCGGCGGGTTGAGCAGCTGACCGCGGGTCTCCGTGCCCCCGAACGCGACACGCTCGCCGGCCTACTCGGGCGCGTTGTGCTGGACAACAAGGTTCCGGCGGTCTTCCTGGAGCCGGACGAAGGAGCCTCCGCCGATCGCAGTCGCTAGATGAGCGATGCCACGCCCACGAGATCGTGTTTACGGTTCGTGCCACGAACTATATAGTTCGTGGCACGAACTCAGGCTTCTCTGGGAGCCTGTGATCATGAGTGAAGGGGATGGCAATGTCTGTAGCACAAGTCACCTTCGGCTTCGGCGCGCACAGCGGCATCGACGATGGGCCGGAACTGCTGCGCATGGCTCAGCAGGCCGACCGTGACGGGCTCGACCTCTTCTCACTGTCGGACCATCCCTACCTGGGCGGGCGCCTGGACGCGTACGCCACCATCGGATTCGTCCTCGGGTGTACGCAACGCCTCTCGGGCTTTGCCAACGTCACCAACCTGCCCACCCGGCCCGCTCCCATGCTGGCGCGGATGGTGACGTCGCTGTCGGCGCTCTCCGGCGGGCGCGTCGTGCTCGGCATGGGCGCGGGCGGGCTCTGGGATCGAATCTCCGACATGGGAGTGCCGCGGCTGTCACCAGCCAACGCGGTGGACGCCTTCGAGGAGGCGATCAGCCTGGTCAAGATGCTGTCGGGTGGCGGTCCGCCCGTCACCTACCGCGGCCGTTACTACCAGGTGGACCAGATCGAGCCCGCTCCCGTGGCCGCGCCTCCTGTATGGACCGGATCGGTCGGCCCGAAATCGCTGGCCGCCACCGGTCGGGTGGCCGACGGCTGGATCCCCGGCCACGCGGCGGACTGGCTCAGCGAGCGATACCGGACGTCGCGGCCGATCATCGACGAAGCGGCGGCGGCTGCCGGCCGCGATCCGCGCGAGATCCGCACGGTCTTCAACTTCCCCGGACGCATCACCGACCGGCCGCTGGCCGCGACGCGTGCCGACGACGGCCGCTGGATCGGCGGTTCCGTCGACCAGTGGGTCGAGGAGCTGACCGGGGCCGTGGTCGAGCACGGTGCGTCGGGCTTCACGCTCTTCTCGCCGAACGGTGGAACGCAGGACGTTGTCTCCCTCGGCCGCTGGGCCAGCGAGATCGTCCCGGCCGTACGCGAAGCGATCGTCAAGGAGCACGGCTAGTTACGGGGCCTTCGGCGAACGGCTGGGGCGGGGTTTCCGGGAACGTGAGATTCGGGCATGTACCTCGGCACTGCTGGAGGGGAGAGACGGCAATGCTGGTAACTGGTTATCTCGGCGCGGTGCTCATTGGTGCCCTCGTCGGCCTGCTCGGCCGACTCATCCTGCCGGGGAGGCAGCGGATCGGCTTCTTCGCCACGTTCGTCATCGGCGTCGGCTCGGCCGTGCTGGGGACCGTGGTCGCCAGGGCGCTCAATGTCGACGACGGAGCCAGTGTGCGGATGTGGGTGCTGCGCTGGGACTGGGTCGTGCTCGCGATCCAGGTCGGCTTCGCGATCATCGTCGTGGCGCTGGCGAACATGCTCACCTTCACCCGGCTGGCCGGCGGCGACGACACCCCCCGTCGGCGGGTCCGTCGCAAGCAGGCCAAGAGCTGAAGTGGATTGTGTTGGTCAAGGAGCTGTCGTCCGAGCCCTACGCCGGGCGAGGGTGTCGCGGATGGCGAGAACGACGAGCGAGAGCGGCACGAAGACCCAGAGCTGAAGCACCGTGTAGCGGCGTAGCTCCCGGTCGGTGTCGACGCCGGCCAGTTCGGCATCGAGGGCACCGTGCCGCATCAGCGCGATCGCGTACATCGACAGCGGTGCGTAGTTGAGACCTGCCCCGGCCAACCACAGGCCGATCACTCGGGTGCCGAGACCGCTCGACGACGCCAGCAGCCAGATGCCCCACGTCACCATGAGGGACACGCCGACGAGGAACTCGGCCAGGATGATCCACCGCCGACGGGTGGTCCCGCGGCTGCCGTACATGTCGACGGCCGCCAAACGACGAACGTTCATCCGAACGATGGTGCCACTGGCGGACAACCTCCGGGCTTGCGGCGGTACAGGCAGCACGACCTGACGATCGGTGCGGCGGGCTGAGGCGTGCGAGTTGGCCGTTGCGGAACCGGCTCCCCGGTGGCCCAGGGTCCGATATCGTGCACTTTGGCCATTGGAGAGGCGGGTTCGCCGCTACGGAATGCAGAACCACCGGGCGCCGCTGGCGAGCGGGTTCCAGGAGGAGTCGTCGGGTGTTGTCCACGCCGATCCGCCGAGCCTCTCCCGCCGGGCCGTGAGATGAACGCTCCGCTCCCTGCGGTGCTGCGTCGGCAGGAGTCTCCGAAGCAGCCGGCGTTTCTGGAGCTCTTCTTCGACCTGGTATATGTCTTCGCGATCACCCAGGTGACCCATCTGCTGGTCAGGAACATCAGTTGGCGAAGCGCGTTCGAGGCGTTCGTGTTGTTCCTCGCGCTGTGGTGGATCTGGGTCCTGACGGCGTGGCTGACCGATCAGTTCGATCCTCAACACTTCCTCGTGCAGTTCCACGTCATCCTGGTCATGCTGGCGATCCTGCTGATGGCCATCATGGTGCCGCACGCGTTCGTCGGGCACGGCCTGTTCTTCGCCGTCGCCTACCTCGTGATCAACTTCGGTCGGGTCGCCTTCATCATGGCCACCGCCCGAGGTACGCCATTGCCGGGCTGGGCCAAGCGCGCCGCGTTCTGGTTCGCGATCGCCGGCGTCATGTGGATCGCCGGCACGTTCACCGGCGGTTGGGCCCGAGGAGGCATCTGGCTGTTGGCGTTGGCGGTGGACTACACGTCGGCTGCGTTCCGCTGGCCGGTTCCCTGGGGTGGCACCCCGGAGTGGCAACCACTGATCTCCGAGTACCACCTTGCCGAGCGGTACCGGCAGGTGGTCATCGTCGCCTTCGGGGAGGTCATCCTCACCATCGGGATGACCGTGGCCGACACCGGTGCGGAGGGGATCACGCCCAGTCGGCTCGGCGTACTCGTGCTCTCGTTCGCCAGCACCGCGCTGATGTGGCGCCTCTACATCTACCGGGCCGGCGAGCAGCTTGCTCCGGCCATCGCGGTCGCCGCGAACCCTCATCGGCTCAGCAGGTGGTCGTCGTACCTGCATTTGGTCATGGTGGAGGGCATCATCCTGACCGCGGTGGGGTTCACGCTGCTCATTGAGAATCCGACGGGAGAGCCGAGCCCGGGGTGGATCGCCGGGATCACCGGCGGGCCGGCGTTGTTCCTTGTCGCCCGCTCCGCCTTCGAGTACCTCATCTTCGGCGAGTTCGACCGTACCCGTCTGATCGGGGTCTTCGCCCTGGTCGGCATCGCGGTGGCGGTGGTGTTCGTGTCGCCGGTGGTCACCTCCATCGCGGCGACCCTCGTCCTGGCCGGGATCGCCATATCGGACGCGGTACGAGGCCGCCATCGAAGATCCGGCCAGCCGGCGCCGCTCATCTGACGCGTAATGCGGTTGGCGTCTGGAGGGCCGGTCGGGGAGGCTGGAGCGCATGGTTTCGGTCTTGCAGAACGTGGCGATTGACTGTGCGGATGCCTACGAGCTGGCCCGGTTCTGGAGCAGGGTGACCGGCCAGCCGCTGCACCCGGAGGACGAGCCCGGTGATCGGGAGACTCAGGTGCTGCTGCCCGAGGGCCCGGTGCTGTACTTCAACCAGGTGCCCGAGCCCAAGCAGGTCAAGAACCGGGTCCATCTGTGTCTGCGCCCGGAGACCTCGCGTGAGCAGGAGGTGGAACGGCTACTGGGGATCGGTGCCACCCTCGTCGGCGACCACCGGAATCCCGATGGCTCCGGCTGGGCGATCCTCGCCGATCCCGAGGGCAACGAGTTCTGCGTACTGCGCAGCGAGTCCGACCGGGCCGCGATGAAGTCCTGAGGTGACCCGGCGCTTGTCGGCCGGATGGTGTCAGTCGTCGCGTCCGGCGCCGCGATCGGGTGCGGCCATGTCTCCCGTGGTGGGCGTGCCGTCGGCGAGGCCGTAGCGCAGGTACACGGTGCCCTTCGAGTTGGCCACCGGCGGTTCGAGGAGCGTGAGGTTCGCGGGCACCGCGCCACCGTCGAACACCTTCTTGCCGACGCCGAGCACGATCGGGTGCACCCAGAGGTCGAGACGGTCGAAGAGCTTCTCGCGCAGGAGGCTCTGCACCAGGTTCAAGCTGCCGACGACCTTCACGTGCTTGTGCCGGTCCCGGATCTCGCGCACCGCGCCGGCCAGATCCGGGCCGAGCTGGCTGGACCCGGCCCAGGAGAGGTCGGGCCTGCCACGGGAGGCCACGTACTTCGGGATGCTGTTGAAGAGCGCGGCGATCTCGTTGTCCTGGCCGCCCTCCTGGTGGGGCCAGTAGGCGGCGAAGATGTCGTACGTCCGCCGGCCGAGCAGGAGGGCGTCGGTGCCCTCGTACGCGGCGAGGACCTGCGCGCCGGCGACCTCGTCCAGCAGGGGCGCCTGCCAGCCGCCGAACGAGAACCCAGCCGGGTCCTCGTCGGGGCCGCCGGGCGACTGCGCGACGAGGTCGAGGGTGGCGAACAGTTCGATGTGGATGAGGCCCATGCCCTACTCCCGGTGAGTTGGTTGTCCCGCTCGGGAGAGTAGACCGGCGAGCGCCGACAACCTCAGCGCTACGCCGGGGCCATGCAGATTAGTTCACACGAATTGATCATTGTCGGGGGTGTCGGCTAACGTGCCCGTTCGTGAAGCGCTCTCGTATTGCCTCTGCCCTGTTGATCCTCGCCGCCACGACGGCTCTCGCCGCGTGTGGCGACGGAGACTCGGCGACGACGGCCGGATCCACGCCGTCCGCCTCCGCGCCCGTCGCCGCAACCTCGGCGGCTGCCCCCACGCCGACCGCGTCAGCCGCGACGGCCGCCGTGAGCGACAAGGAACTGTGCGAGTCGGCGAAGAAGGCCAACGACGAGATGCGGGCTGCCCTCGTCGAGGCCGCGAAGTCGTCCGCTGAAATGACGCCGGCGGATTTCAAGAAGATCCTGCTTGAGCTGGACCAGAAGGTGACCGCGGTGGCGTCGACCGGCGGTGACGGCAAGCTGGCCGCCGCCCTGCGGGAGTTCGGCGTCCTGTCGGCCAAGGCGGCAGCGGCGGCGGACCCGGCGGCGGCCGCGGACAACCCGGCCTACCTCAAGGCCGGCGCGGACATCACCGCCGCGTGCAAGGCGGTCGGAGTCAACGTCATCTTCTGACCATCGTGGTTCACCCGAGGCCGACCAGCGTGGCGCTGGTCGGCCTCGGCCGTTGCGGCGCGCGGCTTACTCGAAGAACTTGATGCTGAACCCGGTGTCGGTCGTCGGGCCGGGCACGTTGGCGCGGCGGTAGGTGGTGTTGCCCCACCAGCAGAAGGTGCCGGTGTACCAGTAGCGGTTCGCCCAGGAGTACGGGGTGCCCTTGGGCACCGCGTGGAACATCAACGGGAACCTCGGCCCGGCCGGAGGGCTCGTCGCGATGTCGCCGTTGAGCAGGACGAAGCTGTGGTGGCCGGGGCCGTTGACGTGCAGGGTGGCATCCCAGCCGGCCATCATGGTCGCCGGATTCGAGCCGAACAGGCAGCCGTTCGACTTGTACCAGTCCCACACGTAGGTCGGGTCGCCGCCGGCCCGCAGTCGCAGGTCGGCGAGGCAGTACTGGTCACTCCAACTGCCGTTGGCGGAGTAGACGATGTGGAGTTGCCCGTTCGGGTCCCTGATCGCCTCGGGTGCCTCGTTGATGTACGGGTTGCCGACGACACGTTCCCAGCCCTCCCGCGGCTGCGAGATGATGAATCGGCTGCCCGTCGGGGTGAGCGGATCGCTCATCCGGCTGAGATAGATGTTCTGCTCGACGTTGGTGTCGCCGGCCCACCCGGACCAGACGAACCATCGTTGCCCGTTGAAGGTGAACAGGCTGCCGTCGATCGCCCACTTGCCGCCCGGCAGGGCGAGTTGCCGCTCGGCCGTGTAACCGCTTGCCGGAGCCGTCGAGCTGATCGCGTACATCCGGTGTGCGGCGCCGCGTCCGGCCGAGAAGTAGATGTAGTAGCGGCCACCGTCGATGACGATCTCCGGAGCCCAGACCTCGCCCAGGTTGCGGGAGTCGGTCCACACCTGACGCGCGGTGGCGGCGGCCAGCGCGTCGGTCGATGCCGCCTGCCGGACGGCGATCCCGCCGTTGGCCGACTGCACGGAGATGTAGGTGCCGCCGACGCGGATCACGCTCGGGTCGGCAGCCCGCAGGCTGGTCTGCCCGGCGACAGCCGGCCTGGGATGTGGTACGGACAGCCCGGTGGCGACCACGGCCGCCAGCAGGATGGACAGGAGTCGGTTACCGGCATTCACGATCGGAATCCCTTCTGCCCCCCGCCCACACGTTGCCACAACCTGGTCCGAAAGGCTCCCCGGACCAGAGAGGTGCCCGTCGATCGAAGAAGATTCTCGCGGTACGCACGACGGGGGAGAGCGGATGCGGATGACGGTACGGGCGGCGACGGCGGCCGACGCGGCGGTGTTGGGTGGCCTGCGCTGGCGGCGGTTGACCGAGGAACGCGGCTACACCGGGACCGACCGGGCCGATTTCCTGGCGATGTTCTCGGCCTGGGTCACCGCCCACCTGTCGACCCACCTGCCCTTCCTCGCCGAAGCCGACGATGAGGCGGTGGGGATGGCCTGGCTGATGGTCGCCGACCGGGTACCGACCCCGGTCCATCGGGTTCGTCGAAGCGGGGACGTCCAGTCGGTGTACGTGGTGCCGGAGCTACGCGACGGCGGGATCGGCGCGGCCCTGCTGGAGGCCGTGTTGGCCGAGGCGCGCAAGCTCGACCTGGAGCACGTGACCGTCCACTCCAGCGTACGGGCGGTGCCGTTCTATCAGCGGGTTGGCTTCCAGCACGACCAGACCTGGCTCCGCTGGCAGCCGGAGTGAAGTTCGCGAAGATGCGGACCAGCGCGGCGCTCCTCGCCCCGCTGGTCCTATTGTCGCGTGTCTGATTTTATTTGACGTTAGGATCGTCGTCGTGAGCAGTGACTTCGCGTTCTGGAAGGTCGGCGAGGGCGATCCGGGTGAGATCTACGATGGCTTGGCTGAAGGGGTCACTGACGGGATCGGGGCGTGCTCCGAGGTCTCATGGTTCCGCGACGAGCTGTTGTCACGCTGGCCTGACCTGGTGGACGTCCTTGAGCCGACCGAGTACGACCTTCGTGACGCGCCTGAGGATGCCGCGAAGTATGTGCTGCTCACTCTGCCGGTGAGCATGCTCGGCCATCTTGACGGGATCTTCGAACTGGCTCGGCAGTACGAGTTGCGCGGTTACAGCGGCGTGGCCGGCGAAGCGTTCTAGGTGGCCTTGGCCAGGATCTGGTCGGCGGTTCTGGTCCAGCAGAACGGTTGGCAGCGCTGGTTGTAGCCGTCGATGAACGCGCGGATCGCGCCGATGAGATCGGGGACGCTGGTGAAGCTGCCGCGTCGGATGGCCTGACGGGTGATGATCCCGAAGAAGATCTCGACCATGTTCATCCAGGACGCGCTGGTCGGGGTGAAGTGCATGGTGATCCGTGGATGCTTCGTGAGCCAGGCCTTGACGTTCGGGTGGTTGTGGGTGGCGTAGTTGTCGGCCACCACGTGCAGCTTGACCCGTGGATGCGCTTTGGCGACCTGCTTGAGGAAGGCGAGGAACTCGGTGTTGCGGTGCCGGTCGTAGCAGGCGTCAGCCGTGATCTTCCCGGTCGCCACCTCCAACGCGGCGAACAGTGTCGTGGTGCCGTGCCGCCGGTAATCGTGGGTGCGGCGTTCTGCCTGCTCGAACCGCATCGGTAACAGCGGCGCCGTCCGGTCGAGGGCCTGGATCTGCGACTTCTCATCGACGCAGACCACGACGGCGTTCGCGGGAGGATCGAGATACAACCCGACGACGTCGCGGATCTTCGCCTCGAGGTGGGGATCGGTGGAGAACTTGAACGTCTCGACCCGATGCGGTTGCAGGTCCCAGGCTCGCCAGATCCGGGCGACCTCGGCGAAACTGACTGGCATCCCGGCCCTGCTCAGATGCTCGGCGAGCAGCCGTGCCGACCAGTGCGTTACCGCTAGTTCCGCCGGTGGCGGATTCAGCGTGGACACGATCACCGCCGGCTCGTCGATCACCGGTGGACGACCCGAGCGAGGCAGGTCAGCCAAAGCGTCGATTCCGCCGGCCTCGTATCGGACGCGCCACGCGATCACCGTCTGCCGGGTCATCCCTACCCGCCGTGCGATCTCGGTGTTCGGTAAACCTTCCGCAGCCAGCAGCACCATCCGAGCCCGCTGCACATGCCCCGCGGGCGCGGTCGACGAACGCGTCAACTCCCGCAGCCGGGCACCGTCACCAGGACGCAGAACCAACGCGGCAGCAACAGACATGCCTCATTGTCCCGCACCAACAACGTCAAATCACTTCAGACACGCGACACTATGTCCTTATTAGCCATTAACAGGAATCGTAAACCAGATTTGGTTGGTCTGGGACAAACCTTGGCACTGGTACTGCTGAACTGGGACGCCGTTCCCCGTCGCGGCCGGGCCGCCTCGCACATCCAGGCACTTATCGTTGGCGTGCGCGGGGTGGATCTGGTAGGTAGGCCACAAGACGCCGTTGAGGTACCTTTCGCCCCCGTCCGTAAAAAACCAGCGCTGGTTGGTCTGAGTAGCGCCGAGGCAGGTGAACTGGTGGACTCGGACACCGTTGTTGGTCGCCCCCACGCCACCGATCACGTCCAGGCACCGGTCGTAGAAGAGGGCATGGTACGGCTTGAGCAGCCAATTGCCGTTGCTCTCGTATACCAGATACCAAAGCTGGTTGGTCTGTGCAGCTCCCAAACAGTCGAATTGCTGAATCAGGATGCCGTTGCCCGTCGCGGCAGGGCCGCCCATCACGTCCAAGCACTTCTGGCTGTGTGCCGCGCGGATGTTGAAGGGCCCCAAGACCTGTGCCACACCGAAACCACCACCCACCGCAACCGCTGTCGGCCGGACGGCGTCAGGCTGTGCTGTGGTCGATGTGCTGCTCGCCGCATTGGCGACTCCGGCTGGCGTCAATGCCATGACCATCGTCGTCAGTGCAAGGCAGAGAGCCAGAACTCTCCACGCTGCGCGTCCATCCGTGCGGAGGTCAGCCCACCCCGCAGTCGGTAGATTCCTTTGAGCCATGAACAATCCCCTCGCCTCCCGATTCGTTCTCGCACCGTCCAATTCGGATGACTCGCCGGAATAGCTCATCAATGCCGGAGGTGATCGAGCGAGTCCTGGGGTAGACGTGATCGCTCACCCCGATAACACGAATGCTATTACGCCGGTCTATGTGTCTGGGTGCCCGTCGGTTTGCCGGGTCCTTGATCCGACACAGTGAGTCGCAGGCGCCGCCCCGCGTACTCGAACTTGTTCTACGCACCATGGCGGGCCGCAGCGCAGCCACGGTCATCTCAACCGACTGGTTGCACTAAGCTCGCGTCCCATGAGCGGTGGGCTGGCTGGTCCTGGTGGGCGAGACACGGGTCTGCTGTGGGGCCTCGTCGCCGGGACGTGTATCGCCATGGTCCTGCCAATGTGGCTCGGACCGTCCAAGGACGACGGTCAGCCGGTGTTGGGTCCGGCGGTCTCGCTGACGGTGCTGGTCCTGTCCCTAGTACTCACCGCCATCGCGGCGGTGCTCTCGGTGGTGATCTGGTACGGCACGAGAGAGTGGTCGCGTGGGCGTCGCTGGGCCGTCGCCGGGCCGCTTGTCGTCGTCGCGGTCGGGGTGGCCGTGTTGGGCGTCGGCAGCCTGTTCCCGGCCCGGTGGGCTGGCGACGTGATGCTGGGTTGCCTGTTGCTGATCGCGGCGGCGGCGATGGCTGCGGTGTCCGCGCAGGTGGTACGGGTGCGGCCCAGCGCCGCTCGCGACCGACTGCGCAAGCGGTTCGAGGAGTTGCGAAAGGACCGTCCGCGGTGAGCTGAAGGATCGACAGTTACTGGTCAGGCCGGTCGGCGCACCATGAACACGTCGACCGGCTCCTCGATATCGACCGTGAAGCCGTGCCTCTCATAGAGTCGCTGGGCCGCGCTGCCCCGCAGCACCTGTAGCCGGATGAGGGTGCCGTCGCGGTCGCACTGCTCCAGCAGCCCGCGCAGCACGGCCGTGCCGATACCGCTGCCCTGCAGGTGCGGGGACAGATAGAAGTGCTCCAGCCAGTGCGCGTCCTCGGCCGGCCGCAGGGCCACGCAGCCGGCGAACGCGCCGCCCACCTCGATCATCCAGGTGTGCGCCGGCACGAACCGGTCCCGCAGCCGCTGCCGTACCCGCTGCTCGTCGTACCGTCCGAGCCGCTCCAGATCCGCCCGCAGCACCACGGCCCGCAACTCGGCCACCGCCTCGACGTCCGCCGCCGACGCCGGTCGAAGCTCCCAATCCGCCATGATCACCAAACTACCGGGCCGACTCCGATCGCATTCGGCCTGGTCAGCCCTCCGCCTTGCGTCGGAAGATCTCCCGCTCCGATGCGTTGCGGGTCAGCGCGGCGGCCCGCGCGTACTCCCGCTGGGCCTCCGCCGTCCGGCCGAGCCGCGCCAGGAGATCGGCCCGTACGGCGGGGAGCTGCGGATACTGGTCCAACGCGCCACCGGCCTGCACCTTGTCGACGATCTCCATCCCGTCGGCCGGGCCCTGGGCCATGCCCACGGCGACCGCCCGGTTCAGCTCGGCGACCGGCGACGGCCAGACGTGGGTCAGCACCAGATAGAGCGCCGCGAGTCGCGACCAGTCGGTCTCGGCCGTAGATCGGGCACGGGCGTGACAGGCCGCGATCTCGGCCTGCAACACGAACGGTCCGAGCACGCCGCCGATCTCCTGGGCCCGCGCCAGGGCGGCGAGGCCGCGCCGGATCAACAGCCGGTCCCAGCGGGCCCGGTCCTGGTCGCCGAGCAGAATCGCCGCGCCACCTCCATCGGTACGCGCCCAGGTCCGCGACGACTGAATCTCCATGAGCGCGACCAGCCCGTGTACCTCGGCCTGATCCGGCATCAGCCCGGCCAGCACCCGGCCGAGCCGCAACGCCTCCCGGCACAGGTCGGGCCGCATCCAGTCCTCGCCAGCGGTGGCCGAGTAACCCTCGTTGAAGATCAGATAGAGCACCTCCAGGACCGAGGCCAGCCGTTGGGGGAGCTGATCCGGTGGTGGAAGCTCGAACGGCACCCGCTTGGCGGCCAGGGTGCGCTTGGCCCGCACGATCCGTTGGCCGACGGTCGGCTCGGCGACGAGGAAGGCCCGGGCGATCTCCTCGGTGCTCAGGCCGCCGACCACCCGCAGGGTGAGCGCGGTACGCGCCTCGGTGGACAGCACCGGATGGCAGGCGATGAAGATCAGCCGCAGCAGGTCGTCGCCAACGTGATCGTCCAGCGCGTCGTCCACGGCGTCCTGCTCGTCCACCGGCGCGATCTCCAGGTCCCGGCCGATCTCGGCGAGCTTCTCGCCGTACCGGATGCGGCGCCGGACCAGGTCGATGGCCCGGTGCTTGGCGGTGGCCATCAGCCACGGCCCCGGATCTCGCGGTATGCCCTGCGTCGGCCACTGCTCCAGGGCGAGGACGAGGGTGTCCTGGGCGATCTCCTCGGCCAGACCGACGTCCCGCACGATCCTGGTCAGCCGGGCGATGAGTTGGGCGGCCTCGATGCGCCAGGCCGCCTCGACAACGCGATGAGGATCGGTAGCCGTCATGGCTACCGATCCAACCACCGTTGGCGTGCCCGCCAGCTCATCCCTGGGGTGCGAAGTCCTCCGGCCCGAAGACCCGCGAGATCTCGGCCTCACCCTCCCAGCCCTGCCACAGGTCGCGGTGCAGCCGCATGAACCGGCCGGCCCACTCGACGGCCTCCTCCTTGGAGCGGACCTCGTACACCACGTAGCTGATCAGCTCCTTCGCCTCGGCGAAGGGCCCGTCGACGACATTGAGCCCGTCGGCGGTGACCGCGATCCGCGCGCTGTTCGCGGTGGGAGCCAGCCCGCCCATGTCGAGCATCACGCCGGCGTTCGTCGCGTCCATCCCGAGCTTCGCGATGGCCTCCATCAACTCGGCGGGCGGCGGGCTGTCGGGCTGAGCGGCCTTGAGAATCACCAGATAACGCATCGTCTTCTCCTTGAGGTTTCCAGCATTTTCGGGGTACGTCAGAACGAGTCTCCATCGAGAGTGCTCAGGGTCAGTGCCGCGACGCGCGCCGGTAGCGGTCGAGCGCCACGGCCGACTGCCAGCCGCAGACCAGCACCACGGCACCGGTGAAGGCGAGCAGGCTCCAGGCGGCGCCGGCACCCGCCATCAGGCCGAGGAATCCGAGGCCGAACAGAACGCCGACGGCGCGGGACGACCGCGCCCAACCGGTGGCGCCCTCGGCGGCGAACCGCCGGGCCAGCACGAAACACGCCGCGATCAGGCAACTGAACCCGATGGCACCGGCGGCGAAGTGCCCGTAGCCGTGCCAACTGATCGCGCCGGGGCCCTGCGGGGTGCCGACCGGGAAACCCAACCCCGGGTCGGCGCGCAGCAGACCGGCGGCGACCAGGCTCACGCCGTACGCCCCGAGCAGCCGCGGCGCCCAGCGCGACCCGACCCCGGTGCCCAGCGCCCGACGCATCCCGACCGCGAACGCGATGGTCATCAGGCCGCTCAGCAGGAAGTTCGTGATGTGGATCCAGCCCCGGTCGCCGTTGCTGAGCATGCTCCATGCGTGCCGCGTCGGGTCGAACCCGGACCGGGTGAACACCTCGACCAGCGACACGGTGACGTACAGCGGGCCGGCGATGACGCCGTACGCCAGCAAGGACTTCGTGACGCGGACCGCCGGGTCGCAGGTCTTCGCGGCCGTCGTGGTGGTGCTGGTGATCTGCTCGGTCATGGTCGTTGCCCTTCGCGGTGGGCCGGCTCGTCCGGCCCTTCACCCATTCCCTCGAACGACCGGACCCGACTTCGACAACCCACCCCAAGATTTTTTGTGGACGCTGACTCAGCCGGGTTTAGGGTGTCGCAGTGCATGATCACGACGCCGGGGCCCCGGACCACTCGGATGGCCACGAGATGTTCCGGTACCTGCCCTTTCCCTTTCCCGACGGCCAGTTCCCCGACAACCTCGGGGCAGCGGTGCAGCACACGGTCCTGGTGGGCCGGGGTGGCGCAGCTCGCCAACCTGCCGCTCGGCCAGTGCGCCTTCCGGACCGGTCCCGGCGAGCCGTGGGTGATCGAGCCGCACGTCTGGGCAGCGGACTGATGTCTCAGGGTGACAGTGTGAAACGGGTCCAGGTGGTCGCGTCGGTGGTGAGCAGGAAGTGGTCCGGTTCGCCGGTCGACCCGTCCCGGCCGAAGAGCCAGGCGTAGCCGGGCGCGACGCTGGCCGCCCCGACCACCGGCCCGTACTCCCGGACCACCGTGAAGTGACGCCCGTCGTCCCGGCTGACCAGCAGCCGCGCGAGACGGTCCGGGTCCGTGCCCTCGGCCGGTGTGATCGCCAGCAGAGACCCGTCGGACCCGACCGTCAGGTCCCAGTGCGACGAGGTTGGCAGGTTCGCGCCGGTGTTCGTCCAGCTCTTTCCTCCGTCCGTGGTCCTCAGTAGCCGCATCGAAGGTTCCACTGCCGTCGGCTCGGCCAGCAGGTACCCCTCCCGATCGTCGAGCCCGACCACCGTCAACGCGTTCGAGTCGGGCCCCAACTCCCACGTGGTCCAGCTCCGACCTCGGTCGGCGCTGCGGGCGACGGCCGTCGCCGAGGTGCCGATCTCCATCAGGTTCGTCCGGTACGTCGCCCAGATCGTCCCGTCCGGGCTGGCATAGAGGCTGAACAGCGGTAGCGGCGAGGGTGGGCTGCCGGCGAGTCGGTACACGGTCCCGCTCGACGGGTCGACCGCCAGCGGCTCCCGCAGCGCCCCGCAGCCGAAGGCGCAGAAGACCGGCCGAGCCGTCACGGGGATCGTGGCGACGGCCACGATCGCCTCGTCCCCGTTCCGCCAGGTGCGGCCGTAGTCGATCGAGAGCCGGAGCGTGCCCGCGTCGCTGACCAGGTAGGACCGGTCACTGAGCACGGAAAAATAGAGAACCCTCTCGGGCGACAGGGAACTGGCCTGACATCTGGCGCCCTCGAACCGGGCGGCGTCCCAGTCCGACCAGCTCCGGCCACGGTCGCCGGTGTACGAGAAGTTCAGCACGCAACCGTTCCGTCGCACGTCGACACCGGAGTCGGGGCCGGTCAGGGTGAAGTCGCTGGAGCCGGCAGGCCCGGGTGACGGCTTCGGCGGCCCGGCCGGATCGGTCCGCTGTGGCCTCGCCGGGTCGGTCCGCTCGGGCCCCGCCAGGTCGGTCCGCTCCGGCTTCGCCAGCGAAGGTACGACGGCCACGCCGGCCAGTGCGACCAGCGCGGTCGCCAGCACCGCGACCGACCGGTGTCGGCGGGAACGTGCCCTGGAGCGGAGCTGGTCGAGGGGCGGCTGCCGGACGGCCTCGGTGAGAGTGGCGACGTCGAATCCGGAGAACTCACGATCGGACATTGATCCTCCCAGCTTCCATCGAGTCGGTGGCGTCGGAGTCGACGAGCAGCGCCGCCAGGGCTTGCCGGCCCCGGGACAACCGCGACTTCACCGTCCCGGCCGAAACACCCAACGTGGCCGCGATCTCGTCCACCGGCAGGTCCACGAGGTAGTGCAGGGCCAGGGCCTGCCGCTGTCCCTCCGGCAGCCCGCGCAGGGCCGCGAGCAGGGCGAGGTGCTCGGGAGCCTTGTCGGCGACGACCGGCGGCGGGCCGATCCGTCGCAACAGCCCATCGAGTACGCGCCGACGCCGGTACCGGCTGCGGGCCACGTTCACCGCGACGCGGCGCAGCCACGCCTCCGGATTGTCGAGGGCGCCAATGCGCCGGGGCATGCCCAGCGCCCGGGTGAACGCCTCCTGGACCGCCTCCTGCGCCTCGCTCATGTCGCCCGTCACCGCGTAAAGCTGGACCACCAGCCGTCGGAAACACCCGGCGTAGAGCTCGGCGATGAGATCACCGTCAGACACTGTCACCCCCCATTCCCACCACTTCCACCAACGGGGTGGGCAGAAGGTTCCCGCCTGATCGCGTTCGATCCTGGAAGCAGTGGCCTCGGGGTGACGTCGAGACCACTACAACCAGGATCGAGCGCGCGGATGCCGCACGCGGGGGCTCCCGCGGCGGGCGGATCAGGTGAGCTGCTCGGCCAGGGCGACGATGATGCCCGCGGGGCCGCGGACGTAGCAGAGCAGGTAGATGTCCTCGTACTGCGCGATCTCGCCGACGAGCTCGGCACCATGGGTGCGTAGGCGGGCGACGACGTCCTCGATGTCGTCGACGGCGAACATGATGCGACGGATGCCCAGCGTGTTGGCCGGCGCGTTCGCCGGCTCGGCACCGATCGCGGCCGGCGTGTGGAACTTCGTCAGCTCAAGCCGGCTGTGGCCGTCGGGGGTCCGCATCATGGCGACGTCGACCCGGACGTCGTCGAGCCCGATGACCCGTTCCACCCAGCGGCCCTCGACCGGCTGCGAGCCCTCCAGCTCCAGACCAAGCTCGACGAAGAACGCGGTGGCGGCCTCCAGGTCGTCGACCACGATCCCGACGTTGTCCATCCGCTGAAGCGTCATGCCCCCGAGCATTACACCCTGGTACTCAGCCGGCTGGCGGCTCGCCGGAACCGGCGTGGCGGCAGGACGGACCGGAGCTTGTCGGCGGCGTCCGCGAAGTCCGAGATGTTGGTGACGCAGCCGTGGCCGATGTGGGCGAGCCAGATCCCTCCGTACCGCTCGGCCACCAGCGCCTCGGACAGCGGGACGGTGTGCACGTTGCCGTCGCCGTCCACGGTGGAGATGGCGTCGGTGCCGATGACCAACGAGCCCTTGTTGCCGAACCGCTTCCGGAAGGTCGGCCTGACCACCTCACCTGCCGGCACGAAGCGGGTGCTGGGGCAGGGCTTTTCGGTCGCGCCGGGAAGATTCGGCGTCGACTCGTACGGCACGACGATCATGGCGGAGGAGAGCCAGCCGGACAGCACGTCCCGCGCCGCTGCCGGAGAGAGTTCAGCCAGCTCGGCGGGCGAATCCGAGAGGCGGTGTTCGCCCGTACCGAACAGCTCCCGGTGGATCACCGGTTCGAGTTGCTGGATCGGCCGCATCCAGTCCGTACGCTCAAAGATGGGTTCCAGGGCCGCGGGTGTCTCCACGTCTTCGGTCGGGAGCAGGTCGGCTATCTCCGCCCGATCGAGCCCGTCATCGACGAGCCGTCGCAGCTCGGCCCAGAGCAGCTCCGCCGCGACCGCCGCGTCGAAGTTCTTGCCCTTCCTGCCGTGCTCCGGGACGACCCGCAGCCCGAGCTCGTGCCGCGTGCTGTCGACGATCGCGGAGACGAACTCGGTGTGCTCGGCGATCCCGGCCGCGAAGACCGCCTCGACAACTCGCTTCCGAAGCGCCCACATCAGCAGGACCGCTTCCGCGCTGGGTTCGGCACCGACCGCCAACGCGACGCCCCGGACCTGGTCGGCGTACCAGATCGGCCCGATCTGATGGTTGACCAGCGGTGTGCCGCGGGTGACCCGCGGGCCGGCGGGCAAGCGGAGTCGCATCGACCCGGGGGCCTCGGCGGTCATGGCGAGCACGGCGTTGCCGGTGGTGAAGAACCGCTGCACGTGTCGTCGGATCTCGTCGGCGGTGAAGAGGCCGTAGTCCATCGCGGGCCACCGCGACAGGCCATGTCCGTGCGGCCCGTACCGTCGCGATAGCAGCGATCCCCACGGGTCGAGCAGCCCTTCGTCGATGTTCTCGACGTACCGGCTGTCCGGCTTGAGGGCGGCGACGGCATCGGCCAGATCGTCCGGCGGAAGATCGCTGACCGCCGCGCAGATGTCGGTGAGGCGTTCCGCGACCTGCTCCGGTGGGCCGGCCGCGAGAAATGCGGTCTCGTTCGTCCAGGTGTCGTCCGAGTACTCGTCCGGGACGCGGAGCTCGGCCCAGTCCACCAGGTGCAGCACCAGATGGTTCAGGCCGATGGAGTCGATCTCTTCGTCACGGGCACCGCAGCCGAACGTCAACGATGCGGCCGACATGCCGGGCTGATGTCGTTGGACGACCTGAACTCCGTCGATCTCCTCGCGGTCCATGCGCGGAGCGTAGGGTGACCGGTCAAGCCGTGCTCTCCCGTCACGTGGTGGCCTCGGCCTCCGGCTCGGTCGGCCGTCGAGAACGCGGTGCCGCCCGACCTCACCAGGGCACCACTCCGGCGTCGTCGAAGAAGCCACCCGTCGGGCCGTCGTCGGGCAGGGTCGCGAGCCTGATGGCGATCGCGGCGCCCTGCTCGGCGGTGCGTACGCCCCGGAAGTTGTTGAGGTCGGTCGCGGTGAAGCCGGGGCAGGCCGCGTTGATCAGGATGTTCGTGCCGCTCAGCTCCTTGGCGTACTGGACGGTGACGGCGTTGAGGAACGACTTCGACGGCGCGTACGCGACCGACAGTGGGCCGCTGTTCTCCTCGGGATCGAGCTGGCGGGCGAAGGAGCCGACGCTGCTGGACATGTTGACGATGCGCGGCGCGGTCGAGCGGCGCAGCAGCGGCAGCATCGCACTGGTGACCCGGATGACGCCGATGACGTTGGTCTCGAACGCGGTCCGCACGATCGAGAGGTCGGCGTTGGTGGGCTCCTGTGGCATGCCGCCGGTCACGCCGGCGTTGTTGACCAGCGCGTCGAGCCGGCCGGCGCGCTCCTCGAACAGCCGCACCGCGGCGTCCACGCTGTCGTCGTCGGTCACGTCCAGCGGTACGTGGAAGGCGTCGACGCCGGCCGCGCGCAGCTTCTCCACGGCGGCCTCCCCGCGCCGCCCGTCGCGGGCGCCGACGCCGACGCTCCAGCCGAGGGCGCCCAGGCCGGCGGCGATCTCGTACCCGATTCCCTTGTTCGCGCCGGTGACCAGCGCAATCTTCGACTCGCTCATGCCGTCGATCCTGTCCGCGCCACGCTGTGGTCTCCAAGACCGATTGGGTGGGCAGGAATACCCTGCGGGTATCGATCCGGGGGTACCGTGGCAGAGATGGAGACGCGGGAGCTGCGCTACTTCGTGGCCGTCGCTGAGGAGCTGCACTTCGGGCGGGCCGCACAACGGCTGGGCATCGCGCAGCCGCCGCTGTCCCGGGCGATCCAGCAGCTCGAACGGCGGCTCGGCGTGACACTGTTCGACCGCGGTAACCGTGCCGTGGCGTTGACCGCGGCCGGGTCGGTGCTGCTGCGCGAGGGCCGGGCAGCGCTCGACGCGGTCGCCGCCGCCGAACGCCGTACCCGCCGGGCCGCGACCGGCCGCTCCGGCCTGGTCCTCGTCGCGAAGGCCGGGGCCTCCGCGGAGCTGGTGTCGAAGCTGCTCGACGCGTACGCCGCCGAGCCCGATTCGGTCCCCGTCGAGATGTTGCTGTGCGGCGTCGGCGAACAGGAGCGCCTGCTGCGGGACGGGCGGGCCGACGTGGCGCTGCTGCACCTGCCGTTCGACTCGACGGCCGGGTTCGACACCGAGGAGTTGCGTACGGAGAGGCAGGTCGTGCTCCTGCCGGCCGGGCACCCGCTGGCGAACCGAGCACACCTGACGCTCGCCGAGGTCGACGCGCTGCCCGGCCTGCCGCAGCCGCGCTGGCCCGGCCCCGACGGCAGCTATCCCGAGGGCCCCGGCCCGGAGGTACGCGAGCACGCCCAGTTGTTCCAACTCGTCGCGCTGGGCAGGACCGCGGTGATCCTGCCGGAGTCGGTCCGGGCCGACCTGCGTCGCGACCTGGCCGCCGTACCGGTGCCGGACGCCCCGACGGTAACAACGGTTATCGCGTGGCCGCCGCACAGCCGTTCGCAGGCGCTGGCCGGGCTGGTCCGTACGGCGACCCGCCTCTGAGGTGTAAGGAAGGGACCCTTCCTATACACCAGGCGTTAATAAGGTGCCCTTCCTTACACCTCAGAGGCGGGGGCGGGGGGTGGTGGGTCGAAGGCGGGCAGGTGGCGTACCTGGGCGGCGGTCAGGTGGGCACGCATCGCCTCGCTGGCGCCCGGGGCGTCACCGGCGGCGATGGCGGCGGCGATGCGCTGGTGCTCGGTGTTGGTGTCCGGGGCGCCGGCGGTCGGAAAGTACAGCCGGTGCAGGTGCAGGTGCGAGTGCAGCCGGGTGACCGTGTCGCGCAGCAACGGGCTGCCGGAGACCTCGGCGATCAGGTCGTGGAACCTGGCGTCCAACGCGGTGAAGGCCGCGTGCCGGCGGTAGCCGTCGCCGGCCTCCACGTCGACGGTCGCCGCGGCCTCGGCGCTGATCCGCCGTCGGTCCTCGGTGGACGCCTGCGTGGCGGCCCGGCCGGCGGTGGCGCACTCCAGCAGCAGACGGACGTCGAACAGGTCGTCGAACTCGGCGCGGCTGAGCAGCGGTGTGGTGGTGTAGCCGGAGAGTGGGCGTTTGCGGACCAGGCCGTCGGCTTCGAGACGGGCGAGCGCCTCGCGTACCGGGGTGGGGGAGACGTCGAGCTCCCGCGCGAGGGCGTCGATGTTGACCCGTTCGCCCGGCGGAAGGACGTGGTCCATGACCAGCGCTTTTATCGACTCGTAGACGTCCTCGGCGAGGGTGAGTCGGCGGGCGGGGCGGAGTCGACCCTCGTGCGCTGGCTGCTGCGCCATCTCGTCTCCTAGGACCCCTTGACTGTGCCGGTGTGAGGGAGTACACACTAGCAAAGCAACATCCTATAGGAAATAGGCTTCTGCTCCGCGCGTCCCACCCCCACCGCCACCTCCCCACCACCGAGGAGACGTTCATGCCGCGCAGCATGCTGTCCCGCATTGGCTCCAGCCTCGCCGTCCTGGCCCTCGCCAGCACCACCTTCGCCTGCACGAAGAAGAGCGACGGCACCGACACCGAAGCCGGCGGTCGGGAGCCGGCACAGGTCAAGGTCGCGCTCGTACCCGGCGGCTCGCACCCCTACTTCCAGCCCTGGAAGGACGCCGGCGCCAAGGCTAAGACCGACTACTCCCTCGGCGACGTCACCTTCAACGAGACCGCCGGCTGGGACCAGACCAAGCAGAACGACGTGCTCAAGTCCCTGGCCGCACAGGGCTACAACGCCTTCGGGATCTTCGGCGTCTCGCCGGACAACATCAACTCCACCTTCGAGGACCTCAAGCGGCAGGGCTTCCCCGTCGGTTCGCTCGCGTCCTGCCCGGCCGGGGCCAACAAGGCCGACTTCTGCCTCTCCACCGACGTGGAACTCGCCGCGTACAAGGGCGCCAAGGCGGCCATCGACGCGATGGGCGGTCAGGGCAACCTGGTGCACCTGACCGGCAACAAGGTCGACTCCAACACCCAGCGCCGGATCAAGGGCGTGGAGAAGGCGGTCGGCGAGACCGGCGGCAAGGTGGTGCTGATCCAGAGCGTCACCGACATCGACAAGGACCTGCAGAGCGCCCAGAAGGCCGTCGCCGACCTGCTCGCCGCCAAGGGCCGGCAGATCCAGGCGATCGTGAACACCGCCTACAACCCGGCGGTCGCCTCCGCCGAGGGCGTACGCCAGTCGAAGCTGCCCATCAAGGTCATCGCCATCGACGACGACCAGGTGGTCCTCGACGGACTGCGCGGCGGATCGGTGGCCGCCACCGTCCTGCAGAACCCGGTCGGCCAGGCCAGCGTCGGCTCGTACGCCCTGATGAAGCTGGCCGGTGGCTGCACGATGACCGAGCCCGGCGTCACCATCGACTCCGGCTCGTTCGTGGTGACCAAGGACAACCTGGGCAGCTACGAGACCGACCGCACCGCCACCACCGGCGAGCTGAAGAAGAAGTTCGACAGCGACCTGCTCAAGTGCAGCTGATGCCGACGATCACACACGCCGAGGCGTACCTCGTCGACATTCCCGTCGAGACCGTCCGAACCGACGCCGTCCAGGCGTTCCTCAAGCAGGAGACGGTGTTCGTCGAGCTGACGACCGCCGACGGTGGGCAGGGCACCGGGTACTCGTACACCATCGGGACCGGCGGCACCGCGGTGCTCGCGCTGGTGCGCGACTACCTGCTGCCCCACCTGATCGGCCGCGACGCGTCCCGGATCGAGGCGATCTGGCGTGACCTGCACGCCGCGACCCGCGCCACCGCGGTCGGCGCGATCACCTCGTTGGCCCTGGCCGCGGTCGACACCGCGCTCTGGGACCTGCGCGCCCGTGCCGCCGGCCTGCCCCTGTGGGTGCTCGCCGGCGGTGCCAAGGAGCGGATTCCGCTCTACGACACCGAAGGTGGCTGGCTGCACCTCACCGAGGACGAGCTGGTCGCCGGGGCGAAAGAGTCCCAGGCGGCCGGCTGGCCCGGCGTCAAACTCAAGGTGGGCAAGCCCAACCCGGCCGAGGACGCCGAGCGGATCGGCGCGGTCCGGGCCGCGCTCGGCGACCGCTTCGACGTGATGGTCGACGCCAACCAGTCGCTGACCGCCGCCGAGGCGATCAGCCGGGCCCGACTGCTCGAACCGCACCGGCTCGCCTGGTTCGAGGAGCCGCTGCCCGCCGACGACGTCGCCGGGCACGAGCTGCTCGCCCGCGCGACCAGCATCCCGGTCGCGGTGGGGGAGTCGATGTACTCGATCGGCCAGTTCGCCGAGTACCTGCGCCGGCAGGCCGCCGGCATCGTCCAGGTCGACGTGGCGCGCATCGGGGGGATCACCCCGTGGCTCAAGGTCGCCCACCTGGCCGAGGCCTGCAACGTGCAGGTCTGCCCGCACTTCCTGATGGAACTGCACGTGAGCCTCTGCGCGGCCGTGCCGAACAGCCGGTACGTCGAACACATCCCGCAACTACGCGCGATCACCCGGACCGAGATCCCCATCGTCGACGGCCACGCGCTCGCCCCGGCCGGACCCGGCCTCGGCATCGACTGGGACCGCGACGCGATCGAGGACAGGAGGGTGGCGTGAAGACCGAGACCCCACCGGCGGCGCCCGCCGCGCCGCCGGCCGCGGAGCCCGGGCCGCCGACCCGGGCCCTGCCGGTCTGGGCGAACCCCCGGCTCGGCCTGCTCATCGTCATCGCCGTACTGGTCACCGTCTTCTCGTCGCTGACCCCCGCGTTCCTCGACCCCCGCCTCACGCTCGCACCACTGCAGGCCGACATCAGCGTGTACGTCGTGGTCGGGCTCGCCCAACTCGCCGTGCTCTCCCTCGGGCACATGAACGTGGCCGTCGGCCGGATGGCCGCGCTCTCCACCTTCGCGATGGGCCTGGCGTACGACCGGCTCGGCGTACCCCTGCTGGTCGGGTTGCTCGTCGGCCTCGCCGTCGGTGCGGGCATCGGCGCGCTCGCCGGCCTGCTGATCGCCAAGACCGGGGTGAACTCCTTCGTGGTGACCCTCGCGCTCGACTTCGGGCTGCTCGGCCTGGTCACCATCCTCTACACCTGGGCGACCGGTGGGGTGTCGTTCGCGGTGCAGCCGAGCGGGCTGGCCGCGCTGCGCTTCGACACCTTCGCCGACTACTGCATGGGTGACGTCTGCGGACCCCGGATCCCGCTGGTCGTGCCGATCGCGGTGGTCGCGGCGCTCGGCGTCGGGCTGCTCTTCCGGTACGCCCGGCTGGGCCGGGAGATCCTGATGACCGGCTCCAACGCGGTCGCCGCCGAGCTGTCCGGCATCCCCACCCACCGGCGGATCGTCGCCGCGCACGGGCTGAGCGGCCTGCTCGCCGCACTGGCCGGCTTCCTGCTCGCCGCCAACAACGGCGCCTTCTCGGCCAACATCGGCGAGTCGTTCCTGCTGCCGTCGTTCCTGGCCCCGGTGCTCGGTGGCACCCTGCTCGCCGGTGGCGCGGTCAGCGTCCTCGGCACCGCGCTCGGCGCGACCCTCACCCAGGTGATCTACAAGGGCCTCAACCTGCTCCAGTTCTCCCTGGAGGAGCTGAAGCTCTATATCGGACTGGTCCTGCTCGCGGCGTTGTCGCTGGACCGGCTGCGGGCCGTGATCGCCGAGCGCAGGGCGGTGTCGACGTCATGAAGAGCCTGATCCGCACCAACGAGTTCACCCTCGCGGTGATCGCCGCCATCGGCTTCGCCGCGCTCGCCGTGGCCACCGACTTCAACCTGCTCACCGCCGGCACCCTGGACGCCTTCCTGCGCTTCCTCGCCCTGCCGATCGTCATCGGTCTGGCCCAGATGGTGGTGCTCGCCGTCGGTCAGATGAACCTCTCGGTGGGCGTGCTCACCGGATTCTGCGCGATGGCCTCGGCCTGGCTGATGATCGACGCGGGACTGCCCGCCCCGGTCGCGGTGCTCGCCGCGCTGGCCCTCGGCGCGGCCGTCGGCCTGGTCAACGGGCTGCTGGTGGTCTTCACCCGGATCAACGGGTTCATCGTCACCCTCGCCACCATGACGATCCTGGAAGGACTCCGGTACGGGGTGAACGGCACCGGCACCTATCAGGGCTACTCGCCCGGTCTGCGGGAGTTCGGCCAGGCGTCGGTGGCCGGCGTACCCGTGGTGTTCCTGCTGGCGGTGGCGATCGCGGTCGCCACGGCCCTGTTCTTCCGGCGTACCGTGCCGGGTCGGCACCTGCTCGCCTCCGGCGGCAACCCGTTCGCCGCGCGGCTGTCGGGCGTCTCCAACGACCGCGCGTTGGTGCTGGCCCACACCCTGTCCGGGCTGCTGGCCGGGTTCGCCGCCGTGATCGTGGTGGCCGCCCTCGGTTCGGTCAACGCCTCGATCGGCGACGACCTGCTGCTGCCCAGCTTCGCCGCGCCGATCATCGGCGGGGTCGCCCTGGCCGGCGGCATGATCAGCGTGACCGGCACGGTGCTCGCGGCATTCCTGGTCCGGCTGGTCGACGTGAGCCAGTCGCAGTTCGACATCAACCGGCGCTGGGTGGACCTCATCATCGGCGCGGTCGTCCTCGGCGCGGTGCTGCTCGGCCAGTTCCGCGACAAGCTCTCCGGAGGTACCCGATGAGCGTCGTACTGGCCGCGGAGAACCTGGTCAAGACGTTCCCCGGGGTGCGGGCCCTGGACGAGGCGACGCTGACACTGAGCGCCGGCAGCGTGCACGCGCTGCTCGGCGAGAACGGCGCCGGCAAGAGCACCCTGATCAAGGTCCTCACCGGGGTGTACCGGCCGGACAGTGGGCAACTGCGGCTGCCCGGCCCGGACGGACAACTCCGTACCGTGCAGCTCGGCAGCCCGCAGGACGCCCAGCGGGCCGGCATCGGCGTGGTGCACCAGGAGCGGAACCTGATCCCGGCGTTCAGCGTCGCGGAGAACATCTGCCTGCAACACCTGCCCCGACGCGCCGGCCTGCTCGACCGGGCCGCGCTGCGTACCGAGGCCCGCCGCTGCCTCGACCTGCTCGACCTCGACCTCGACCCCGACCTGCCGGTGTCGCGGCTGTCGGTGGCCCAGATGCAGCTCGTGGAGATCGCCAAGGCGCTGTCGGCCGAATCGACGGTGCTGCTGCTCGACGAGCCGACCGCGTCGCTGACCAACGACGAGGCCGACCGGCTGTACGCGATCGTGCGCCGGCTCGCCGAGCGGGGCCACTCCACCGTGCTGGTCAGCCACAAGCTGGAGGAGGTCTTCGCGGTCGCCGACACGGTGACCGTGCTGCGCGACGGCCGCAGCGTGGCCGAGGCCGAACCCCTCGCCGAGCACAGCCGGGACCAGATCGTCGACCTGATGGTCGGCCGGGCGTACCAGCAGGTGCACCTCGCCGCCCGGACCGTTCCGGCGGACGCCGAACCGGCGCTCGCACTCGATCACGTGGCCACCGCCGCCGGGCACCACGACGTCAGCCTCACCGTTCGCCTCGGTGAGATCGTCGGCCTGTACGGGCTGGTCGGCGCGGGCCGCAGCGAGCTGGCCAAGGCGCTGCTCGGCCTGGACCGGATCACCGCCGGCGAGGTACGGGTGCACGGCCGCCCGGCCCGGATCCGGGACGTGGGCGACGCCCTGCACCGGCACCGCATCGGGTACGTCACCGAGAACCGCAAGGAGGAGGGCCTCTTTCTCGACCAGACGGTTGCCCGCAACACCGCGGTGACGGTGTGGCGACGACTCGCCCGGCTGGGGCTGGTCCGCGACCGGGCCGAGCGGGCGCTGGTCGCCGACTACACCGACCGGCTGGGCATCCGCCTGGCCTCGCCCGACCAGTTCGCCGGTCAGCTCTCCGGTGGCAACCAGCAGAAGGTCAGCCTGGCCAAGTGGCTCGCGGCCGACTGCGACATCCTCATCATCGACGAGCCCACCGTCGGCATCGACATCCGCACCAAGGCCGCGTTCCACGAGCTGATCGCCGGCCTCGCCGAGCGGGGCATGGCCATCCTGCTGATCTCGTCGGACCTGCCGGAGATGGTCACCCTCGCCGACCGGATCACGGTGATGCGCGAGTTCGCCGTCGTCGGCGAGCTGGACAACGACCACGACTACGACAGGATGAGCCAGTCGGTGATCCGGCTCATCCACGACGACCAGCGGGTCGCCGGGTGAGGGCCACGGAACGGGTGACGCTGGGGCGTACCGACGTGCCGGTGACCCGGCTCGGGCTCGGCCTCGCCCCGATCGGTGGGCTCTTCGCCGTCGTGGGCGACGAGGTCGCCCACGCCACCGTCGAGGCGGCGTGGCAGCTCGGACTGCGCTACTTCGACACCGCCCCGCTCTACGGCAGCGGCCTGTCCGAGCGGCGGGCCGGCGCGGTCCTCGCCGGCAAACCACGCCACGAGTTCACCCTCTCCACCAAGGTCGGCCGGCTGCTGGTCCCCGGCGGAGACGACGGGCAGGAGTTCTGGGCCGAGCCGACGGACCTCGCCCCACAGTTCGACTTCTCCGCCGCCGGGGTACGCCGCTCGCACGCCGAGAGCCTGGCCCGGCTGGGGTTGGACCGGATCGACATCGCGCACATCCACGACCCGGACGACCACCTCGCCGAGGCGGTCACCGGGGCGTACCCGGCGCTGGCGCAGCTGCGGTCGGCCGGCGAGATCGGCGCGGTCAGCGCCGGTATGAACCAGGCGCCGGCGCTGGTCGAGCTGGCCCGCGCCGGCGACTTCGACTGCCTCATGCTCGCCGGCCGGTACACCCTGCTCGACCAGTCCGGCCTGGACGAGTTGCTACCGCTGTGCCAGCAGCGGGGGATCTCGGTCCTCGCCGCCGGGGTCTACAACTCCGGTCTGCTCGCCGACCCGAAGCCGGGCGCCCCCTACGACTACACCCCGGCCGACCAGACGCTGCTCGACCGGGCCACGGCGATCCGGTCGGTGTGCGACCGGTACGACGTGCCACTGCGGGCCGCGGCGATCCAGTTCCCGTTCGGCCACCCGGCGGTCGCCAGCGTGGTGGTCGGCGCCCGCGACCCGGAGCAGATCGCCGACAACGTGGCGATGGTCGAGTGGGATATCCCCGGTGCGCTCTGGGCCGCACTGAAGACCGAGGGCCTGCTACCGAGGGAGGTGCCGACCCCGTGATCGTGGACGCGCACCACCACCTGTGGACCGCCGACTACGCCTGGCTCGCCGCGCCGGAGCTGACGCCGATCCGTCGTGACTACACCGTCGCCGACCTGATACCCCGGTTGGACGAGGCCGGGGTGACGGCGACCGTGCTGGTCGAGGCGGGCCGCTGCGACGCCGACGAGACCGCCGAATTCCTGGCCCTCGCCGCCGGCACCTCCCGGATCGCCGGTGTGGTCGGCTGGGCGTCACTCACCGATCCCGCCCTGCCGGCCACCCTCGCCGGCTACCGCGAGCTGCCCGGCGCGGCGAAGCTAATCGGCATCCGGGACCAGGTGCAGGGGGTCACCGACCCGGGGCACCTGGCCCGCTCCGAGGTGCGGGCCGCCCTCGCGACGATCGGCGCGGCCGGGCTCACCTTCGACCTGGTCGTGCACGTCGGGCAGTTGCCGGCCTGCGCCGACGCGGTCCGGGCCACCCCGGGCACCACGTTCGTCCTGGACCACCTCGGCAAGCCCCGGGTGGCGGCCGGCGCCGCCGGCCTCGCCGAGTGGCGTCGGGCCGTACGGCCGCTGGCGGGCTGCGACAACGTCGTCGCGAAGCTGTCCGGACTGCTCACCGAGGCCGGCCCCGGGTGGACGGTGGACGACATCCGGCCGTACGTCGACGCCGCGCTGGAGCTGTTCGGCCCGTACCGGCTGCTGGCCGGCTCGGACTGGCCGGTATGTGACCTCGTCGGCTCGTACCCGCGGGCGTGGGCGGCGTTGGACGCCTGCCTGGGGGAGCTGTCGCCGGACGAGCGGGCCGCCGTCACGGCCGGCACCGCGATTCGTACCTATGCACTGGAGGTTGGTTCGTGAGATTTCTGCGCGTCGGACCGGCGGGGCGGGAACGGCCCGTGCTGCACGTCGATGGCCGGCACTTCGACCTCTCGGCGCTCACCGCCGACATCGACGGGGCGTTCCTGGCCGGCGACGGGATCCAGCGGGCCCGCGCGGCCACCGACCTGCCCGAGATCGACATCACCGGTCAGCGGATCGGCGCCCCGATCGCCCGACCCGGGGTGATCCTCTGCGTCGGGCAGAACTACGCCGCGCACGCCGCTGAGTCCGGCGCCGAGCCACCGACCGACCCGATCGTCTTCTACAAGGCGCCCAACACGGTCGTCGGACCCTACGACGACGTGCTGATCCCCCGCGGATCGACGAAGACCGACTGGGAGGTGGAGCTGGCGGTGGTGATCGGCCGCCGGGCCCGCTACCTCGACTCGCCGGCCGACGCCCGGGCGCACATCGCCGGGTACGTGCTCTCCAACGACGTCTCCGAACGGGACTTCCAGCTCGCCGTCTCCGGTGGGCAGTGGTCCAAGGGCAAGTCCTGCGAGACGTTCCAACCACTCGGGCCGTGGCTGGTCACCGCCGACGAGATCGACGACCCGCAGGCGCTGCGGCTGCGCTCCTTCGTCAACGGCGAGCCCCGCCAGGACTCCAGCACCAAGGACATGATCTTCGACGTGGCGTACCTGATCTGGCACCTGTCCCAGTACACCGTCCTGGACCCCGGCGACGTCATCAACACCGGCACCCCGCAGGGCGTGGCGCTCTCCGGCCGCTTCCCGTACCTGGCCGACGGGGACGTGATGGCGGTCGAGATCGACGGTCTCGGCGCACAACGCAGCACCCTCAAGAGCGCCTGATGGCAGTGATCACCTCCGTCGACACGTACGACATCCGGTTCCCCACCTCGCGGCAGCTCGACGGCTCCGACGCGATGAACCCCGACCCGGACTACTCGGCCGCGTACCTGGTGCTGCACACCGACGACGGGCCGGACGGGCACGGGTTCACCTTCACCATCGGGCGCGGCAACGACGTCTGCCGGGCCGCGATCGACGCGCTGGTGCCGTACGTGCTCGGCCTCGACCCGGACACCGTCGACCTCGGCGAGTTCGCCCGCTCGCTCACCCACGACTCGCAGTTGCGCTGGCTCGGCCCGGAGAAGGGCGTGGTGCACCTGGCCGCCGCAGCGATGATCAACGCGATGTGGGACCTGGTCGCCAAACGGGCCGGCAAACCGGTCTGGCGGTACCTGGCCGACCTGACACCCGAGCAGATCGTGGACCTGGTCGACTGGCGGTACCTCACCGACGCCCTGACCCCCGACGAGGCGCTGGAGCTGCTGCGCGCCGCCGTACCGGGCCGGGCCGAGCGGATCGCCCTGCTGACCGAGCGCGGCTACCCCGCGTACACCACCTCGCCCGGCTGGCTCGGCTATCCCGACGACAAGGTGCTCCGGCTGGCCAAGCAGGCCGTCGCCGACGGGTTCACCCAGATCAAGCTGAAGGTGGGCGCGGACCCGGCCGACGACGTACGCCGCTTCCAGGTCGCCCGCGACGCGGTCGGCCCCACCATCCGGATCGCCGTCGACGCCAACCAGCGCTGGGACGTCGCCGACGCGGTGGCCCGGATGCGGGAGCTGGCGCCGTACGACCCGTGGTGGATCGAGGAGCCGACCAGCCCCGACGACGTGCTCGGTCACGCGGCGATCCGTGCCGCCCTGGCGACCAGCGCACCGGACGGCGGGCCGATCCGGGTCGCCACCGGCGAGCACGTGGCGAACCGGGTGGTGTTCAAACAGCTGCTCCAGGCCGGCGCGGTCGACATCGTGCAGATCGACGCGTGCCGGGTCGGCGGCGTCAACGAGAACGTCGCCATCCTGTTGCTGGCGGCGAAGTACGGGGTGCCGGTCTGCCCACACGCCGGCGGGGTCGGCCTCTGTGAGCTGGTCCAGCACCTGTCCATGTTCGACTTCGTGGCGGTGACCGGCTCGACGCGGGACCGGGTCGTCGAGTACGTCGACCACCTGCACGAGCACTTCGTCGACCCGGTGGTGATCCACGACGGGCACTACGTGACGCCCACGGCTCCCGGGTTCTCCGCCGAGATGCGCCCGGAGAGCATCGCCGCCTACACGTATCCGGACGGCCCGGCATGGGCCTGACCGACCGCGACGGGACCCTCGGATGGGGAGTGGACCATGCAGTGTGACGGCCTGGTGGCGGTGGTGACCGGGGGCGGCTCGGGGATCGGCCTCGCCTGCGTACGGGCGTTCCTGGCCGCCGGCGCCCGGGTGGGCGTGCTCGACCTGGAGCTGTCCGGCCTGCCGGATGATCCGCGGGTGCACGGCGTACGCGCCGACGTGGCGGACCGGTCCACCCTCGCCGCTGCCGTCGCCGCGGTCGCCGAGCGCTTCGGAGGGATCGACATTCTGGTCAACAACGCCGGCATCTCCGCGGTCGGCGCGGTGCAGGAGAACGACGACGAGCAGTGGACCCGGGTGCTGGACGTCAACGTGGTCGGTGTGGCCCGGACGACCGCCGTCGCCCTGCCGTACCTGCGCCGCTCCTCGGCCGCCGCCATCGTCAACGTCTCCTCGATCGCGGCGACCGTCGGCCTGCCCCGACGCGCCCTGTACTCGGCGTCCAAGGGCGCCGTGCACGCGCTCACCCTCGCCATGGCGGCCGACCTGGTCGCCGACGGGATCCGGGTCAACTGCGTCGCGCCGGGAACCGTGGACACGCCCTGGGTGGCCCGGCTGCTCTCCGCCGCCCCGGATCCGGAGGCGGAGAAGCGGCAGCTCGCCGCCCGCCAGCCCACCGGCCGCCTGGTCAGCGCCGACGAGGTCGCCGCCGCCGTCGTCTATCTCGCCTCGGCCGGAGACGGGTCGGTGACCGGCTCGTCCCTGGCGGTGGACGGCGGCATGTCCGGCCTGCGGCTACCCGCTCGGCGCTGACGCGCCGAGCGGGGGCGCCACGAGCGTCAGCGTGGACGGACTCCGGGCTCCACCGTCAGCGTTCCCGCTTCGGCGTCGATCGTGGCCCGCGAGCCGAGCGGAACGGTGAGCTGCCCGTTGCCATGGCCGAGTCGCAGCCCGCCCAGCACCGGCACGCCAAGGTCGTAGAGGCGGTCCTTGAGCATCGCGACCGCGTCCCACTCGTCGGGTGCACCGACGCTGTTGGTGATCTGGCCGACGACCACGCCGGCGACCCGGGACAGCACACCCACCCGGCGCAGCTCGGTCAGCATCATGTCGATGCTGTACGGCGCCTCGTCGACGTCCTCGAAGAACAGAATGGCGTTGTCGAACGCCGGGGCGTCACCGGCGCCCAGTGAGGTGGAGATCAGCGTCAGGCACCCGCCGAGCAGGGGACCCGTCGCCCGTCCCGGCACCAGCACGGGAGCCGCCGTCTCGGCCGGATCCCTGGTGATGACGACGGGTGCGGTGGTCATCACCGCCCGACGAAGCGCCTCGGCCGACTCCGGGCCGGTACGACTGTCACTCCAGTTGACCATCGGGCCGTAGAAGGTGACCAGCCCGGCGTCGCGCCAGAGCTTGCCGTGGATGCTGGTGATGTCGCTGAACCCGACGACCACCCGGGGGTCGCGACGGACGCCGGCCACGTTGATCCGGTCGACGATCCGCTGGGTGCCGTAACCGCCACGGGCGGCGAAGACGGCACGGACACCGGGGTCGTTGAGCGCGGCGTTCAGGTCGGCCAGCCGCTGGTCGTCGGTGCCGGCCAGGTAGCCGTACTTGGCGTAGACGTGCTCGCCCAGCTCGACCTCCAGGCCCCAGCCGCGCAGGATCTCGATGCCGCGGGCCATGCTCGCCGGGTTGGGGGTGCTTCCGGGTGAGACGACCCGGACCCGGTCTCCGGGTGCCAACGCCGGAGCCCGCAGCACCCGCCTCGGGCGACCCGGGGCCGCGTGTGCCGCCGTGGCCGTACCGGCCAGCAGTGTGCTGCCGGCGGCCGTCGCCCCGGCGAGCAGCATGTGTCGTCGAGACAGGGCTCCACCCGCGGATCTCGGGGCCGGAGCGTGGTCTCGTTCGGGGGTGTCCATGGGCATCCCTTCGTCGTCACCGCAACGATGTCCGAGCCGGGTCAGCCTATGACACGCATCGATGAGCGGCATGGTCTACAGGGGACACCCGATCCGGCTCGGTGCCGGGGTCGCCGGGGCGGTGCCCAGCGGCTACCGTGTCGACATGCGGAGCGGGCAGACCGTCGTGCCCGGTGTAGCGCACGACGATGGTGAGCTGACGGTCCGACTGCGGGCGGTCGACGAGGTCGACCTGGAGATGTTCCGCCGGTTCAGCACCGAGCCGGGGCTGATCGGGTTGGACTGGGCCGGCTTTCGCGACTCGGGCGCGCCCGCGCGGCGCTTCGACGTCGACGGCTGGCTCGGCACGGACGACGGGCGGCTCATCGTGGAGGTCGAGCCGGAGGGGGCGGCCGCCGGCTTCGTCGGCTACCGCTCCGGCAGCTACGGCAGTGCGGGGACGCACTGGGAGATCGGAATCGCGTTGCTACCGGCCTGGCGTGGCCGGGGCATCGGGTGGCGGGCTCAGGCGCTGCTCTGCGACTACCTCTTCCTGCACAGCCCTGCACAGCGCATCCAGGCCGGCACCCAACCGGAGAACGTCGCCGAGCAGCGGTCGTTGCAGAAGGCCGGCTTCCAGCTCGAAGGCGTGGTGCGCGCCTGCGAGTTCCGTGCCGGTCGCTGGCGCGACGGGCACCTCTACAGCCGGCTGCGCGACGACCCGTCCCCCTGGGACTGGTTGGCCTGAGTCGGCCCGGTCAGGGAATGGGCCACTCGTGCACCGGTCGGTTGCTGTGCATCAGGTCCACGTAGTGCCGGACCACCTCACGCAGCGCCGCCGGCCGGTCGAGGTGATCGGTGGACTCCAGTCGGTGCAGCGTCTCCACCTGCCAACTCGCCCCGTTACGGCCGATCAGGCAGCGCTGCTCGATGATGCCGAGCAGCCGGTCGCGCTCGCTCGGAGCCAGACCCCACCGGTCCAGACCGTGGTGGGCCAGCGGCAGCAGCCGGCGCAGCACCAGCTCGGTCACCGGCAGATAGCCGAGGCCGGGCCAGAAGACCTGCGCGTCGATGCCGTACCGGGCGCAACTGGTGAAGTTCTCCTCGGCGGCGCTGAACGACATCTGTGACCACAGTGGCCGGTCCGATTCGGCCAGGGCGCGTACCAGCCCGAAGTAGAAGGCGCCGTTGGCGATGGTGTCCAGCACGGTCGGCCCGGCGGGCAGCACCCGATTCTCCACGCGCAGGTGCGGTCGGCCGCGCGACACGTCGTACACCGGGCGGTTCCAGCGGTAGACCGTGCCGTTGTGCAGCCGCAGCTCGGCCAGGCTCGGCACCTCGCCGGCCGCGAGAGCCTGCGCCGGGTCCTCCGGGTCGCAGACCGGCAGCAGCGCCGGGAAGTAGCGCACGTTCTCCTCGAACAGATCGAAGACGCTGGTGATCCAGCGTTCGCCGAACCAGACCCGCGGGCGTACGCCCTGGGCCTTGATCTCCTCCGACCGGGTGTCGGTGGCCTGCTGGAACAGCGGGATGCGGGTCTCGCGCCACAGCTCCCGGCCGAAGAACAACGGCGCGTTGGCACCCACCGCCACCTGGATGCCGGCGACCGCCTGGGCGGCGTTCCAGTAGTCGGCGAACTGGGCCGGGCTGACCTGGAGGTGGAACTGGGTGCTGGTGCAGGCCGCCTCCGGGGTGATCGTGTCGGCGGTGACCGCCAACCGCTCCACCCCGCTGATGGCGATCGGCAGGTCCTCGCCCCGGGCGGCGAAGATCTGCTCGTTGAGCAGCTTGTAACGCGGGTTGGCCGAGAGGGTGTCGGCGGTCAGGTGCTCCGGGCGCAGCGTCGGCAGGATGCCGATCATGACCATGTGCGCGCCGATCTCACGGGCCTTCTGCTCGGCGGCGTTGAGGCTGGCCCGTACGTGTTCCTCGAAGTCGGCGGTGCCGGTGCCGGTGAGCCGCCGTGGCGGCACGTTGATCTCGACGTTGAACTGGCCCAGCTCGGTCTGGAAGAGCGGGTCGGCGATGGCCGCCAGCACGTCGGCGTTGCGCATCGCCGGCATCGAGTGCTCGTCGACCAGGTTGAGCTCGATCTCCACCCCGGTCATCGGCCGGTCGATGTCGAACCGCGACTCGCGCAGCATCTCGGCGAAGACGTCCAGGCAGCGGCGGACCTTCTCGCGGTAGCGGGCCCGGTCCTCCCGGCTGAAGGTCCGTACGCCGACATCCTCGCCCATGGTCACCACCCTGTCACCGCTGGTCCCCCTAACCTCGCACGTGTCAGACGGGCGGGGGAAGACCCGATGCTCCTTTCCTACCCACCCGGTCGGTCCCGCTACCATTGCCGCCCGAGAGGTGGTGGCGGGTGGATATGCGCGAGAAGGTGACCAGGCTCTTCGTCGCGGCGGCGATCGCCGAGGCGTGCTCCTGGCTGGCCCTGCTGGTCGGGATGGCGGTCAAGTACGGGCCGCCGGGCAACGAGGTGGGCGTCAAGATCTTCGGCCCGATCCACGGCGGCCTGTTCATCGCGTACGTCCTGCTGGTGCTCGCGGTGGCCCGACTGCGCCGGTGGAGCCTGCTCGCCACGGTGGTGGCGCTGGCCTGCGCGGTGCCGCCGTTCGCCACCCTGGCCTACGAGCGGTGGGCCCGCCGCCGGGGGATGCTCGGCACCGACCAGCGACCGGCCCGCGAGCCCGCCCCGGTCGGCTGACCAGCCCGGCGGTCAGGTCAGCGCGGACCAGGCCACCACGCCGACGAGCAGCAGCGCGCCCAGCATCGCCTGGAGCAGCAGCGGCGGGCCGAGGTGCGACCAGAGCGTCGCCGTACGCGGGGTGAGCAGCTGCCCGGTGGTGAGGTTGACGATCCGCTCGATGCGGGGCGGCAGCTCCGGATCGCGCTGCGGGCGCAGGGTGAGCTGGACGTGGTCCGCCGGGTGCAGGGCGCTCTGCGGCAGGTGACCGTGCAGCTCCACCTCGCAGAGCTGGCCGGCGCCGTTACGGAGCCGGACGGGTGTGACCAGGTATTCCGGCCCCTTCTTCAGCTCCTTCCAGCGCCGTCGGCTGGCACCGCCGCCGAAGGAGAACAGCGCGCGCAAAAGCAGGGCGGGCAGCCGGGCGACCCCGGCCGCGGCGAGCACCCCGACCAGCACCGGTTGACCGATGCGCACCTCGCGGGTGTAGCCGTCGAGCAGGCGGACGAGCCGCCCGGTGACGATCCGCTCCGTCGGGTGTGTGATGCGTCGGGTTTCGAGGCCGCTGTCCATTTACCACCACCGAGAGTTCGCAAGTGTTGACTGATCGTATCGACACCCTCGGTTGAACGACGTGAATGAAACCTGGTCACGGGCTCACGGCCGCGAGGTGACATCCCGGATGACCCGGGTAAGCGGGGGGCCGAGCTGGAAAGGGGTCGAGCATGCAGCTGTCCTTCCTGCGCCCGCTCTACGACCGACCCGGGCCGTGGTGCTCGGTGTACCTGGACGCCTCCGCCGACACGGAGGACGCCAAGCCCGCGCTGGACCTGCGCTGGCGTGCCCTGCAGAGTCGGCTCACCGAACAGGGGGCGGACGAGGCGAGCATCGCCGCGCTGGACCGGGTGATCCGTGGGCACGACCCGATGGTCGGTGACTACGGCCTGGCGGTCTTCGCCAGCCACGGCCGGGTGGTGCTCTCCGAGTACCTCTCCGCGCCCCCGCTGCGCGACCTGGCCAGTTTCGGGCCGCTGCCGCACGTGATGCCGCTGCTCGCCCAGCGTGGCGAGCAGGTGGCCTGGGTGCGGGTGGTGGCCGACCGGATCGGCGCCGACGCGATGGCGGTCAGCGCCGGTGGGGTGCCCCGACGGGCGCACGTCGCCGGCCGGGACGAATTCCCGCTGCGCCGGGTGAACCAGGGCGGCTGGTCCCAGTCGCGCTACCAGCGCGCCGCCATGGAGGCGTGGCACCAGAACGCCGGTGACGTGACCGCGGCAACCGTGGAACTGGCCGACCGGGTCGGCGCGGACGTGGTGGTCGTTGCCGGCGACGTCCGGGCCACCGGGATGATCGCCGCACAGATGCCGGAACGCTGGCAGGACCTCGTGGTCCGCACCGACGCCGGGTCACGGGCCGGCGGCGCGGACCAGAGCCTGCTGGACGACCTCACCGTGCAGACCATCGCGGAGGTCGCCGACCAGCGGATCACCGCCGCGCTGAACCGGTTCGGCGTGCAGGAGGACGTGGGCGCCGGGCTCGACGCGGTGGTTTCCGCCCTGCAACGCAACCAGGTGGACACCATGCTGATCGTGGACGATCCGTCCGCCAACGGTGAGCTGTGGATCGGCCCGGAGCCGACCGAGATCGCCGTCGACCCGGAGCAGTTGGCCGCCATGTCGGTGGCCGACCCGCAGCGGGTACGCGCCGACGCGGCGCTGGTGCGGGCGCTGGTCGGCACCGACGCGGCGCTGACCGTACTCGGCGCGGACGAGGCGCCCCAGCTCGCCGACGGTGTGGGCGCGGTGCTGCGGTACGTCGACCCGAGCACACCGGGACGCGGCAATGGCTGAGCGTTACGTGGCCGACCTGGTGGTGGAACGGCTCCGGGCCTGGCGGGTACCACGCGCCTTCGGCTACCCGGGTGAGGCGATCACCCCGATCATCGAGGCGCTGGACCGCTCGGGCGGCGACCCGGCGTTCATCCCGGCCCGACACGAGGAGACCGCCTCGTACATGGCCACCGGGCACGCCAAGTTCACCGGCGGCATCGGGGTCTGCCTGGCCACCCAGGGGCCCAGTGCGGTGCAACTGCTCAACGGCCTCTACGACGCCAAGCTGGACAGCAAGCCGGTGGTGGCGATCGTGGGCGAGGACATTTCGGGGCCGCTCGGCGGCGCACACCAGGAGATCGGGCTGAGCCGGCTCTTCGGCGACGTGTGCAACCAGTTCGTCCGGTACGGCCGCAGCCCCGAGCACGTACCGGCGCTGCTGGACCAGGCGTTCCGTACGGCGGCGGCGACCCGCAGCCCGACCTGCGTGGTGCTGCCGAGGCAGTTGCAGGAGGCGCTGGTGCCCGACCTGCAACCGCACGCGATCGGGGTGATCTCGGCGACGCCCGGTGAGCCGCTGGCCCGCGTACTGCCGCACGAGGTGGACCTGGCCGCGGCCGCGCAACTGCTCGGCGGCGGCCAGCGCACCGCGATCCTGGTGGGCCAGGGCGGCCGGGGCGCGGCCAGGGAGATCATCGCGTTGGCCGACCGGCTCGGCGCCGGGGTGGCCACGTCGTTGCTGGGCAAGCCCGTGCTCGACGAGCGGCTGCCGTTTCACACCGGGGTGCTCGGCGAGGTCGGCACCCCGGCCGCGGCGGAGCTGATGGGCGGCTGCGACACGCTGCTGATGGTCGGCACCAACGATCCGTGGACCGACTACTTCCCGATGCCCGGGCAGGCCCGCACGGTGCAGATCGACATCGACGGCCGGCGGATCGGCACCCGGTACCCGGCGGACGTGCCACTGGTCGGCGACGCCGCCGAGACGCTGCGGGCGCTGCTGGACCGGGTGCCCGATCGGCCCAACCGGCAGTGGCGGGCCACCGTGGAGGGCTCGGTGGACCGGTGGCGGATGGTCGCCGCCGAAAGGGCCGCCGCGCCGGCCGATCCGATCAACCCGCAGCTCGTGCTCCAGGAACTGTCCGCCCGGGTGCCGCCCGAGGGGTCGGTCGCGGTCGACGTCGGCTCGGTCATGTACTGGTACGCCCGGCACCTCGTCCTGCCGCCCGGGGTGAACGCGCAGCTGTGCGGCACCCTCGGCTCGATGGGCTGCGCCCTGCCGTACGCGGTGGCCGCGAAGCTCGCCGCACCCGACCAGCCGGTGATCGCGCTGATGGGCGACGGCGCCATGCAGCTCAACGGGCTCGCCGAACTGATCACCGTCTCGCACCACTGGCAGGAGTGGCGCGATCCGCGACTCGTGGTGCTGGTGCTCAACAACCGGGACCACTCCGGCACGGGTGGCGGGCGGGAGCCGACGTCCGAGGTGACCAATCGCCGCCCTGACGTCCCGTACGCCGGTTGGGCCCGGCTGCTCGGGATGCACGGCGTCCGGGTGGACCGCCCGGAGCTGGTGGGCGCGGCCTGGGACGAGGCGCTCGCCGCCGACCGTCCGTGCGTTCTGGAGGCGGTCGTCGACGCCGAGGTGCCGCTGGCGCCGCCGGACCCGGCCTTCGCCGATCTGCGGGACCTGTACGCCGACGGCGCCCCGGCCCGCAAGGTCCGCGAGCAGGTGGAGGTTTCCGCCACCGCGGACGACCTCGTTTAACCGCGTCCCGCCAGGGCATCTGAGTGCGCCCCGACGACGCTGGAGGTCACATGGAGCCCACCGACCGCCGGTACGGTCCCGCGCCCCTGCCGCAGCCGCGCGGCCCGCTCTCCGCGGCCGTGGCCGGTGCCCTGCGGCACGCGCCGCACGACCTGCCGGCCTACCTCGGCGCCGATCTCGACCCGGCGGATCCGCTCACCGACGAGGATCTGCAGCTGACCCTGTTCCTCTGTTACGAGCTGCACTACCGCGGCTGGCGTGGGGTGGACGAGGGCTGGGAGTGGGAGCCGACGCTGCTGGCGTTGCGGGCCCGCGCCGAGCGGCCCTTCGAGGCGGCTCTGCGCCGCCTGGCGGGCCCGGTGTCGGTGCCGGCCGCCGGGGTGCCGTCCGGGCTGGTCGAGCTGGTCGCGGCCGACGACGGGCCGCCCCTGGCCGCCACCCTGCAGCGACGGGCCGACCTGGCCCAGTTCCGCGAATTCGTCACCCACCGCTCGATCTACCACCTGCGCGAGGCGGACCCGCACAGCTGGGCGCTGCCCCGACTCGGCGGCCCGGCCAAGGCCGCCCTCGTGGAGATCCAGACCGACGAGTACGGCAACGGCCGGCTGGACCGGATGCACGCCGAGCTGTTCCGCCGCACACTTGAGCGGCTCGGCCTGGACACCGGCTACGGCGCGTACCTGGACGTGGTGCCGGCGGTGACGCTGGCGACGAACAACCTGATGTCGCTGTTCGGGCTGCACCGGCGGCTGCGCGGGGCGCTGCTCGGGCACCTGGCCGCCTTCGAGATGACCTCCTCGGCGCCGAACCGCCGGTACGGCAACGGGCTGCGCCGGCTCGGCCTGGACGAGGTGGCCACCCGCTTCTACGACGAGCACGTGGAAGCCGACGCGGTGCACGAGCAGATCGCCGCTCACGACCTGTGTGGCGGCCTGGTCCGTACCGAACCCGCGCTGGCCGGGGACGTGCTCTTCGGCGCGGCAGCCGCGCTCGCGGTGGACCGGCTGTTCGCCGCGCACCTGCTGGACAACTGGGCCGCCGGGGCCAGCTCGCTGCGCTCGTGCGCCCCGCCGACCGTCGCACTGCCCGCGGCGGCGTCCGCGGCCCGGGCGCAGCCCGTGATCGCCTGACCGGTCCGGTCAGCCCTCCCGGGCGGTGCCCGCGCGGAAGTTGACCGCCTTGTGGGTGCCGTCGCAGAACGGCTTGAGCGCCGACTTGCCGCACCGGCACAGCGCCACCGTGCCCCGGCGGGCGTCGATCCGCTCGCCGTCCGGGGTGACCAGTTCGAAGTCGCCCCGTACCAGCAGCGGCCCGTCCTGGTACGGGGTGATCGTGGCGGCGGCGGGCTCGCTGGTGTCCTCGGTGCGCATAGGCCCCGAAGTGCCCGCCCAGCCCCCGGCGAAACCCGAACGTCGGCGATGACCCGTTTGAACCCCATCGGGACGGGAAGCCGGGCCGCGTGGTGAGCGAACGAGGCAAGGTGGGGCCGGTGCACAAGGTGCACAAGGGGCTCACGGCCGATGGCGCCGGTCTGGCCGGCGACCGGGTCGTGGCCGCCGGCAGCGCCGCCCGGGTGCTGGTCGCCGCCACCGCTCGGGCGCTACGCGGGGTGGACTGCGCCGACCTGGGCCACACCGGGCCGGTCTCGCGGTTCCCCAGCGCCCCGGAGCCGATCCGCCGGGCCGCGGTCACCCGGGCCGCCGGCCGGGTCGCGCTCACCGTCGCCCAGGTCGACGAGGTGGACGCCGCCCGGGTGGCGCGCTGGTTCGTCGACCAGTACCCCCGCCGCCGCTACCCCGGGGTGCTGCTCGGCTCACCCCACGGCGCGGCGGCGCACCTCGCGGTGGCCCTCGGCGTGCCGTGGCTGCCCGCCGGCTTCGAGATGAGCGTGCACTGGAGCGACGGCGCGGTGGACCGCCCCGGCGCGGCCCGGGAGCACGGCGCGGCGCTCGCCGCCCGGCTGCTCGTCGGCAACCCCGACCTGCACCTGCGCCAGGTGCACTGCCCGGCCAGCCGCGGCCCGCTGACCGGCGCGACCGTGGCGCTGGCCGCCCGTTGGCGGGCCCTGCCGGCGGCGTACGCGCAGTTCCTGGCCGACCGGCTGTCCCCGGGTGCCCCGGTGCTGCTGGTGCGGGACGCGCGCACCTGGCCGGTGCTGGAGGGTGCCGAGGGGCACAGCTTCCAGATCGGCTGCCCGGCCAGCGGGCTGGACCCGGTGGACTTCCACCCGGACAGTCACGCGTTGCGGCAGGTGCTGCGTTCCGCCGGCGGGGACGCCGCGCGGTGGGAGCCGCCGGAGATGTCCGCGCTGTCCGGGTACGCCGAGCACGGCACGGACTCGGGCTTCGAGCTGACCACGCGGGACTGGGCGGCCCGCCGGCAGCACCCGCTGCACCGGGTGCTGGTGCCCCGGCCCGGGGCGCTGAGCGCGGCGGTGGCCGACCTCTACCGACGCTGGCTGCGCGGCGCTGGCAAGACCGGTGACCGGTTGGTGGTGGAGTGCGGCCGGCTGCTCGATCCGTGGCAGGTGGTGCGGGCGGGGCTGGTGCCGTACTGGTGCGAGAACGCCACCCGGCGCAGCGTCGACGAGGCCGAGTGGTGGCTGGCCGGCAGTGAGGCGTTCAGCTCGGTGGACGTGCTGCCCGAGCCGCCCGGCGTGCGCTCGCCCGCCCTGGCCGGGCTGCCGCAGTGGCTGGCGGTGGCCGGGTTCGGTCGTCGCCGCCGGGCGCTGGACCGGACCGCCGCCCGGGGCTACCCGGTCACCTCCGTGCCCACCCGCCGGGCCACCGAGGTGTTGCGCGCCCAGCCGTACGACCTGCCCGCGCCGCCCCCGCTGGGTACCGCCGAGGCTCTGGCCGTGCTCAGCGACAGTGGCGGCCACCAGGGGCTGCTGGTCTCCTGAGGGCAGCCCGGCGAAACATCCTCGCGAAGCCGGGGTCCCGTGATTGAGTACCTACGGAGCGGGAACATCGCTGGCTGCGACGGCTTGATTGCGCAGCGTAGAGGCGTTGTCGCCCGCTGGCATCCCAGTCACTTCACTGACCCACTTTCCGGCCCGGTGCGTGGCTCGACCACGCGCACGACCGGTTTCCCGATCCGGGCGGGGGACCTTCCTGAGGGAGGCGCGGATGTTCGGACAGACGAGCACGACCACACCACCACCCACCGATCGAGGTCTGGAAGACCTCGATGCGGCAGCACTGGCGTACGCGGCCCGAATCGAGGGACTGCCGCCCGAGCGGCGCGGGGAGGCACGGGACGACCTGGTCCGCTTCGCGCTGCCGTTCGCCGGCCGGCTGGCTCGGCGGTACCGGGGGCGCGGCGAGCCGCTGGAGGATCTGGAGCAGGTGGCCCGGCTCGGCCTGGTGAACGCCGTCGACCGGTACGACCCGGAACGGGGCTCGTTCACCGCGTACGCGGCGATCACCATCGTCGGGGAGATCAAACGGCATTTCCGGGACCGCACCTGGGGCGTACACGTGCCCCGGCGGCTGCGCGATCTGATCCTCGAGGTGGGTCAGGCCACCGCCGCGCTGACCAGCGAGCTGTCCCGCGCGCCGTCGGTCGCCGAGTTGTCGGCCCGATTGGAGACGCCGCAGGAGGAGATCCTCGCCGCGCTGGAGTCCGCGGCCGGCTACAGCCCGGCCTCGCTCAACGCGCCGGTGGGCGGCGAGAGCTCCGCGGAGTTCGGTGACCTGGTCGGCGAGTCGGACAACGCGCTGGAATCGGTCGACGACCGGGTGACCGTGAGCGGCCTGCTGCACCGGCTGCCCTGGCGCGAGCGGCGGATCCTGGCGATGCGCTTCTACGGCAACCAGACCCAGGCGGAGATCGCCGCCCGGTTCGGCATCTCGCAGATGCACGTGTCCCGGCTGCTGTCGCGGGCGCTGACCTGGCTGCGTCAGGCGATGCTGGCCGACGCGCCGCCGCCCTGGCAGAACGGCGCCGCAGAACCGGACCCGGGCAAGACCCGGATCTCGGTGAAGCAGAACGGTGACCGGGTGGTGGTCGAGGTCGGCGGCGAGGTCGACCGGGACGGCGCGGACCAGCTGCGCCGGGCGATGCTGGAGGCGGTCACCGGCCAACCGAGCGAGGTCGTCGTCGACCTCGTCGGCGCGGGCGGCTTCGACGCCGGTGGCATCGCCGCGCTGATGGCCGGTCGGGACGCGGCGGCCCGGACCGGGGTGCCGCTGCGGCTGACCCGCGTCCAGCCCGCGGTACGCCGTTCGCTCACCGCCGCCGGCCTGGCGCCCGCCCGGGACTGAGCGGGCCGACCCGGCCGAGGTCGGGCACCGTACGCGCCGAGGCCCGGCACCTGTGGGTGCCGGGCCTCGTGGTGCGCGTACCCCTCAGCGCTCCTCGGTCTCACCGTCGCTGTGCGGATGCCGCCACCGCTCGTGCGGCTTCGGCGCGTCGTCGCTGTCCTTGGGCGCGTCGCTCTGCTCGAAGCTCGGCCGGCGTACGCCCTCGGGTTCCGGCACGTCCACCGGCCGGGCACCGGACTGCGGCGCCGGCTGGAACGCGACCGCGTCGCGCGCGCCGTGCGCGCCCTCGGCGGCGGGCGACTCCGGCGTGTGGTGCTCCATGCGCAGCTCCTCGGCGAAGTGCTGCGGCGGTTTGGTGGTGCGCTGCGGCAGGTCACGGCCCAGGTCGGCGACGAGCGGGCCGTACTTCAGGTCGAAGGCCGGGCGCTCGGAGCGGATCCGGGGCATCCGGTCGAAGTTGCGCAGCGGTGGCGGGCAGCTGGTGGCCCATTCCAGCGAGTTGCCGAACCCCCACGGGTCGTCCACCGTCACCAGCGCCCCGTACCGCCAGGACTTCCAGGCGTTGTAGATGAAGAACAGGGTGGACAGGCCGAGGATGAAGGCGAAGATCGTCGAGACCGTGTTCAGCGTCGTGAAGCCGTCGCTCGGCAGATAGTCGGCGTACCGGCGGGGCATCCCCTCGTTGCCCAGCCAGTGGTGCACCAGAAAGGTGCCGTGGAAGCCGATGAACATGGTCCAGAAGTGCATCTTGCCGAGCCGCTCGTCGAGCAGCCGCCCGGTCATCTTCGGCCACCAGAAGTAGTAGCCGCCGAACAACGCGAAGACCACGGTGCCGAACACCACGTAGTGGAAGTGCGCCACCACGAAGTAGCTGTCGTGGGTGTGCCAGTCGACCGGCGGGCTGGCCAGCAACACTCCGGTCAGCCCGCCGAGCAGGAAGGTGACCAGGAAGCCGATGGCGAACAGCATGGGCGTCTCGAAGGTGAGTTGCCCCTTCCACATGGTGCCGATCCAGTTGAAGAACTTCACTCCGGTGGGCACCGCGATCAGGTAACTCAGGATGCTGAAGAACGGCAGCAGCACCTGGCCGGTGGCGAACATGTGGTGCGCCCAGACCGTCATGGACAGCACGGTGATCGCGATGGTGGCCAGCACGATCCCGGTGTAGCCGAAGAGCGGTTTGCGGGAGAAGACCGGGATGATCTCGGTGATGATGCCGAAGAACGGCAGCGCGATGATGTACACCTCGGGATGGCCGAAGAACCAGAACAGGTGCTGCCAGAGCATCGGGCCGCCGGTGGCCGCGTCGTACACGTGCGCGTTGAGCAGCCGGTCGGCCGAGAGCGCCAGCAGCGCGGCGGCCAGCAGCGGGAACACCAGGATCACCAGCACGCTGGTGAAGAGCATGTTCCAGGTGAAGATCGGCATCCGGAACATGGTCATCCCGGGCGCGCGCAGGGTGAGGATCGTGGTGATCAGGTTGACCGCGCCGAGGATGGTGCCCAGCCCGGAGACGACCAGGCCGACCACCCACATGTTCGCGCCCACCCCGGGGGAGTTCTCGACGCTGCTCAGCGGGTTGTACGCCGTCCAGCCGAAGTCCGCCGAGCCCCCCGGGGTGAGGAACCCGCCGACCACCATCAGCCCGCCGAACAGGTAGAGCCAGTAGGCGAGCGCGTTGAGCCGGGGGAATGACACGTCCGGCGCGCCGATCTGGATCGGCACGATGAAGTTGGCGAAGCCGAACGCCGCGGGCGTGGCGAACAACAGCAGCATCACCGCGCCGTGCGAGGTGAACAGCTGGTTGTACTGCTCCGAGGAGAGGAACTGCAGGCCCGGGCGGGCCAGCTCACCCCGCATCAGCATCGCCTGTAGCCCGGCCACCATGAAGAACCCGAAGGAGGTCAGC
This sequence comes from Micromonospora vulcania, assembly GCF_042658605.1. Classification (NCBI taxonomy): domain Bacteria; kingdom Bacillati; phylum Actinomycetota; class Actinomycetes; order Micromonosporales; family Micromonosporaceae; genus Micromonospora; species Micromonospora vulcania. The sequence continues at coordinate 53,492 of NZ_JBHSQS010000009.1, read as the reverse complement.
AGATACAGCAGGCCGATCTGCTTGTGGTCGGTCGTGGCGAGAAACTTGATCAACGAGTTGCCGGGGACCGGCGCGCGTACAGCTCCGGGGAAGCCCCCGAAGCGGGCCGGTGCCAGGATCGCCGGGCCCCGATCTCGACCGGGTTCCGTGGTTACCCGCTTGGGCATGGCTGCTCACCCCGTCGTGACGGCAGAAAGGACGGGCGTGCCTACCCGCACCTCTAACCATGAAACCAGGCGAGAGAGGTAATTTCGGTCAGATCGCCGGTACCGGTGCAACCGCCTCGAACGCTCAGGTCGCCGGCAGCATCGCCCAGACGGCCTTACCCCGGCCGGCCGGCACGCTGCCCCAGCGCTGCGCGAGCTCCCGGACCAGCAGCAGTCCGCGCCCACCCTCGGCGCTCGGATCCGGCCCGGCCACCCGGGCCGCCGCCCGACTGCCGTCCACCACGGCCAGGTGCAGGTACGGCCGGCGCAGGGTCACCGTCACCTGCATCGGGGTACCGGCATGCCGGACCACGTTGCCGACCAGTTCGCTGAGCACCACCGAGGCGGGGCCGGCAGCGTCCGGCAGGTTCCACCGCGCGCACGCGTCGACGACCAGTTCCCGGGCCCGCCGACACGCCTCCGCCACCGGCTCCAGCCGGGCCCGCAGGCGGGGCGCGGTGGCGGCACCGGCCAGCCGGGTCGCCTCGGCACAGTCCCGGGACACCGGGACCACCCGGTACGCGGACGCCTCGGCCAGCCAGCGCGCGGCGCCCGGCGGCGGGGCGCAGAGCAGCACCGGCACGGCCGGCCACTCCTCGGCCCGGCGGGCCGTCGCGGCGAAGACGGACAGCGCCAGCCGGTCCCGGACGGTGACGCCGCCGAGGTCGACCACCAGGGCCTCCGGCTCGTTGGCCAGCGCACCGTCCAGCGCGTGGTGCACCGATCGCATGGTGGCCAGGTCCAGCGGGCCGGTGAGCCGGACGACCGCCACCGGTGCCGCGTTGCGCACCTCGCAGGTGATCCGGCTGGACATGGGGCCCTCGATTCACTGGTCGGTCGGGATCTGCCAACTACCCGACGCCCATCCCGATCAAACCGGGGGTGTCGGGGGTTACCGGCGAGGTCGGGCGGTGAGCAGGCCCAGGGCGATCATGCCGACGCCGAGACCGAGGTGCAGCCAGCCGTCGGCGTCGTTGACCGGCAGCACGTTCGCCCCCGTGTCGTGGTCCACCGCCAGCCCGTAGAGCCAGAGGACCAGGTAGACGGCACCTCCGCCGACGAGGAACGTCCGAGCGCCGGTGACCGTCCGGGCCAGTGCCAGGCCGGCCACCCCGAACAGCAGGTGCACCAGGTTGTGCAGCACCGACACCTGGAACACGCCGAACAGGTACGCGTGGGACCCGTGGCCGGCGAACCGCAGGTCGGCCGCGCCGCTGGTGACCCCCGGTACGAAGCCCAGCACGCCGATCAGCAGAAACAGCACCGCCACGGTCCCGGCCGCGCGGCGGACCGGCGGCCGGCCGTCGGCCGGGTTGGCTCGGGCCCGGGAGTGCGCCATCGGTCCGACCATCACCGACTCCTCGCTGCGCGGCGGGCAGAAGCGCAGCGGGCTACCCCCTGCGGTCCTCGGCAAACCCGCCGGCGGTCGCCCGCAGGCGGCGGTCAGACCGGCTGCAGGCGCGGCTCGCCGGTCGGCTGGCATACCCGGTCGTACAGCTCGACGTAGCGTTGGGCCATCACCGCCGGGGTGAACCGCTGCGCGGCCACCGTCCGGCACTCGTCGGTGTCGAGCAGCTCGGCGGCCAGCACCAGATCGTCCAACTCCTCCTCGTCGTCGGTGAGCAGCCCGGTCCGGCCCTGCTCGATCAACTCCGGCAGGCAGCCCCGGGCGGTCGCCACCACCGGCGTACCCAGGGCGAGCGACTCGACCACCGCCGTGCCGCCCGGCTCCTCCCAGCGCAGCGGGAACAGCGACGCACGAGCGCTGGCGAGCAGGTCGTCGCGCTCCTGCCCGGCCACGGTGCCGACCCAGCGGACCAGCTCACCGTCGACGTGCGGCGCGACCTCGTCGAGGAAGAACCGCACGTCCGGGTTCTGCCGGGCCTCGTCGCCGGCCGCAACCAGGTCGGCCGGGCGATGGTACGGCCCGACCGGCCCGGCCAGCACCAGCGGAACACCGACCCGGTGGGCGAGCCGGACGCCCACGTCCTGCCCCTTACCCGGGTTGATCCGGCCGAGGATGAGCAGGTGCTCGCCCTTCTCCGGCCGTGCGCGACGGTCGGCGTCCACGGCGAGCGGAGTGGACAGGTGCACGTGCCCGACCGAGTGCTCCTGCAGCGCACGGGGGGCGCGGGCGAGCTGTGCCGCGGAGACGCCGTTGACCCGGACCCGGTCGCCGCCGTCCAGCGCCCCGTAGAGCGCCGGGTGCTTGGCCAGGTCCCAGTGCAGGGTGTGCAGGGTCGGCGGGCCGCTGGGACCCATCGCGGCGAGGGTGGCCAGCCCGACCGCCTCCACGTGGTCGTGCACGAGGTCGATGTCGTCGCGGGCGTGCAGCTCGCGGACCACCCCGGCCAGGTGCGCCTGCGCGATACCGCAGACCTGGTTGTACGGGCGCTGCAGCGCGGCGAACTGCCCGTCGGGGAAGACCGAGACCCGCTCGTCGGCCGCGAGGGTGCTGCTGCCCACCGAGGCGAGCACCACCCGTACGCCGAGTTGCCGCAGCTCCGGCACCAGCGTGGCGATCACGTTCTCGATGCCGCCGTAGCCGGGCGGCGGCACGGACAGCCACGGCCCGGCGTTCATCAGCACGGTGAGGTTCATCGGACCGGGCCCTCCCTCACGCTCATGCCGCGGTGACCCGTCGGCGGGGTACGCGGTGTCGCAGCTCGGCCAGCGGCGGACGCTCCTCGATGGACACGTCGCTGACCACGATCTCGCGGTCGAGGTTGGGCAGCGTGTCCGAGCCGCCACGGCGGAACTGGGTCAGCAGTTCGGCGGGCGCCATGCCGGGGGTCGCCCAGCCCCGCCGCTGCAACCGGGACCAGGCGGTCAACATGATCTGCGCGGACATCCGCCCGAGCGCCGCCGTGTCCTGGTGCCGGTGCTTGCGCTCACCGAGGTCGACCTGCGCCAAGGCGTCCAGGCCGACCAGGTCCAGCAGGTCGATCATCATGGCCGTCTCGACGCCGTACCCGGAGACGAACGGCACCTGGGCCAGCACCTCGCGCCGGCCGGCGTACTCACCGGCGAGCGGCTGCACGAAGCCGGCCAGTTCGGGCCAGAAGAGGTTGAGCAGCGGGCGGGCCATCAGCTCGGTCACCCGGCCGCCGCCGTCCTGCTCGACGCTGGCGGTGCCCACCAGGGGGCGGTGGTAGAAGCCCTTCACGAAGTCCACCGACGGGTCGGTCAGCAGCGGGCCGAGCAGCCCGCTCACGAAGTGCGGCCGGAACTCCCGCAGGTCGGCGTCGATGAACGCCACCACGTCGCCCTCGGCGGCGGCCAGGCCGGCCCACAGCGCGTCCCCCTTGCCGGTCAGCCGGGGCAGCCCCCGGGTCATCGCGTCCTGGCTGACCACCTCCGCGCCGGCGGCCCGAGCCACCTGGGCGGTGCGGTCGGTCGACCGTGAGTCGACGACGATGAGTTCGTCGACCAGGGCGACCCGATCCATCAGATGCTCGCGGATGGTCGACACGATCGCGCCTACGGTGGCTTCCTCGTTCCGGGCCGGCAGCACCACGCTGACCCGGCTCTGTCCCTTGGCGCGAAGCAGCCGGCGAGCCGGCCAGTCCGCCGCCGACGTGGTCCGGTACGTGGCCCACGCCTCCACCACCGGTGACACGCTCGATGTCGTCTCTCGCACGAGCACCCCTCCCGAATTGTGGGCGGAAAGAACCACGATTGGTTGTTCCCATTCCCCACTGCGCGCTAACCGCTTCCAGGGCAACAGCTTGATCACAGGGTGACGCCGACCTGTTCCCTGGGGATGAACGTTTGATTGCGCGTACGCCAGGGGACTGCTCCCATCAGAGCAGATAACGTCCACGAAGGGGCTGTCGAATGCATAGGTGCCGGGTGGGACTGGTGGGCGCCGGCGGGGTGGCACAGCGGCACGCCCAGGTGCTCGCCGGGTTCGATGACGTCGAGTTGCTCGGTGTGACCGACGTGCTGCCGGCAGCGGCGACGGCGCTGGCCACCCGGCACGGCGGGCACGCGTACGCCGACGTCGCCGAGCTGCTGGCCGCCGGCCCGGACGCGGTGTACGTCTGCGTGCCACCGTTCGCGCACGGCCCGGCCGAGGAGGCGGTGATCGACGCCGGGTTGCCGATGTTCGTGGAGAAGCCGGTCGCGGTCGACCTGGTCACCGCCGAGCGGATCGCCGGCCTGGTCGCCCAGCGTGGGCTGCGGACCGCCGTCGGGCACCACTGGCGCTACCTGAGCGTGCTCGACGAGGTCCGTGACCTGCTCGCCGACCGTCCGGTCCGGATGGTCAGCGGCGCCTGGCTGGACAAGGTGCCGCCGGTGCCCTGGTGGTCGCGGCGGGACCGCTCCGGGGGCCCGGTCGTCGAGCAGGCCGCACACGTGCTGGACCTGATCCGGGCGTTGGTCGGCGAGGTCACCGAGGTCACCGCGTACGGCAACGGCACACCGCCCCCGGTGGACGGTGCCGACATCGACTCGGTGACCACCGCCACGCTGCGTTTCGCCGACGGCGCGGTCGGCACCCTCAGCGCGGCCTGCGTGCTCGGCTGGAAGCACCGGGCCGGGCTGGAGATCCTCGCCGACGGGCTGGCCCTGTCGATCAGCGAGGACGGCCTGCTCGTCCGCGACGCCGACGGCGAACGGCACGTCTCGGTCGACTCGGAGGCCGCCCGGGTGGCGGTGGACCGGACCTTCGTCGACGCGGTACGCGGCATCGGCGACGACGTGCGCGTCCCGTACGCCGAGGCGCTGGGCACGCAGCGGCTGGCCCTCGCGGTGGCCGACTCGGCGCGCACCGGGCAGACCGTACGACTCGCCGCCCCGACCGTGTCGCCCGTCCTGACCAGCGGGGTGACCGTCGATGCGTGACCGGGTCGTGGTGGTCGCCGGCCCCGGCCGGGTGGAGCTGGTGCAGCAGCCCGCCGCGCCGCTGCGCCCCGGCACCTTCCGGGTCGAGACGCTGTTCAGCGGCGTCTCCGCCGGCACCGAGCTGAGCTACGTCAAGGGCACCAACCCCTACCTGAACGTGACCTGGAACGCCGACCTGGGGCTGTTCCAACCGGGCGAGGCGAGCACCCCGTACCCGGTGGACCGGTTGGGTTACATGCAGGTCGGCCGCGTGGTCGAGAGCGCCACCACGGCGGTCGCGGTGGGGCAGATCGGCGCGATGACCTACGGGCACCGCACCGGCTGGCTGGCCGACCCGGTCGCCGAGCGGTTCGTCCCGCTGCCCGACGACCTGGACCCGCTGCTCGGCATCTACGTCGCGCACATGGGCCCGATCTGCGCCAACGGCCTGCTGCACGCCGCCGCCGACCTGCACGGCCCGGACGTGCGTTCGCTCGGCGACGGGGTGCGCGGCCGCCGGGTCGCGGTGGTCGGCGCGGGAGTGGTGGCGCTGCTGACCGCCCTGTTCGCCCGGCGGCACGGCGCCGCCTCGGTGGTGGTGCTCGACCCCACCCCGCAGCGCCGCGAGGTCGCCGAGGCGCTCGGCCTGGAGACCCTCGACCCGGCCGGCGACGACCCGGCGGTGGTGCTCAAGACCCGCTGGGCACACACCGCCGGCGACCGGGGCGCCGACGTGGTCTTCCAGTGCCGGGGGCAGGCGTGGGCGTTGCAGCTCGCCCTGCGGCTGCTGCGACCCCAGGGCACGGTGATCGACCTCGCCTTCTATCAGGGCGGCGCGGACGCGGTCCGGTTCGGCGAGGAGTTCCACCACAACGGTCTGTCCCTGCGCTGCGCGCAGATCGGCCGGGTGCCGCGCGGGCTCGCACCCACCTGGGACCGGGAACGGCTCTCCGCGGAGACCGTCGACCTGCTGCGGGCGTACGGGGACGTGCTGCGCAAGCACGTGGTGTCGGCGGTGGTGCCGTTCGACGAGGCACCCGCGCTGCTCACCGACCTGGCCGAGCGTCGCCGCCAGGAACTCCAGGTGGTGCTGTCCGGCTGACCCGGGCAAGGGGGATGCCGCCGCCGGCTACCGTTCCCCGCATGAGCACCTCCGATCCCCGGCCGGTCGGCCTGGCCGCCCTGCTGCCCTACCTGCGTGAGCACCGCGGCACCCTGGCCGTGGTCGGGGTGCTGTCGCTGGCCGGGGCGGGGGCCTCGCTGGCCCAGCCGCTGCTCACCCGGTCGGTGCTGGACCGGGTCAGCGCCGCCGGCGAGGTGAGCGCTCTGGTGGCGGTGCTGGTGGTCCTGGTGGTGCTCGGCGCGGCGATCGGCGGCCTGCGCGACTACCTGCTGCAACGTACCGCCGAGGGCCTCGTCCTGGGCACCCGGCGACGGCTGGCCGGGCACCTGCTGCGGTTGCCGATCGCCGAGTACGACGCCCGGCGCACCGGTGACCTGCTCTCCCGGGTCGGCTCGGACACCACCCTGCTGCGGGCGGTGGTCACCTCCGGGCTCTTCGAGACGGTCACCGGCGCGGTGATGGTGCTCGGCGCGGGCACGGCGATGGTGCTGCTCGACCCGCTGCTGTTCGGCGTCACCCTGCTCGGGGTGGGGCTCGGGCTGGGCTTCGCGGCCACCTTCGCCCGGCGGGTCCGGGCGCTGGCCCGTGCCGCCCAGGAACGGATCGGCGAGATGACCTCGGCCGTCGAGCGGGCCATCTCGGCGGCCCGGACCATCCGGGCCAGCCGCGCCGAGACCCGCGAGGCGGACGCCGTCACCGGCAGCGCCCGCGAGGCGTACGCGGCGGGGCTGCGGGTCGCCCGGGTGCAGGCGGTGGTCGGACCGGTCGGCTCGGTCACCGTGCAGGGCGCCTTCCTGCTGGTGCTCGGCATCGGCGGGGCCCGGGTGGCCGCCGGCGCGATCACCGTCGGTGACCTGGTCGCCTTCGTCATGTACCTGTTCTTCCTGGCCCTGCCGCTGGCCCAGGTGCTGCGGGCGTACACCCAGTTGCAGACCGGCCTGGGCGCGCTGCAGCGGATCGAGGAGATCCTCACCGTGCCCGCGGAGGGCGCGACGGACCGGCCGGCGGCGACCTCCGCCACGGCGGCCCCGCGCCGCGGTGTTCCGATGATCGAGTTCGACCGGGTCGGGTTCGGCTACCCGGGCGGCTCGGCGGTGCTGCACGAGGTCAGCTTCGCGGTGCCGGCCGGTACCCGGACCGCCCTGGTCGGCCCCTCCGGCGCCGGCAAGTCGACGCTGCTGGCCCTGGTCGAGCGCTTCTACGAGGTGACCGCCGGCACGGTCCGGCTGGACGGCACCGACGTGCGGGACCTGCCCCGCGACGCGCTGCGGTCCCGGCTCGGCTACGTCGAGCAGGAGGCGCCGGTGCTGGCCGGCACCCTGCGGGAAAACTTGTTGATCACTACGCCGGACGCCACCGACGAGCGCCTGCACGGGGTGCTCGACCAGGTCAACCTGGGCCACCTGGCACACCGAACCCCGCAAGGGCTGGACGTCCAGGTGGGGGAGGGCGGGGTGCTGCTCTCCGGCGGTGAGCGCCAGCGGCTGGCCATCGCGCGGGCGCTGCTGGCCGGCCCGCCGGTGCTGCTGCTCGACGAGCCGACCAGCAACCTGGACGCGCGCAACGAGGCCGCGCTGCGCCGCGCGATCGACGCGGTGGCCGTCCGCCGGACGCTGTTGATCGTGGCGCACCGCCTCGCCACGGTGGTCGACGCCGACCAGATCGTCGTCCTCGACGGCGGCCGGGTGGTGGCCGTGGGCACCCACGCCGAGCTGACCGAGACCGACCCGCTCTACCGGGAGTTGGCCACCCACCAGCTGCTGGTTGGCTGACCCCGGGGCGTCCCGGTCGACATGCCGACCGACGCCCCGCCGGCCGGGCCGCAGAAGCCAGCCCGAATCGCGTACCGTTGCCGCTCATGGGTGTGTCGCAACGGTTCAAGAGCAAGTTCCGGCGGTTCCTCCAGCGTCCGGGCTCGACTGTCGATCTTGCTCCGCTGGAGAAGCTGCTGCCGGCGATCGAGGCGCGCGAGGATGGCCTCGCCGCGCTGGACGACGCCGAGTTGACCGAGGCCGCGGGTGCCGCCGCCGACTACGAGGCGATCTGCGCCGTCGGCCGGGAGGCCGCCCGCCGTGGCCTCGACCAGCGGCCGTACGACGTGCAGCTGCTCGGCGCGATGTCGCTGCTCTCCGGCAAGGTCGCCGAGATGGCCACCGGTGAGGGCAAGACCCTGACCGCGACGATCGCCGCGTACGGGCACGTTCGGCTCGGAAACGGGCCGGTGCACGTGCTCACCGTCAACGACTACCTGGCCCGGCGCGACGCCGAGTGGATGGAGCCGGTCTACACCCTGCTCGGCCTGACCGTCGGCTGGGTCAACGAGGCGTCCAGCCCGCAGGAGCGGCGCGACGCGTACGGCTGCGACGTCACCTACGTCTCGGTCAGCGAGGCGGGCTTCGACTACCTGCGCGACCAGTTGGTCACCGACGTGGACGACCGGGTGCAGCCGCCGCTGGCCACCGCCATCGTCGACGAGGCCGACTCGATCCTGATCGACGAGGCCCGGGTGCCGATGGTCCTCGCCGGCGCGGTGCCCGGCGAGCAGGACCCGGTGCACACCGCCGCCGCGCTGATGCGCGGGCTGCGCAAGGGGCGGCACTACACGGTCGCCGAGGAGGGCCGCAGCGTCGCGTTCACCGCCGCCGGCCTGGCCGCCGTCGAGGCCAAGCTCGGCATCGACCTGTACGACGAGGAGCACGTCGCCCAGCTCTCCGCGGTCAACGTGGCGCTGCACGCGCACGCCCTGCTGCACCGGGACGTGGACTACATCGTCCGGGACGGCTCGGTCGAGCTGATCGACGAGATGCGGGGCCGGGTGGCCCAGCGCCGCCGCTGGCCGGACGGCCTGCAGGCGGCGGTCGAGGCCAAGGAGGGCCTGGACGCCACCGCCGAGGGCGAGGTGCTGGGCACCATCGCCGTGCAGGCGTTCATCGCGCTCTACCCGAAGGTGTGCGGCATGACCGCGACCGCGGTGCTGGTGGGTGACCAGCTGCGGGAGTTCTTCGGTCTCGAGGTCGCGGTGATCCCGCCGAACACCCCGTGCGTCCGGGACGACGAGTCGGACCGCATCTACGCCACCCGGGCCGAGAAGGACGAGGCGCTGATCGACGAGATCCGGCGCTGCCACGAGGCGGGGCGGCCGGTGCTGGTCGGCACGCTGGACGTCAAGGAGTCCGAGGGGCTGGCCGCCGGGCTGAACGCCGCCGGGGTGCCCTGCGTGGTGCTGAACGCCAAGAACGACGACGAGGAAGCGGCGATCATCGCCGAGGCCGGCGCGTACGGCGCGGTCACCGTCTCCACCCAGATGGCCGGCCGGGGCGTCGACATCCGTCTCGGTGGCAGTGACCAGAGTGACCAGGAGCGGGTGGCCGAGCTGGGTGGTCTCTACGTGATCGGCAGTGGCCGGCACGACAGCCGCCGCGTCGACGACCAGCTGCGTGGTCGGGCCGGCCGGCAGGGCGACCCGGGCGGCTCGGTCTTCTTCGTCAGCCTGGAGGACGACCTGGTCGTCCGGCACGCCGCCGACTCGGTGCCGGCGTCGCCGCGGATGAACGCCGACGGCCTCGTCACCGACGAGCAGGTCGACTACGCGGTGGAGCACGCCCAGCGGGTCGCCGAGGGCGTCAACCACGAGATCCACCGCAACACCTGGCGCTACAGCGTCGTGATCGAGCAGCAGCGCAAGGCCCTCGCCGAGCGCCGCGAGCGGCTGTTGACCACCGACATCGCCGCGCTGATGCTGCTCGACCAGGTGCCCGAGAAGGCCGGCGAGATGGACGAGGACCTGCTCGCCCGCGCGGCCCGGTCGATCGCGCTGTTCCACCTGGACCGGCTCTGGGCGGAGCACCTGGCCGAGCTGTCCGAGGTCCGCGAGGGCGTGCACCTGCGCGCGCTGGGCCGCCTCGACCCGCTGGACGAGTTCCACCGGTCCGCCGTGCCAGCGTTCAACAACCTGGTTCCGGAGATCGAGGCCCGGACCATCGCCACCTTCACCGAGACCAAAATCGATGAGGACTGGGAGCCCGAGGACGGCACCCTGGTCCGGCCGACCGCCACCTGGACGTACCTGGTGCACGACAACCCGTTCGGCTCGGAACTCGACCGGCTCATCGCGTCGATCGGTCGGCGGCTCAGCGGCGCCGGTCGCTGACGCGCCGAACTACGGCCTCCGGGGCTCCTGTCGCACGTCCGCGTGTGGCAGGAGCCCCGATTTCGGCCGTTTCGACCCGGGTCCCCGAGGGTAGTAGGGCGGGTCCGTCAAATCGGGAGAGAGCAGACGATGGCAGAGGCGATGACGCCGGCGCGTACGGGGGCCGCGGACCAGTGAATCTTGATACGCGGGAGCCGGTGGTGCAGAGCCTCGGCGTGCTGGAGACTGCCGCGCTGTTGCGCGAGCTGACCGCCGGGCTGATCGCGCTGACCGATTTCGACGAGGCGCTGCTGGCGCTGGTCCGGGTCACCCGGGACGCCGTCGCCGGGGTGCGGTGGTGCGGTTTCACCGCCCTGCGCGCCGGTGAGCCGGCCGGGGTGGCCGCCTCCGACGAACGGATGGCCGGCCTGGACGACCTTCGGCACGGGCCGGACTCGCCGGCGATGAGCGCGATCCGGCGCCGGGAGATGGTCCTCGCCGCCGATCTGTCCGACGAACCGCGCTGGCCGGCCTGGACGGTACGGGCCCGCGACCTCGGCGTACGCGGGGTGATCTCGGCGCCGGTGGACATCGACGACCAGGTGATCGGGGCGATCAACCTGTACGCCGCCGCACCGGACCTGCTCGCCCCGCAGCACCAGCTCACCGCGATGCTGCTCGCCGAGCACGCCGGTCTGCTGCTGGCCGCCGTCCGGAACCGGGGGCGGCAGGTCGCGCTCAGCGGCGAGCGGGACGCCTCGCTGCTGCAGGACGGGGTGGTGGGCCAGGCCGTGGGCGTGATCATGACGCAGCGTGGGTGCACGCCGGCCGAGGCGCTCGACGTGCTGCGTACCGCCGCGTCCTCGCTGGCCATTCCGCTGCGCGAGGTGGCCGAGCGGCTGGTCCGGACGGTCTCCCGGCAACGCGACAACTGACCTGGCTCGGGGTGATCGACTCGATTCGCCGAGTCGATCACGCCGTGGCCGCCGTTTCTGTCGGTGGGTGGCGAGTCGGGCGGTGTCGTTTCGCCGCGACCGGGCTCGGGTAGCACTCTGGTCTTGCGACGTGTGCCGACCTGGGGGAGGACCGATGCAGAGCCGGCTGCGGGTGCAGGGGCACCCGATCCAACCGATGCTGGTGACGTTCCCCTTCGGGCTCTTCGTCAGCGCGACCGTCTTCGACCTCACCGACGTCGCCGGCGGGCCGGTCTTCCTGGGCGAGGTCGGCTACTGGACCGGTGTCGCGGCGCTGTTCGCCGCCGCGCTGACCGTGGTGGCCGGCATGGTCGACCTGTGGGACGTACCCGGTGACCGGACCCGCCGGACCGCGATCGCCTTCAACCTGGTGAACGCGGCGATGGCCGGCATGTTCCTGGTGGCCTGCCTGGTCCGGGCGCACTCCCCGGAGCGCGGCGCGACGGCCGCGATCCTGGTCACCGAGCTCGTCGCGCTGGCCGTGGGCGGAGTCGGCGTACGCCTGGGCGCCCGGCTGATGCGCCAGTTCGACTCCGGCCGGGCCGACGCCGGCAGCCTGGACGCGTTCGCCGCGTCCCCGGTCGACATCGTCCGCCCCCGTCCCTGAGCACGCCCCGGGCCACGGCCGCCCCCGACACAATTCGGTTGCCGGCCGCTGCGCCGGACGGCGAGGCTGGCCGCCATGAGCGCCGAGCGGAACGTGGCCGATCTGATCGCGGAAGGTTCTGCCGCGCCGGTGGACGGCTGGGGTTTCGGCTGGCTGGCCGGCCGGGCCACCGAGGAACGACCACCCTGGGGATACGCCCGGCTGGTCGCCGATCGGATGACGCGCGCCGACACGGCGCTGGACGTGGACACCGGCGGCGGCGAGGTGCTCGCCGAGGTGCCCCGGCCGCCCCGGCTGCTGACGGCGACCGAGGGCTGGCCGCCGAACGTCGAGGTCGCCCGCCGCACCCTGCGTCGGGTCGGCGCGACGGTGGTGGCGGTCGCCCCGGACGCGCCGCTGCCGTTCCGGGACGCCTCGTTCGACCTGGTGGTCAGCCGGCACCCGGTGCGTACCGACTGGGCGGAGACCGCGCGGGTGCTGCGCCCGGGTGGGACGTTCCTGTCCCAGCAGATCGGGCCGGGCACCATGCGCGAGCTGAGCGAGGCGATCCTCGGGCCGTTGCCGCCGCCGGCCCAGCGGCACCCGGAGCGGGCCGTCGCCGCCGCGCGGGCCGTCGGGCTGAACGTGATCGACCTACGCAGGGCCACGCTGCGGGCCGTCTTCACCGACGTCGGCGCGGTGGTGTGGTTCCTGCGCAAGGTGATCTGGACCGTGCCCGGCTTCACCGTGGACCGCTACCGCCCGCAGTTGCACGCCCTGCACCGCCGCATCACCACCGAAGGCCCCTTCGTGGCCCACGCCCAACGCTTCCTCATCGAAGCCACCCACCCCTGACCTCAGTGTTCGACGGGGGTCAGTGGGGGTGGGCGTGGTGGTGGGCGGCCAGGACGTCGGCGCCGAAGTCGCTGGCGGGGCGGCGCAGCACGGTGTGCGCGTGGTTGCCGTCCTCGGTGGTGTTGTCGTACTCGATCAGCAGGTCGTCGCCCTGCACCCGGTAGTAGTGCCGTTGGCCGGGGCGGGTCGGGCCGGCCCAGGCGAAGTGCAGGTGACCGCCGTCGAGCCGGCCCGCCTCGCGTACGGCCAGCTCCGGCGGCAGCCGGTCCAGGTAGAGGGCGACGATCTGGTCGAGCAGCGCGCGGCCGGTGGGACCCAGCCGGTCCGCCGGTACGCCGAGCGGCTCCAGCGGGCCGTCGACCCGCGCGCGGGTGGCGCTGATGATGTCCGCGGGCGCCTCGTCGGCGATGATCGCGGCGGCCCGTCCGGCCGGGCCCAGCGCGTCGAGCAGGGCGTGGGCCAGGTCCTCCTCGATGCCCAGTGGCCGCGAGACGGGGCGGCCGGCGTACCGGACCGTCGCCGGGTTGGCGCCGAAGAAGATCGGCGCGGGGGAGACCTGGTCGTCCACCACGGTCATGGTGACCGACAGGTGGTGCCCCTCCACCCGCCACGCCCAACGGTCGTCGCGCGCCGGGTCGCCGAACACGGCCACCCAGTAGTCACCGCTGTGCCGGCCCCGCCGCCAGCCCTCGGCCCGGTCCAGCACCTCCTCCAGCGCGACGATCGCCATCGCCTGCGCGTACGCCGAGGGGCTCAGCGCGGTGGCCAGCAGCCGGTGCGCGGCCTTGCGCCCGGCAATGTCCAGATCGGCGAGGCAGGCGCCGGGCCGTGGCCGGGGCCGGTACTCCAGCCAGCGGCGCGCGGGCTCGTCGTCGAACGGGTGGACGGCACGGTCGTGGGCGGCCGGATCGAGCGCGGCCAGCAGCGCGGTGCCGGCGGCGCGCATCTGCTCGGGCAGGGGATCTTCCACCGCCCCTGTATACCGGCCCGCCGGGGTCGCCGTCAGCCGGCGCGCAGCAGCTCCGCCATCTCCGGCAGGTCGAAGAACTGTGCGGTCTGCGCCGCCGACGGGTCGCCGTGCGCCGGGTCCGCGCCGGCGGCGAGCAGCGCGCGGACGGCCTCGGCGCTGCTGCGAAAGACCGCGGCGGCCAGCGCGTCCTGACCCCGGTCGTTGGTCCGCGAATGGTCCGCGCCGCGGGCCAGCAGGGCGGCCACGGTGTCCGGCCGGGCGTGGTACGCGGCCAGGATCAGCAGCGTGTCGCCCTTGTCGTTGGTGAGGTTGACCGGCAGGCCGTCGTCGACGTACGCGGCGAGCTCCTGGGTGGAGCCCGCACGGGCGAGGTCGAACATCCGGTGCGCGAATGCCAGCGTCTCGGCGTCGAGTTCCTCGGTCACCGCTCCAGGCTAGTCGCCGCGGCCCTGGTCGGTTGCTCGGCCGGCGCGCGGGTGGACCCGCCGATCCTGCGCTGAGCGGCCGTGTCCCGACAGGTGGAATTACCTACTAAACCTATAGGCTTTACCGGCTAGAGTACGGGGGCACCCCACCGAACGACCCGCGAGGACCAGCCATGAACCACCGCCGCCCGGAGCCGGATCTGCTCGCCATCGCCGCCCGGTGGGCCGACCCGGCCGACTGGCCCGTGGCACTGCGCTTCGACCCTGCCGAGCGCTGGTACGCCCGGCTCGCCGCGGACGCCGACCACGAGGTGTGGGCGCTGAGCTGGCTGCCCGGACAGGGCACCGACCTGCACGATCACGGCGGCTCCGCCGGGGCGTTCCGGGTGGTCGCCGGCGCGCTCACCGAGGAGACGGTCGTCGGAGGCGCGTTGCGTCCCCGCCTGCTGTCCGCTGGCGCCGGCCGCCGGTTCGGCCGTCAGCACGTGCACGTGGTGACCAACCGGGGTGCGGAGCCGGCGGTCAGCGTGCACGTCTACCGGCCGGCGCTGCTCCGGATGACCCGCTACCACCTCGTCGACGGGCAACTGCGGATTGCCGAGGTCGCCGAGGCCGGCCGGTCCTGGTGAGCGCCGACCGGCACGATCAATTCTCTGTCACCGGAAGGATCCGATAATGCAGGTAACCGCCGAGCACTGTCCGGCCCCCGTGCCGCCGCCGGGCTCCCGTGGCATCGACGAGATCCTCGCCGCCGCGCGCGCACGGCTGGACCGGCTCGACCCGGAACGGGCGCACCTTGCGTACCGGGCCGGCGCGTTGCTGGTCGACATCCGACCGGCCGCCCAGCGGGCCGCGCACGGCATCGTGCCGGGCTCGCTCGCGGTCGAGCGCAACGTGCTGGAGTGGCGCTTCGACCCGCGCTGTCCGGCCCGGCTCCCGCAGGCGGTCGACTACGACGTGCCGGTGGTGATCCTCTGCCAGGAGGGCTACACCTCGTCGTTGGCCGCCGCCGCACTGCAGGACATCGGCCTGCACCGGGCGACCGACGTGGCGGGTGGCTTCGCCGCCTGGCGGATCGCCGGCCTGCCGGCCCTCGGCCCGACCCCGATGCACCGCGCGACCCCTCTCGCGTCTCCGGTCACCGCCGGCCAGGCGCGCCGCTGACCCCCACGCCGCACCGGGCGTGGCGGTGTACCGCCATCTCAGGAGGCACCATGTCCGTCGTCGCCATCCCCACGCGCACCTACCCGACGGGTCACCCGGGCCGGGCCGCCGCCGTCCGTCCGCGCACCGGCCCGACCCTGACCATCACCCTCGACCTCGCGCCGGGGCCGATGAGCCCCCGGCTGGCCCGGTTGGTGCAACTGCTCGGTGAGCTGGCCGAGTCGGGGGAGGGGCGGCTGCGCACCGTCGACGACGTCCCGCCGGGGCCGCGTCGGGTCCCGCGCCCCACCATCGGCGAGCCGTCCGCCGAGGAGGGGGAGGCCGACGAGGTACGCATCCTGGCCGGCTCGCGGGTGGTCCGCCGGGGCGACGAGGTGGTCGCGCTGACCCGCATCGAGTACGAGCTGCTGCTGTTCCTGGCCGAGCGGCCCCGGCGGGTCTTCACCCGCCTGCAGCTGCTGTCCAACGTCTGGGGTTACGAGCACGCGGTGGCCCGGACGGTGGACGTGCACGTACGCCGGCTGCGCGCCAAGCTGCCCGGCGCAGAGGTGATCACCACCGTCTACGGGGTGGGATACCGGCTGGGCGACGAGGCGCGGATCAGCGTGGACCGCGGCAACTGAACCGGGCGGGGACCCCCGTATCGGGTCATCTGGGCGACTCTGCTGTAATCATCTGGCTTCGCACGCAGAGCGAGCACTCGGCTCCGATGTGTTCGTCAATTGTCACATTCATGCAACGCAGCCGCCTCTTGACCCTCGCGCGGGCGCCGGGAAACATCGATGAAGCGGCGTCCCGGGCCGTGGGGATATATACCCGGACCAGCCAAGGAGGACCATGTCGGTCAGCCCCGCCTCGTCGCGCGCCGGATGGCATACGTCCCAACCCCCGGTCCCGGGTCGACCCCCGGGCGGCCAGCGTCGCCCGGCCAACACTGCCGCACCCGTGCTCACCGTGACGCTGTCCATCCCGCTCGCCTGCGAGGAGTCGCTGACCCCGGCGGCTCGCCGGCTGCTCGATGCGGCCCGTGAGCTGCTGGAGCGGGGCGAAGGCATGATCACCAGCGTCGTACCGACCGAACGCCGGCCCGACCCGGTGCCGGCCAACCGGGCGGCGAGCCGAGCGCTCAGCCCGACCATCCCGGCCCTGCACATCCTCGCCTCGTCCCGCTCGGTGCTGCGCGACGACGATCCGCTGCCGCTGACCCGGCTGGAATTCGACCTGCTGCTGCACCTGGTCGCGCACCCGCGTCGGGTGTTCACCCGGCTGCAACTGCTCAACGCCGTGTGGGGCTACGAGCATGCCGGCGTGCGTACCGTCGACGTGCACGTCCGCCGGCTGCGCGGCAAGGTCGGGGTGGACGTCCCGTTGGTCACCACCGTCTACGGCGTCGGCTACCGGCTCGCCGACGACGCCCAGGTGACCGTCGACCGCACCGGCTGACCGACGCCACCGGCGCGAGGATCCGCCGGCGGGATCGCGCTCGATCCTGGATCTAGTGGGCATCAGCGCGAGGAAGACCACTGCAACCAGGAAGTAGCACGATCTTGCGCGTGACCGCCCGTCGTGCGGGGACGGCGCGCGGTGGGGGCAGGATGGTGCGGTGCGCATCCGTCCCATCTCGCCCGATCTCCTCGTCACCGAGCTGACCGGCCGGCTGGCCGACGCCGCGGCGCAGGCCGCGACCGCCGCCGGGCCGGCGCGGCTGCGGGTGGCGGTGGACGGCGCCGCCGCCGCCGACCCGGACGCGCTGGCCGCCGCGCTGGTCGACCCGCTGCGCGCCCGGGGCCGCCCGGTGCTGCACGTACGCGCCACCGACTTCCTGCGGTCCGCGTCGCTGCGTTTCGAACTCGGCCGGACCAATCCCGACTCCTACTACGAGAGCTGGGTCGACGAGGCCGGGCTACGCCGGGAGGTGCTCGACCCGGCCGGTCCCGGTGGAAGCGGGCGGTTGCTCCCGTCGCTCTGGGACGCCGCCGCCGACCGGGCCAGCCGCGCCCACTACGTCGACCTGCCACCGGGTGGCGTTGTCCTGGTCAGCGGCGCGCTGCTGCTCGGCGGCGGGCTGCCCTTCGACGTGACCGTCCACCTGGAGCTGTCCCCGGCGGCGCTGCGCCGGCGTACCGGGCCGCCGCTGGAGTGGACCTTGCCGGCCTTCGACCGGTACGCCGAGGAGGTCGTCCCGGCCAGCTTCGCCGACGTGGTGGTACGCGCCGACGACCCCCGCCGCCCCGCGCTCGTGGAGCTCGGTGCCGAGGGCTGAAAATGGCCGGTTTGGTGGACTCCCCGGACGGGTACTCGCCCGGCTCACAGAGCGCGGGTGAACGCCCGTGTACCGGATGTCACCGCGACCGGGTCAGCCGCCGACGGCGTCCCGGTCTACCTTGAGGCCCAGGAAGGCAGGCAGCGATGCTCGTCCACGACAAGGTCGGTACGGGTCGTACCCAGACGGAGATCGACCAGATTCGGCTCTCCCTCCAGGCGCGCTACGACGAACTGTCCGCGGAGTACGAGCAGGCCGTGCTGCAGAGCCAGGTGTTGCGGCTGGTGGAGGTCGGCGACACCGCCGGCGACGACCAGGCCGACAGCGGCACCAAGACGGCCGAGCGGGACACCGCGCAGTCCCTGCTGCGGACCATCCTCGACCGCCGTACCCAGTACGAGCACGCGCTGGGCCGGCTCGCGGAGGGCACCTACGGCTGGTGCGAGGGCTGCTCGGCAGCCATCCCGGTGGAGCGGCTGGAGATCTTCCCGTCCGCGACCACCTGTGTGACCTGCAAGCAGACTCGCGAGCGGCGGGCGGCCTGAGCGACGTCAGCGGTTGCCGGTCGGTCCGGGACGCGATGGACTTGCGCCATGGGTGACATCCTCGTGGGCACCGCGTCCTGGACCGACCGCACGCTGCTGGACTCGGGTTGGTACCCGCAGACCGCGGACACGCCGGAGAAGCGGCTCGCGTACTACGCCCGGCAGTTTCCGCTGGTCGAGGTGGACGCCACCTACTATTCGCCGCCCGCCGAGGCGACCGCCCGGCTGTGGGCCGAGCGCACTCCGGCCGGCTTCACCTTCAACATCAAGGCGTTCAGCCTACTCACCGGGCATCCCACCCGGGTCGGCGCGCTCTACAAGGACCTGCGGCCGGAGACCGACAAGAAGAACGTCTACCCCGACGACCTGCCCGCGCAGGCGTACGAGGAGGTGTGGACGCGCTTCTTGTCCGCGTTGGACCCGCTGGTCGAGGCGGGCAAGCTGGGCGCGTTGCTGTTCCAGTTCCCGCCGTGGTTCACCATCAAGCGGGACAACAAGCAGTACCTGCTGGAGGTGGCGAAGCGCTGCGCGCCGCTGCGGCCGGTCTACGAGTTCCGGCACGCCTCCTGGTTCGACGGCGACAACGCCGACGAGACGCTGAGCTTCCTGCGGGAGCACAGACTGGCGTACGTCTGCGTGGACATGCCGCAGGGGCACCGCTCGTCGCTGCCCCCGGTGCTGGCCGCCACCGCGGACCTCGCGGTGATGCGCTTTCACGGCCACAGCGACAAGTGGACCAGCAAGGACATCCACGAGAAGTTCGGCTACCACTACTCCAAGCGGGAGCTGGCCGACTGGGCGCCGAAGCTGCGCGAGCTGGCCGGCGACGCCGAGCGGACCCACGTCCTGATGAACAACTGCTATCGCGATTACGCGCAGACCAACGGACAACAGTTGGCGGCACTTCTTGCTAAGGACGCGTAGGGGCGGACAGCCTTGTTTCACCTAGGTAGTATCGGTCCATGTCGGATGGACCCGTGCGCATCACCGGCCCACTCCTTGCCGTCCTCGACGCCTTCCTCGCCGCACCGGACCACGAGCTGCACGGCTGGGCGATCATGAAGACGACCAAGCGGTCGGGCCCGACGATCTACAAGATGCTGGAACGGCTCGCCGAGTCGCGGTGGGTGACCTCCCGCTGGGGGGAGAGCACCGAGCCGGGCAAGCCACGCCGTCGCTACTACCGCCTCACCCCGCACGGGGTGCAGAGTGCCCGCACGCTGATCGCCGCGCGGCAGCCGGCGGCCGCACCGCCGGGGCGGCTCGCCCAGACCTACGGCCGGTGGGCGACATGACCGGGTGGGATGTCGCCGCGAGCTTCGCCGCGGTCCAGCGGTGGGCCGCCCGGCGGATGGTTCGCTGGGCCGCGTACCGCTGGACCGCGGACCCAGACATCGCTGCGGGGTACGCCGAGGAGTGGGCCGCGATCGTGCAGGAGCGGCCGGGCAAGATCCTGCAGCTCGGCACCGCCGGTCGGTTCGCCGTCGGGGCTGTCCTGCGGGCCGTCGCACGGTCCGCGAACAGGATGGCCCGCCGGTCGGTCGTCGTCCGGCGTCCCTCGCGGGGCCTCGTCGGCGGCCTGGCGCAGTGGATGGCGATGCTGACGGTGATCGCCTTCGGATACGCGCAGAGGGCGTCCACCTTCCATCTCGTACTGCTCGTGATCCTGCCGGTCATCGTGCTGAAGATCGGCCTGCCGCTGCTCCGGAAGCGGCGCGCCAGGAAGGCGGACGAAGTCGGCGCTCAGCGGAACCGGCGGATCCCCTAGCTCACCCGATCGGGGTGAGGTCGCCTCACCCGGCCGAGCGGCAGGGTGGACGGGTGCGCGCGGCTCCGGACACGGCCCGCGCGCCCGACCGACACGGAGGTGACGGGGATGACGGTTCGACTGGTGGCTGATCGACGGCGTGGCGCCGTCCTGCACGTGGTCGGCACGGCCGACGACGCCCGCCGCGCGGCGCAGGGTGGTCCGAGCCCGGTGCGGGCCCGACGAGGTCCGGTGGGCCCGCCGCGCCGCGACGACGAGCGACGATGGGAAACCCCGGAGCGGGGGTCGACCGATGGCTGACCAGCTGATCTCGGTGTTCGACTCCTCGCTGGACAAGACCAACGTGATCCTCAAGGACATCGAGGCCGCGTACGGCTGGCCGAAGGAACGGCGCAACCAGTCGTACGCGGCGCTGCGCACGGTCCTGCACCTGCTGCGTGACCGGCTGGCGGTGAACGAGAGCGTGGAGTTCGCCCAGCAGTTGCCGGTGCTGGTCCGGGGGATCTACTTCGACGGCTGGAACCCGTCGGACGTCCCGATCAAGCTGAACCGGGACGACTTCCTCTACGAGGTCCGCCAGGGTTTCCCGTACGACGTCCAGGGCGGGCCGGAGCGGGTGGCCCAGGTGGTGCTGGACACCCTGCGCCGGCACGTGACCCAGGGCGAGTGGCAGGACGTGAAGGCCACCATGCCCAAGGACCTGGCCCAGATGCTGCCCTGACCCGCGCGCCCGCCCGGTCGCCGCCGGGCGGGCGGGAACGCCAGAGATCTTGGACAGTTACCGTCGTCGGCTGACGGTAACTGTCCAAGATTTCCTCACGTCAGGTCGCCGCGAGTGAAGTGCCGGTGTCGTCCCGATCCGGCGTCTACGGTGTGGGTTAGAGAAGATCGCGCGTGGGGTACCACCCGCTGCACGACGGACCCCGGCGTACGGCGGGGCGGCACATCCGAGGGAGTACCGATGGCACTCAACGATGACGACATGCAGACCACGGGCGGCGGCGGCCTCGAGGGCCCGGCTGACGGCGGTGCGACCCCGGGTCACCAGGATGGTGGCGCCGACGGTGGCGCGGAGGGTCCCGCTGACGGCGGTGCGACCCCGGGTCACCAGGATGGTGGCGCCGACGGTGGCGCGGAGGGTCCGGCCGACGGCGGTGCGACCCCGGGTCACCAGGATGGTGGCGCCGACGGTGGCGCGGAGGGTCCGGCCGACGGCGGTGCGACCCCGGGTCACCAGGACGGTGGCGCCGACGGCAGCGCCCGGTAGCGGTGCCCTCGTGACGCAATTCGACCCGCCGGGCGGCCACGGCCGCCCGGCGGTTCCGTCCCCGAGCGCCGCCGCGGCGCTGGCCCGCTGCGTCTGCGTCGAACCGGCCAAGTTCGCCGCCGCGCACTGGGGCCACACCCCGCTGCTGTCCCGTGCCGCCGAACTGCCCGACCCGGCCGGCTTCACCGACCTGTTCAGCCCCACCGACGCCGACGAACTGCTCAGCCGGCGCGGTCTGCGTACCCCATTCCTGCGGGTCGCCAAGGACGGCCAGTTGGTGCCGGCGGCGCGCTGGACCGGCGGTGGCGGCGCCGGTGCCGAGATCGGCGACCAGGTGCTCGACGAGCGGATCCTGGAGCAGTACGCCGACGGGGCCACCCTGGTGCTCCAGGGCCTGCACCGGATCTGGCCGCCGCTGGTCGACTTCGCCCGCGACCTGGGTCTCGCGCTGAGCCAACCGCTGCAGATCAACGCCTACCTCACCCCGGCGGGCAGTCAGGGCTTCGCCACCCACTACGACACCCACGACGTGTTCGTGCTCCAGGTCGACGGTCGCAAGCACTGGCGGATCCACCCGCCGGTGCTGCCCGACCCGCTGGAGAAGCAGACCTGGGGTGGTCGCGCCGACGAGGTCACCGCCACCGCGCAGGGCCCGGCCGCGCTGGACGTGGTGCTCGCCCCCGGTGACGCTCTCTACCTGCCGCGCGGCTGGCTGCACAGCGCGCAGGCGCAGGACGCCAGTTCGCTGCACCTGACCGTGGGCATCCGCGCGCTGACCCGGTACGCCCTGGTCGAGGAGCTGCTCGCGCTTGCCGCCGAGGACCAGCGGCTGCGCGCCGGCCTGCCGTTCGGCACCGACGTGGCCGACCCGGACGCCATCGAGCCGGAGCTGACCGAGACGGTGGAGGCGCTGCGGGACTGGCTGCTGCGCGCCGACCCGAGCGCCGTGGCGGCGCGGCTGCGGCAGCGCGCGTGGCCGGCGGCCCGGCCGGCGCCGATCCGGCCGCTCGCCCAGGCCGGCGCGTTGGCCGCACTGGACGCCGACTCCCGGCTCACCCTGCGCCCCGGGCTGCGCTGGCAGCTCGTACCGCACGACGGGGACAAGGTGGCGCTGCGGCTGTTCGATCGGACCATCACGCTGCCGGCCGACTGCGAGCCGGCGGTCCGTGCCCTGCTCAGCGGCACCGAAACCCGGGTCGGTGACCTGCCCGGCCTGCCGGACGACGCCGACCGGGTCACCCTGGCCCGCCGGCTGCTGCGCGAGGCCGTCCTGGTCCCGGCCTAGCGGCGGTGATCAAGAGGTTTGCGTCAGAAAGCGCCCCGCCGGTGCCGCAAACCTCTTGATCACCGGACCAACGACGGTCAGCGGGTGAGCACCAGCAGCAGCGCGGTGGCGAGCAGGCCGGCGCCGAGCACCACGGTGATCGGCCGGGGGCCGAGCATCGCGTGCCGGCGGTCGGCCAGAACCCGCGCCGGCACCAGGCCGATCAACGGCCCGAGCAGGGTCACCACCAGGGCCAGCACCGGCATCCCGACCGCCAGGTCGCCGCCGTACCCGACGCCGAGTGCCCGGGCGCCGGCTCCCAGCGCGTACGCCAGCACGGCCCCGCCCACCCCGCAGAGCGCCAACAGCGGATTCACCGAGCCCGGCAGCTCGCCCGGCTGCCCGGCACGCTCCAGCAGGTCCCGGGCCCGCCCGAGCAGCAGGACCGGATCGGTGGCCCCGTTGCCGTTCGCCGGTGCGGGCGGGCCACCGAGGCGGCGCGCACCGGAACCGAGGCGCAGCCGTAGCTGCTGCCACAGGTGCGCCACTTCGGCGTCCACCAGTTCCTGCTGCTCGCGGGCGGCGACCAGCTCCTCCTCGGCCCGCTGGACCTGATCGGTGGCGTCCGCGACGGCCCGGTCGGCGGCGGCACACTGCCGGTCGTACCAGGTGTGCGCCTCGGCGCGCTGCTCGCGGACCCGGGCAGTCACCTCGGCCAACCGCCGCAGGTGCGCCGCGTACGTGTCACTGGCCACGGGTTCGTTCATCGGGACGGTCCATAGGGGATGATCACCTGACCGGTGCGGTGCACCGCCCGGTCGAAGAAGAGTCCCCGCCACGGTCGGGGATACCAGTCCGGGCCGCCGGTGCCCGGGTAGAGCGAGGCGCCCAGTTCACCGCCGTGCGCGTCCAACGCCACCCAGGCCCCGATCTGGTCGGTACGCGCGGCCGGCCCGCCCAGATCCGCGCGCATCCGGGCCACCCCCCGCCACCAGGCCAGCACGTGGGTACGCCGTTCCGGCCCGTCGTGCAGGATCCGGCGCAGCTGCTCCAGGCCGGTCCGCCGGCCCGCCCGCGCGGCGAGCGTGCCGGCCGCCGCGTCCACCGCGAACAGCAGCAGGTAGTGCGGGCTGCCCGGGCCGCTGAGCCCGTCGGCCGTCTCGGCCATCAACTCGCCGACCGTCTCGTCGTCGTACCAGGCGGCGTCGTCGGCCAGGTCGTCGTAGAGGGTGCGGGCGATCGGGTCGGCGTCCGGGTCGAGGCAGGCGATGGAGTAGCGGGCCGTGCCCGGCGGGTGTTGGCGGGCCAGCGACCGGGCCGCCGCGTCCAGTACCGCGCACGCCTCGTCCACCCGGGTGCCCAGCACCGCGAGGTTGCGGCCGGGGGCGCGCGGCAGCCGTAGCGCGGCCGAGCGGGACTGTACGTCGATGATCTCGCCGAGCAGCGCCACCGGGCCGCGCGGCGCGTTCCCGTCCGGCGGCGCGGCGAGCGCCCGGAAGTCCGGGGCCTCGGTCAGCCGGGGGATCGCGTCGCCGTCGAAGAGTCGGGCCGGCGCGGCGTCGGCCGGGCGCATCCGCCACAACCGGTTCTGCAGCCCGCTCCAGGTCTCCCAGTCGCTGGCCGACGGGATCCGGGCGACCTCGTTGCCCTCCGCCATGCCCGACTCGGCGTTGACCACCGCGTGCCAGCGGGGCAGCGACTGCGCCGCGTCGTTGCGCTCGGCGAGGATCCGCAACGCCTTGGGCAGCGCGATGCGCAGGGTGAACTGGGCGACCAGCGCCGGGCGGCCCCACAGCGCCTCGATGCCCCGTACGTCCTGGGAGGCGAGCACGAGGTGGATGCCCTGCGACCGGCCCCGCCGGGCCAGGTCCTCCAGCAGGTCGGCCGCCTCCCGGGCGACCACGTCCCGCCCGGCCAGCAGCATCTGGAACTCGTCGACCACCGCGACGATGCGGGGCCAGTGCCCGGTCGGGTCGACCGCGCGCAGCTCGGCCAGCTTGGTCACCTCGTGCTTCTTGGCCGCGTCGGCCCGTCGGCGCAGCTCCTCGGTGAGGAAGCGCAGCAGCGCCAGCCCGAACTCCCGGTCGGTGTTGACGTTGATGCCGACCAGGCGCATGTGCGGCAGCCAACTCGGGTCGCGCCGGCCCTGCGCGAACCGGGCGAAGGACACCCCCTCCTTGAAGTCCAGCAGGTAGAACTCCAGCTCGGCGGGGGAGTAGCGGGATGCCAGCGCGCCGATCCAGGCGAAGATCAGGTTGGTCTTGCCGGTGCCGGACGGCCCACCGATCAACGCGTGCGGCGGATAGTCGCCGAGCGTCAGCCGTACCGGCCGGCCGTGCGGCCCTTCGCCGATCGGGGCGGTCAGCCCGCCGCTGGAATCCTCGCGCCACATCAGCTCCGGCGGCGGCAGCAGATCCTCGAACGGGGTCGGCGGTGGGCCGGCGTTCACCTGGGCCGCAATCTCCCGGCAGGTCTCGGTGACCAGCGCCGCCGGTGGCGGTGGGTCCAGCCGGACCGGCAGGCCGGACGGGCCACCGATGAGGGCACTCGACGCCTCGGCCACCACCCGGGTCACCGTCGGGTCCTCCGGCAGCGGTACGCCGCGGACCACCAGGTGCACCCCGCAGGCGGCGCCGGCCCGCACCACCCGGTCCAACTGCCCGCGCTCGTGCCGGTTCAGCTCGTCGCCGCCGAGCAGCACCGCCACCCGCCACGGCTCGGGGCGGCGGCCGGTCGCCGCGGCCAGCTCCCGCAGCGACCCGTACTCGCCGGCCAGCACGGTCTCGTTGATCCGGCGGATCTGCTCGACCAGGTCGTCGAGCAGCGGGCCCAGCCCGCCCGGGCCGACGAAGGTGAGCAGCCCGGCCGTGCCCAGCGGGGCGAACCCGGCGAGGCCGCCGCCGAGGTGCTCCGGGTCGTACCCGATCAGTCGTACCGCCCCTGGGTCGGCGCGGCCGACGGCCCGCAGCAGCAGTGCGGACACCACCGCGTCGCTGCCGCCGCGGTCGGCGCCGGCCAGGTGGACGTGCCCGGCGTCGAGTAGCGGCACGAGTGCGGGCACCGGTTCGACGCCGTCGATCCGGACCGTGCCGACGCGCAGTGACCCGGGCGGCTCGGCCCGGCGGGTGGGCGTGGGCGTCCACCCCGGCCAGTCGGCGCCCGCGCAGCCGGGTGCCTCCCGGCGGGCGGCGTCCGCCGCGTGCCGGGCCAGCTCGGTGATCCGGGTGGCGTGCCGGCCGTCGATCTCGGCCAGCCGACGGTCCCGCTGGGCGCCCACCCGCTCCGGTACGGCGGAGGCCGCCCGCCGTACCCGGGCCAGCCGCTCCCGACCGGCGGTCAGCTCGGCCTGTGCGGCGGAGAGCCGGGTACGGGTGGCGCCCAGCGCCTCGGCGAGGGTGTCCCGGACCCGGGTGGCCAGTTGGCCGCGCCGGTCAGCCATCGGAGCCCCGGCGTCGTGGCGGTGCTGGGGCGTCGCGCCACGGGCTGCCCGTTCGCGGCGGCAGCGCGCCGGCGCGCTGTTGCGTCGTGCCGGCGGACGGTTGGGCCGCCGAGCCCGGCCGCTGGGGTGGGCCGGGCCGCTGCGGCGGGCGCTGCGGGGTCGTGTCGCGCCGCTGGGTCGTGGCGCTCGGCTCGGCGCTGCCGACGGGCTGCGGGCCGGTGCTCGCGGGCAGGTCCCGGCCGAGCCGGGCGAGCAGCAGCCCGGTCGCCACGCCGGCCGTCACCGCGGAGTCCGCGGCGTGCGGTGGCTCGCCGGAGCCGCGCGGCGGGGGCATCCGGCACACCCGGGTCAGCAGCGTCTCCAGCACCGGCGGCGGCAGCCCGGGCAGCAGGTCCCGGACCCGCCCGTCCAGCTCCCCGCGCAGCCGTCCGAGGTCGGTGGCGCGTGGTGGATGCCCCAGCAGCTCACCGGCCAGCTCGCGCAGCAGCGGCGGTGCCAGCGCCGCCATGCCCAACCCCACGTCGGCCGGTGCCCGGCGCAGCTCGGTACGCAGCCGGTCCCGATCGCCGGCGCGTACGCCGCGTACCACCCGGCGCAGCAGCTCCTGGGAGTCGTCCACCCGCTCGTCGGGCTCGTCGGCGCCGCCGTCCCGCCCGCCGGTCAACTCCGTTACCCGTACCGACCACCAGCGGCGCAGCCGGACCTGCTCGGCCGGCTCCGGCGCCAGGGCGGTCGGGCCGGCCGTCGGTGGCGCGTCGTGCCGCGGTTCGCGTTGCTGCGGGCGGGGCGGTGCTGCGCCGTCCGCGGCCAGACCGATCGCGACCAGGTACGCCGACAGCTGCTCCTGCGCCACCCGTAGCGCATAGCCGGCGGTTTCGGCGTGCTCGGTGGCGGCGGACAGCTCGGGCACCCCCATCGGGTTGGCCGACTCCTGGCGTACCCACCGCAGCCGCTCCGCGGCCAGGCCGAACTTCTCCAGCGCCTGCCCGAGCAGGCCCACCGGGAACTCCTCGCTGGCGGCACGGATCTGCCCACCGACGTCCTCGATGATGGACATGCCGGCCTACAGGGTGGCGACGTAGAGCTGCGCCTGCTCCACCGCGACAAGTGTCGCGGCGAGACATTCCTCCAGCTCCTGGCTGGCCTGGGTCAGTGACGCCTGGGCCGCCTCGACCGTCTCGTGCCCGCTGCCCTCCAACGCGCCGGCCAGGGTCTGCTGCGCCTCGGACAGCTTCTCACCGGCCGCCTGCACGGCTGTCTGCCCGTCCCCGATCTGTTGGAGGGCGACATCGATGGCAGCCTTCAGCTCGGCGACGCTCGCCACGGCGGAACCTCCTGGGGGCGGGGAGGTCTTAATTAGAGCCTATCGGCGTCCGTCGGAGAACATCCGCCCTGTCGGTGTTCCTGCCCGGGTGTCCGGAAGCCTCCCCGAAGTGCCGGGAGTCCGTTCTGTGGGAGTCCCGACGCGAAGACTTCTCAATTGTTGGCGGGTGCCTCGCGCAGCCAGCGCGGCCCGTACACCTCGGCGCCCAGGGCGGTGACCCGCTCGCGCAGCTCCCGGTCGGCGGTGACCACGAGCCGGCGGCGCTCGGGGGCGGCGGCCACCAACTCGACGATGGAGTCGTCCCCGGAGCCGGCGGCGGAGACCACCCGGACCCCGGGAGTGCCCGGCACGTCCCGTGCGGCTCCCTCCAGCACCAGTACGACCTCGACCGGGGCGGTCAGCCTGGCCGGCAGCCCGGCGGCGCCCACCGGCGCCAGCGAGTCACGCAGCCGGGCGGCGGCCCCGGCCCGGTCCCGCCACCACCCGTCGGGGCGGGAGCCCACGACGTTCGCGCCGTCCACGATCAGTAACGGGGTCTCATCCATGCGGTCAGCCTGCCACCGTTCGCCGGTGCCGGCCGTACGCCACTCCCAGGGCCGCCGGGCCCCGTGCGGCGTTTGTCGGGCCGGGCGCCGGGTAGCCCCTGGCGACCGTGCCGCGCCCAACTGCGGAGGACAGACATGATGGGACCCGGTGACATCGGCTCCGACCCGTGGGATGAATTCCTGGCCCGGTACTTCGGCCGGGGTGAGGGAGGACGCCGACCCGCGCACCGGGTCGACATCACCCGGCTGATGACAGCCGACGCCCGGGAGATGCTCGCCGACGCGGCCCGACGGGCGGCGCAGCGGCACAGCAGCGACCTGGACACCGACCATCTGCTCTGGGCGGCGCTGCAGCGCGAACCCCTGCGCGACCTGGTACGCCGGGCCGGCGCGGATCCGGACACCCTGCTCAACGCGCTGGGTGGGCGCGGTGACGGCGCACCCCGCGGCGAGGTGCCGCCCAACCTGTCGCTGACGCCGGCGGCGAAGCGGGCGCTGCTCGACGCGCACCAGTTGTCCCGGGCGATGGGCGCCAACTACATCGGCCCCGAACACATCCTGATGGCGCTGCCGCTCAACCCGGAGTCGCCGGCCGGACGGATGCTGGCCGCCGGCCGGATCCAACCCGAGTCGCTACAGGCCGCCAACGCCGAGCGGGGGCCGATGACCGGGCCGAAGCCGGACCGCGGCACGCCCACCCTGGACCAGTACGGGCAGGACCTCACCGATCTGGCCCGCAACGACCAGATCGACCCGGTGATCGGTCGGGCCGACGAGATCGAGCAGGCCGTGGAGATCCTGTCCCGGCGGACCAAGAACAACCCGGTGCTGATCGGCGAGGCGGGCGTGGGCAAGACCGCCATCGTCGAGGGTCTGGCCGAGCGGATCTGCGACGGGGACGTGCCGCAGACCCTGCTCGGCAAGCGGGTCGTCCAGCTCGACCTGGCCGGCCTGGTCGCCGGTACCCGCTACCGGGGTGACTTCGAGGAACGGCTGAAGAAGGTGATCGACGAGATCCGGGCGCACCGGGACGAGCTGATCATCTTCATGGACGAGATCCACACCCTGGTCGGGGCCGGTGGGGCCGGCAGCGAGGGTGGGATGGACGCGTCCAACATGCTCAAGCCCGCGCTGGCCCGCGGCGAGCTGCGGGTGATCGGCGCGACCACGCTGGACGAGTACCGCAAGAGCATCGAGAAGGACGCCGCGCTGGCCCGGCGCTTCCAGCCGGTGCTGGTGCCCGAGCCGAGCGTCGACGACACGATCGCCATCCTGCGCGGTCTGCGGGACCGGTACGAGGCGCACCACCAGGTGCGCTTCACCGACGAGGCGTTGGTCGCCGCCGCCGAGCTGTCCGACCGGTACGTCACCGACCGGTTCCTACCGGACAAGGCCATCGACCTGATCGACCAGGCCGGCGCCCGGGTCCGGCTGCGTACCCGTACGCCGGCCTCGGACGTGCGGGAGTTGGAGCAGGAGCTCGACTCGGTACGCCGGGACAAGGAGCAGGCCGTCGCCGACGAGCAGTACGAGCGGGCCTCGGCGCTGCGGGACCGGATCTCCGAGCTGGAGGAGGAGATGCGCCGGGCGAACGGGGACGACGGCTCGTCGTCGTCCTCGCAGGTGCCCGAGGTGGGTCCGCAGGAGATCGCGGAAGTGGTCTCGCGGGCCACCGGCATCCCGGTCAGCCAGCTCACCGAGGAGGAACGGGACCGGCTGCTGCGCCTGGAGGGGCACCTGCACCAGAAGGTGGTCGGCCAGGACGACGCGGTCAGCGCGGTCGCCGAGGCGGTCCGCCGGTCCCGGGCCGGGTTGGCCGATCCGGAGCGGCCGATGGGCAGCTTCCTGTTCCTCGGGCCGACCGGCGTGGGCAAGACCGAGCTGGCCCGCGCCCTGGCCGAGGCGCTGTTCGGCGAGGCGGACCGGATGGTCCGGGTGGACATGAGCGAGTTCCAGGAGCGACACACGGTCAGCCGGCTGGTCGGTGCTCCGCCCGGGTACGTCGGCTACGAGGAGGCCGGCCAACTCACCGAGGCGGTCCGCCGCAGGCCGTACGCGGTGGTGCTGCTCGACGAGATCGAGAAGGCCCACCCGGACGTGTTCAACATCCTGCTCCAGGTGCTCGACGACGGCCGGCTCACCGACAGTCAGGGCCGGACGGTGAACTTCAAGAACACCGTCCTGATCATGACGAGCAACCTCGGCTCCGAGTTGATCACCGGCGCTCAGCGTGCCGTCGGGTTCGGCACCGGCGCGCCCGGCAGCGAGCAGGAGAACGACGAGCTCCGGGAGCGGCTGATGCGCCGCCTCCAGGAGAACTTCCGCCCCGAGTTCCTCAACCGGATCGACGAGGTCATCATCTTCCGCCGCCTGGAGGCCGAGCAGCTGCGCCAGATCACCGAGCTGCTGCTGGAGGAGACCCGCCGCCGGCTGCACGCCCAGGACATCCAGGTGGACTTCACCACGGCCGGCGTCGACTGGCTCGCCGAGCACGGCTACCAGCCGGAGTTCGGTGCCCGCCCGCTGCGCCGCGTGATCCAGCGGGAGGTCGACAACCACCTGTCCCGGATGCTGCTGGAGTCGGCCATCTCGCCGGGGCAGAAGGTGACCGTGGACGCCCGCGACGGGTCGCTCACCTTCGACGTGACCGCGGGCGAGCGGGGGTACACCGCCGCCACGACGTCGCACCCGCGATGAGCGGGCCGGCGCGACGACCGGCCGAGCAACCGCACGAGCCCGAGGAGTCCGGCGAATCCCAGGACTCGGACGACCATCCCGACCCGATCCCGGCGCCGCCCACCGCGAACCCCAGGAGGACGCGGGTGCCGCCGGAGGGCCTGCACCCGAAGACCGACCAGGACGACCCGGAGGCATCCGGGCCGCCGCCTGCGAAAGGAGACCTGATGGTACGAGAGACTCGGCTCGACCCCGAGGTGGAGGTGCTCTGGGAGGACTTCCACGCCGAGGTCAACGTCCCGTCCGAGCAGCTGCGGACCTGGCTGCTGACCCGGGGCTCCGGCGAGGAGTCGTTCACCTCGAACCCGGATCTCAACCTGCCCGAACCGGGCCGACAGATCCTCGCCGTGCTCAACAAACGCAAGGTCGACCTGACCCGCGAGGACATCGAGGTGATGCGGGAGGCGATCGACCGGATCCGCGACCTGACCGACGCGAAGCCACCCCGCGGCAACGCCGACGACCAGTGGCGGCACTCCCTGCTCGACCTGGGCCACGACGTCCTCATCGAACGCTGAGCCGCCACGTCGACCGTGCCGTCCCCACCCGGGGGCGGCACGGTCGCGTCGCCGGGTCAGCCCTGGTCGGGCTCCATACTGCCGATCATCAGCCCGGCCGCGTCGGCGGCGGCGTCCCGCTCACTGCGGGCCCGGTCCTCGCGGCTGAGCAGGTTGGCGTACTCGGTGACGTCGGCCGGGTCGGGCACCTCGGGCAGCCGACGCAGGAACGCCTCCACCTGGCGGGTGGCGGCGGTGTGCGCGGCAGCCGCCTCACGAAGCAGCTCGCGGTCGTCGGCGGGCGGGTAGAGATCGGTCATGTCCGCCAGATACCCGGCCGGAGGCGGTTCGCACCGCCACCGGCCGGGCATTACCGGCGGAACCCGCTCAGCTGGTCACGGTCAGCCGCCACCGCTGGTTGGTCGTGCCGGTGCAGGTCCACTGGATCAACGGAGCCCCGTCGGCCGTGGAGTTGCCGTTCACGTCCAGGCAGAGCCCGCTGTGCCGGGCCTTGAGGTCGTACACCCCGGTGGTGGCGGTGGGCACCGCCTGCCACTGCTGGCTGGTGGCCGTGCCGCAGGTCTGTTGCGTGACCGCGGCCCCGGTGGTGGTGGCACCGCCGGTCACGGCCATGCACTTGCCGCTGTGCACGGCCCGCAGCGTGACGAAACCGCCGCCGGCGTCGACCGCCTGCCACTTCTGGTTGGCGCCGCCGGTGGCCGCCCACTGGTGTACGACGGCCCCGTCGGCGGTGGACACCCCGTTGACGTCGGCGAGCTTGCCGCTGTGCTGGGCGGTGAGGGTGTACGTCTTGCCGGCGACCCCGCCGGGCGCGGTGCCCACGCCGGCCCCACCGAAGGTCATCGAGTCCAGGTCGAAGGAGTTGTCCTGGCTGGATCGGAAGACCAGGTAGAGCCGGTGGGTGCCACCGAGCGCGGCCACGTTCACCGGGGGTTGCTGCTGGTAGACGTCCCAGCCTCCGGTGTTCGGCACCGCCTGGGTGGCCAGCAGCTGCCCGGTCGGCGAGTCGGCGCGTAGCTCGACCGTGCCGCCCCCGGACGGCGAGGAGACCCGCAGGCTGAGCGTGTTGATCCCCTGCACGCTCATCGGGTCGAACATGATCCAGTCGCCGTTGCTGATGTCGCCGATCCGCTTGCCGCTCTCCGCGCCGGCCTGGTCGATCACCCGTACTCCGGACTGGCTGGTGAAGAACTCGGCCTGCTTGTGCTTGGGTTGCAGCAGTGCCCGGCCGTACCCGGTGAGCGCCGGCACGCCGTTGGCGCCCCGGTCCTGATAGCGGGCGTTGAGCACGTAGTACAGGTTCGCGCCGTCCGGGTGCCCGCCGAGCAGGTCGGTGGAGATGGTGCCCGAGCAGCCCGGGTAGTCGGTGGTGCCGTGCTCGTGGTCGTCATGCCCGAGCGCCGGGTTGACCAGCACCCGTGGGCAGTCGATGGTGCCGTCCTCCGGGTCGGTGACGGTGACCGTGTACGCCACCTGCTGACCGAAGTCGAGCATTCCGCCGCTGGGCGGCCCGGTGATCCGTACCGTCGGCGCGGTGTTGCCCACGGTGATCGGCACGTTGGCGAAGGCGCTGCGCCCGGTGTTGTCCCGCACGGTCAGCCGCGCGGTGAAGACGCCGTTGGCGGTGTAGGTGTACGTCGGGTTGGCCGCGGTGGAGTCGGTGCTGCCGTTGCCGTCGAAGTCCCAGGCGTACGTGATGGTGTTGCCCGGGTCCGGGTCGGCGGAGCCGGCGCTGGAGAACTGCACGGCCAGCGGCGCCCGCCCGTTGGTCGGGGTGCCGGTGGCTCGCGCCAGCGGGGCCCGGCCGCCGCTGACGTAGTCGATCCGGTAGAGCCCGGAGTCGTTGTTGCCGCCGCCGAAGTTGGAGCCCCACTCCAGCAGGTACAGGGCGCCGTCGGGGCCGAAGCGCAGGTCCATCGGCTTGACGAAGTTCCCGGCGGGCAGGAACGGGTTGATCTTCACGAGCGACCCGTTGGCGTCGAAGTGGATCTCCTTGAGGTAGTTGCGGGACCACTCGTAGAAGAAGTGCACCCCGTCGTAGTACGCGGGGAACTTCGTCGGCGACGGGTTGGCCGCGTTGTACCGGTAGACCGGCCCGCCCATCGGGGCCGCCCCGCCGGAGCCCATCTCCGGGAACTGCGGCGACGCGCCGTAGCCGTACCAGATCTGCGGTTGCACCAGCGGCGGCAGGGTGGTCAGGCCGGTGTTGTTGGGGGAGTTGTTGACCGGGTTGGCGCAGTTGAACTTCGCCCCCACGACCCCGGTGTCCGGGTTGTACGGCGCGTACGGCTGGTTGTCGCCGTGGCAGAACGGCCAGCCGAAGTTGCCGGCCTGCTTGATCACGTTGAGCTCGACCAGCCCCTCCGGGCCGCGCTCGGTGGTCGGGCCGCCCCGGTCCGGTCCGTAGTCGGCCAGGTTGACCCAGCCCCGCAGCGGGTCGACGGAGAACCGGAACGGGTTGCGGAAGCCCATCGCATAGATCTCCGCCCGGGTCTTCGCGGTGCCCGGCGCGAACAGGTTCCCGCTGGGCACGGTGTACGTCCCACCCGGCTCGGGGTGGATGCGCAGCAGCTTGCCGCGCAGATCGTTGGTGTTGCCGGCGGAGCGGGCGGCATCCAGGAAGCTCTTGCCGGGCCGCCAGTCCAGCGGCGCGTAGCCCTGCCAGGCCGGGTCGTAGTTCGGCGGGCTGTCGTCGCCGGTGGACAGGTAGAGGTTGCCGCCCGGGCCGAAGGCCAGGTAGCCGCCGGTGTGCCCGGGCTCGGGGAAGCTGCGGTCCCGGTACGCCGGCACGTCCAGCAGCACCTTCTCGCTGCCGGTGTCGAGGGTGTCGCCGGTGACGGTGAACCGGGACAGCCGGTTGACGTCGGTGGAGCTGGCCTGCGGTGAGTGATACAGGTAGATCCAGCCGTTGCTGGCGAAGTTCGGGTCCAGCGCCATGCCGACCAGACCGTCCTCACCACCGGTGTAGACCGGCAGCGTGCCGGCGGTGACCGTGTTGCTGGTGGACGGCTTGAAGATCTTCACCTGGCCGCCGCGCTGGACGTAGAAGACCCGTCCGTCGGCCGCCACGTCGACGGCCATCGGGTCGACGGTGTTCTGGTCCAGCGACACCTTCTCGAAGTTGCCCCAGACCGTGCCGCCGCAGTCGCCGGCGGCCACCCCGGCGGCCCACTGCACGCCACCGAGCACGTGCTGGCGGAAGAACGACTCGGTGTAGGACGCCTTGGCGTGCCCCATCGCGGTGGTCCACACCCGGGAGCTGCCCACGTTGCGGCACCACGAGATCGGGTGGTCGGCGCCCATCGCGCTGCCGCCCGGGTTGTAGGTGCGCTCGTCGGCGGTGACCAGCACGTGCACGTCGCCACGGGGGTTCCGGTCGAAGTTGTACCACTCCTCGCTGCGCTGCCACCGGTCCGGCAGCGCGACGGTCGAGGGGTGCACCTTGTCGGCGACGTGCGCGGTGCCGGCCAGCACCCCGGGGGAGTGCTCGGGCATGTGCGCGCCCGCGTTGACCAGGTCGTCCC
The DNA here is from genome assembly GCF_042658605.1 of Micromonospora vulcania. Classification (NCBI taxonomy): domain Bacteria; kingdom Bacillati; phylum Actinomycetota; class Actinomycetes; order Micromonosporales; family Micromonosporaceae; genus Micromonospora; species Micromonospora vulcania. Next base: position 19,040 of record NZ_JBHSQS010000009.1, on the reverse strand, counting down.
ACCAGGGGTACGAACCCTCGACGCCCATGTCGGTGGCGTTGTGGATGGCCACGATCCCGCCGCCGCCCGCGACGTAGCTCTGCAACGCCTGGCGCTGGGCGTCGGTGTCCCACACCAGGCCGGAGGTCTGGAACATCACCACCACGTCGAAGGTGGCCAGGTTGGCCGGGGTGAAGACGGCGGAGTCCTCCGAGTGCACCACCGTGAAGCCGTTCTGCGCGGCGAGTTCGTTGAACATCGCGACGCCGTCGGGAATGGAGTCGTGCCGGTAGCCGGCCGTCTCGGAGAACAGCAGGGCGCGGAACGGGGCCGCGGCCGTGGCCGGTGTGCCCGGCCCGACCAGGAGGGACAACAGCAGGGTGCACAGGGAACCCAGTACGAGGTGTCGGCGGCGCATGCCGGCTCCCTTCCTCGAAACGCGGAGATGGCCGCCCGTGGGACCGGGCGGAGGGGTCGCGACGCGCCGCCGAATGGGTTGCCCCGCGCTCGCCGATGGTGCTGCCGTCACCCTCCGCTTGGAATTGATACGTGTCAACGTCTAGTGCAGAGAATGCGAAATCACCGCAGGTGTCGTGAGATATCAGGACAGGGGCCGGTGGACCGTCGACCAATGGTGATCCGGCGGCGCGGGGGGAGCGGTGCTGTGGACTTGTCCGGGGTGCCTATCGGGCGTTCGCCGCCGCCCGGTCGAGCAGGCCCCGCAGGAACGCCAGCCCGGCGGTGGCGAGCTGGTCCTGGCTCGGGGCCAGCGGTCGCCAGATCGCCGCCGCGGTCGCGATGGTGCGGTTCTGGGCCGTGAACGACTCGATGCACAGCGGCCCGGCGTAGCCGACGTCGCGCAGCGCCTCGACGATGCCGGGCCAGTCCAGGTGGTCCTCGCCCGGCGCGCCCCGGTCGTTGGCGCAGACCTGCACGTGCGCCAGCCGGTCCCCGGCGCTGCGGATCGCGGCCGGGATGTCCCGCTCCTCGATGTTCATGTGGAACGTGTCCAGGGCGATGCCCAGCCCCGCGATGCCGTCGACGACCTCCCGGGTCTGCTCGGCGGTGTTCAGCAGGCTGGTCTCGAACCGGTTCAGCGGCTCCAGGGCGAGTGTGATCCCGTGTTCGGCCGCGTGCTCGCCCAGCGGCGTCAATCGCTCACGCAGAAGGCGTACGGTCGCCGCCCGGGCGTCGTGGTCCAGCAGCCACGTCCGACCGACCGGCGCGTAGATCGGCCCGGCCACCACGGCGGCACCGACCCGGGCCGCCGCCCGGACGCAGTGCCGCAGGTAGTCCCCGGTGCGCTCGACCACCGCAGGATCGTCGGTGACCAGGTCGCGCCCGGGCGGCATCACCGCGCAGACGGTCACGCTCAGGCCGAGCCCGGCCAGCAGGTCGGCGGTGCGGTCCGGGTCCCAGTCGCCCGGCGACTCGATCGGCAGCTCGATGGTGTCGAAGCCCCAGTCGCGGATCCGCGGGGCCAACTCGGCCAGCCGCGCGTCGGTCAGGGGCGAAACCCAGATCCAGGTGTTCGCGCCGATGGCGTGCACGCTGCGCTCCTTGTCGTCGGCGCCGGCGTGGGCCCCGGGTGCGGCCCACGCCGGCGGTGGCTCTAGTTGTTGCCGCCCCAGTTCTGCGGGAAGCCGGGCATCTGCTCGCAGCCGCACAGCGCGTAGTGCAGCGGCGGCAGCTGCGGCAGCAGGTACCGGGACAGGTTGTCCTGGGTGATCGTCGGCTGCGGCAGCACCCACTCCTTGGGGACCTGCTTGCCGGCCAGCACGTCCAGCGCCGCGATGATCGGCGTACGCCACTGGTAGGTGGGGTAGGTCGGCGCGATGGCGGTCAGCTTCTTGTCCTGCCAGAGCCGCAGGAAGTCCTGCTGGTCCTCACCGTTGATCGCCGGCACCGGCTGACCGGCGTCCTCGAAGGCCTCGGCCGCCGCGACCGAGGTGGCACCGGCGTCCATCCAGACCCCGTCGATGCTGCCGTAACGTTCCAGGTAGTCGTTGACGATGGTCTTGACCTTGGCCGCGTCGCCGTCGGTGAACTCCACCCCGACCACGTCCACGTCCGCCTTGTCGAAGATGACCTTGGCGGCCGACCAGCGGGTCTCCAGCACGTCCACGCCGGGCAGGATCCGCAGCGCGAGGATCTTGCCGTCCTTCTTGACCTTCCCGGTGAGGAACTCGGCCGCGGTGGCGCCGAAGGCGTACCCGCCGATCGGGTGGATGAAGGTCACCGGGCAGTCGGTGTTCACGCCACGGTCGAAGACGATCACCGGCAGGCCGGTCTGGCAGGCCTTCTCCACGGCCGGGGTGAGCGCGGCCGTGGTGTTCGGCGAGACGATCAGCGCGCTGCACTTCTTGCTGGCCAGCAGGCCGTCGATGTCGCTGATCTGCTTGTCGTCCTTGCCCTCGGCGTCCACCGCGGTCAGCGTCGCGATCTCCGGGTGCAGCTTCGCCTCGGCCTGCATGGTGGTCCAGCCGACCACCCGCCACGGGTTGTTCACCGCCGCGTTCGAGAAGCAGATGGTGTGCTTGCCCGCCTTCTTGTACTTCGTGGTGTCGACGAGCTGCGGGTTGAGCGCCTGCATCCACGGCTGGTCGGTTGGTCCGGTGGGCGTGGTGTCGCGTTGGGCGATCTGTCGGTCGTAGTCGGCCTGCACGAAGAAGGACGACTGCTGCCCGGTGCCGCTGCCCGCCGGCCCGTCGTCCTGGTCGTCCGGCGCGGTGGAGGTGCAGCCGGCGGCGACCAGGACGGCGGCGCCGAGCACGGCGAGTCGGTATCGCATGGGACGTCTCATGGGGCTTCTCCTCGCGACGGGTCGAGGCGCGGGCGTCAGCCGGATCGGCGGAGCCGGTGTGCGGCGTACGCGGCCGCGCCGATGATGATCAGGCCCTGCACCGCGTCACGCAGCGACTTGGCCAGGCCGAGCAGGTTGAGCAGGGTGAACACCGCTTGCAGGGTGAGCGCGCCGGCGACGGACGCACCGACGCTGCCGCGCCCCCCGCCGAGGACCGCGCCGCCGAGCACGACGGCGGCGATCGCCTGGAACTCGTAGCCCGCGCCCGCCTCGGCGGTGACGCCGGTGAAGCCGCCGAGCAGGATCCCGGCGACCACCGCCGAGAGGCCGGAGAGAACGAAGGCCGTGGTCCGTACCCGGCGGACGTCGACCCCGGACAGCGCGGCGGCCCGCGGGTTGCCGCCGGCCGCGTACACCTGGTGACCGAAGCGGCTGTGCGACAGCAGCAGCCACAGCCCGACCCCGACGGCGGCCAGGGTGAGCACCGCGTACGGCAGTTGGCCGAGCCCGGGCAGGTCGACGCCGAAGCGACCGAACTGGCGGAAGTTGTCGGCCAGCGAGCCCCGGGGCGCGCCGCCGGACCAGAGGAAGACCGCCCCGCTGAGCACCAGCAGCATGCCCAGCGTGGCGATGAACGACGGCACCCGCAGCCGCGTGGTGACCAGCCCGTTGACCAGCCCGACCAGCGCGCCCGCCGCGAGCAGCAGCGGGATCAGCCACCAGGTGTGGGCCGCCTCGCCGTCGGACAGCCGGGCGGCCACCACCACCACGGCGGTGACCAGCGCGCCGACCGACAGGTCGAACTCACCCGCGATGATCACGAAGACCTGGCCGGCGGCGAGCACCGCGAGCGGCGCGCAGCGGCGCAGGAAGGCCAGGAACGGCGCCGGCTCGACGAAGGTGGGGTTGCGCCAGGCGATCAGCAGGATCACCGCGGCCAGCACCAGCCAGATCGGCGGCACCGCGCGCAGCAGCCGCCGGGCCCGCCCGCCCGCCGGCTCCCGCAGGGGTACGGACGACGACTGCGCCCCGGGCACGGCCGGCGGCCCGGCGGTCGTGGTCATCTCAGAAGCTCCCTTCGTCGCGTCGGCGCAGGGCGTAGAGCGCCACCGCGCCGACGATGATCACGCCGCGGATCAGCGTCTTGAGGAAGGCGTTCACCTCGAACTCGTTGAACACCTGGTCGATCACGGCGAGGATCAGCACGCCGGCCAGGGTGCCGGCTACCGCGCCCCGGCCGCCGGCCAGCGCGGTGCCGCCGACCACCGCCGCGGCGATCGACTCCAGGTCGTAGCCGCCGTCCGGGCCGACCCACGGTGCGCCCGAGCGCAGTCGGCTGACCAGGAACAGCCCGGTCAGCACGGCGGTCAGGCTGCACAGCACGTGCGCGAGCACCACGGTCCGGTCGGTGCGTACGCCGGAGAGCCGGGCCACCTCGGCGTTGCCGCCGACGGCGTACAGGTGATAGCCGAACCGGGTGCGGCGCAGCACGTACCACGCCACGGCGACGACCGCGAGCAGCAGGATCACCGCGACCGGGACCGGCCCGAGCGCGTTGTAACCCAACGCCTGGAACTGCCGGGGCACCGAGCCGGTGAAGTTGGTGAACAGCGCGTTGAGCACCCCGCTCATCACCAGCGAGGTGCCCAGCGTGGCGATGAACGCGTTCACCCGCAGTCCGGTGATGATCAGCCCGTTGACCAGGCCGATCAGCGCGCCGATGACCAGCGTGACGAGGACGCCGAGGACCATCCGGTCCGGGTCGCCCTGCATCACGAACGAGGCGCCGACGGCGGTCACGCTGACCAGGTACGCGACCGAGAGGTCCAGTGATCCGCCGATCAGCACGATGGTCTGTCCGACCGCCACCAGCCCCAGCGCCACCGAGCGGACGGCCATGTTCTGCAGGTTGTCCACCGTCATGAACTGGCCGCCGTTCAGCTCGACCAGCAGCCAGGCGACCGCGAACACCCCGCCGAAGACCAGCCACACCGGCGCGCTGGAGCCGCTGCCGGTGTCCCGGGTCAGCCCGAGTGGGCGCAGCCGTCCGGGCATCGTGTCGGCGATCATGCGGTACCGCCCTCTCCACTCGCCCCGGCCGCGGCCCCGGCCCGGTCGGGCTCCCCGGTGGCCAGCAGCATGATCTCGGCCTCGCTCGCGCCGGCCGGCAGTTCTCCGGCGACCGTGCCCTGACGCAGCACCACGATCCGGTCGGCCATCCCGATCACCTCGGGCAGCTCGGACGAGATCATCAGGATCGCCGCTCCCGCGTCGGCCAGCTCGCGCATCAGCTCGTGGATGCTCGCCTTGGCACCGACGTCGATGCCCCGGGTCGGCTCGTCGAAGATCAGCACCCGTGCCCCGGTCGCCAGCCACCGGGCCAGCACCACCTTCTGCTGGTTGCCGCCGGAGAGGTAGCGCACCTCCCGGTCGGTGCCGCCGCGCAGCCGGACGCGGTCCAGCAGATCGGCCAGGGCGACCCGACGGGCCGTGCCGCGGTCCAGCGACCGGGCCGCCAACAGGGTGTTGTCGCGCACCGAGCGTTGCAGCACCAGCCCCTCGCTCTTGCGGTCCTCGGTGAGCAGGCCGATGCCGCGGCGGATGGCCTGCCGAGGTGAGCGCAGACGTCGGGCCTGCCCATCCAGGGTGAGGCTTCCGGTGGTCATCCGGGTCGCGCCGAAGAGCAGCCGAGCCAGCTCGGTACGCCCCGAACCGGCCAGCCCGGCCAATCCGACCACCTCGCCGGCGCGCAGCTCCAGGTCGATGTCGTGCAGCGGGCCGGCGCCCGCCCCGTGCACGGCGACCCGGACCGGGCCGATCCGCTCCGGCGCGGCCCGGGGCGGGTAGTAGTGGTCCAGCTCCCGGCCGACCATCAGGTGCACCAGTCGTCGGGTGTCCACCTCGGCGGTGTCCACCGTGTCCACCCGGCGGCCGTCCTTCAGCACGGTGATCCGGTCGGTGAGATCGAAGACCTCCCGCAGCCGGTGCGAGATGTAGAGCACGGTCAGCCCGTCGGCGCGCAGCCGGCGGATTCGGCCGAACAGCGCGTCCACCTCGTGTGGGCTGAGCGCGGCGGTCGGTTCGTCGAGCACCAGCACCCGGGGCTCGAAGGAGAGCGCCTTGGCGATCTCCACGAGTTGTTGCCGGGCCACCGGCAACCGACCGACCAGGCTGCGCGGGGAGATCACGTCCTCGGCGCCCAGGGTGGCCAGCAACCGGGTGGCCTCCCGGTCCATGGCGGCGCGGTCCACGCCGAACCGGCGTCGGGGTTCCCGGCCGAGGAAGATGTTCTCCGCGACCGTGCGCTCGGGGAGCAGGTTGAGTTCCTGGTGCACGATGCTCACCCCGGCGGCCAGCGCCTGCCGTGGGTGGTGAAAGTGCACCGGCTCGCCGTCCAGCTCGATCCGGCCGGCGTCGGGCTGGTGCACCCCGACCAGGACCTTCATCAGCGTGGACTTGCCGGCGCCGTTCTCGCCCAGCACCGCGTGGATCTCGCCGGGCCGGCACTCCAGGTCGACGTCGTCGAGGACCGTCACGCCGAAGAACCGCTTGCTGATGCCGTACATGCCGAGCGCGATCCGGTCGGTCGGGCGAGGGTCAGCGGTCATCCGGTCACCTCAACGGATCGACGACTGTGACATCGAACCCTAGGCATGGGATGACGAACGTGTAAAGCAGAAGTTAAGCTCGCTCCCACGGAACTTTTGCAGCTCCGACTGAAAGTCGCGGACCGTCCGGCAGAAGGTGGACGGTCGGCGGTGCGACGCCGCTCCGACCTCGGCCGCCGGGGTCGCGGTCAGACCCCGCTGGGCTGCCGCACGCCGAAGGCGGGGTTGCGCAGCAGCCAGTCCAGGTAGCCGGGATGCGGGGCCAACGAGTCGGTGTACGCCGACTTCGCCGTCTCCAGCACCAACTCGGCTCCCTGCGCGGCGGGGGAGTCCGGGTGCCAGCCCAACAGCAGCCGCCAGCGCAGCGGTACCCCGGCCAGCCGCCGGGTGACCAGCCCGGTGACCGGGCGGAACGTCGCCTGGCACAGTGCCACCGCCACGCCCGCGTCCACCAGGTCGACGCAGCCGCGCACGTCGGTCTCGTACAGCTTGCGGGGTGTGAAGCCGGCGCGGGCGCAGGCGGCGGCGAAGCAGTCACCGAAGCAGCCGTCGCCCGGCGCGGCAACCCACTGCTCGTGGCGCAGGTCCACCAGGTGCACCTCGTCGCGCTCCGCGAGCGGATGGGTCTCCGGCAGCAGCACCAGCACCGGGTCGACGGCCACCTCCCGCCAACTCAGCCCGAACTCGGCCGACGGGATGGCGTCGCCGCACACGCCGGTGAGCGCGAAGTCCAGCCGGCCACCGGCCACCAGCTGCGACAACTCGTCCACCGACCAGGAGGCGTACGTGGTGATCTGTGCGGGCGGATGCTCGGCGGCCAGCCGGTGCACCATCCGGCCCAGGATCGGGCTGTTCACCCCGCCGAACCGGTAGCACGGCGGCGCGTCGCCGGCACCGGCCAGCCGGGCCGCCTCGTCCTGCAACCCCTTCATCGCCGGCAGCAGCACCCGCGCCCGGGCCAGCACCAGCTCGCCGAGCGCGGTGGGCCGGGCCCCACGCCGGTCCCGGTCGAACAGCGGCCCGCCCAGCGTCCGCTCGATGCGCTGGAGCTGGGCGGTCAGCGCCGGCTGGGCCAGGCCGAGCGCCGACGCCGCCTTCGTCACGCTCCCCGTCTCCGCGATCGCGCAGACCACCCGTAGGTGACGCAGCTCCAGGTTCATACGGTGACGGTAGGACTACGCCGCAGTCGGCGGAAGGGCCTGAGCGGATCGGTGATTTTGAATGTCCAGGCCCATGCCGCCGTCGCCTCAGTCGCGCGGTTGCTCCGGCAGGTCCGCCAGGTACGTCGGGCGCCGGGTCACCGCGTCGAGGACCTTGTCCACCACCCCGACCGCCGGCTCCACGATCCGGTTCCACGGAGGGGTGGCCGGGGTGCCCGGGTGCGGCCGGGTCGGCGCCGCCTCCTCGGCGATCTCCAACCGGTTGCCCAGCCGGATCAGCTCCTCCTCGGTGGCCGCCCCGCGCAGCTCGGTGACCAGCGTCCCGACCCCCTCGACGTGCCGGCGGACCAGCTCGGCGACCTCGGTCAGCGTCTCCTCGGTCAGCCCCTTGAGGGTGGCCAGCAGCGCGGCGTCGGCGTCGAGTTCGGCGTCCACCCGCTCGACGGCGTCCGGCAGCGCGGCCCGTACCGCCGGCAACAGGTACTGCTCCTCGGCCGAGAGGTGTCGAGACAACGCGGCGGTGAGCACCGGCAGCCCCTCCTGCGGAGTGGTGTCCGGGCCGGTCAGCTGGTCCAGCAGCGCCAGCAGCTGCTGGTGCTCCTTGTCCACGGTGTCGGCGATGCTGCGTCCACCGGGCCGGTAGGCCGCCTCGGGCGCGGGCGGCAGCGGTGGCAGGTTGACGGTCATGGTGCCCTCCTCGACTGGCGGGCGATAACGCCGGCAGGCGGATGTGCGGTCGTCGGCGCGATACCCGAACCCCCGTACGCCGAAACCGCACCCGGATTCAACGGCCTGGGTGCGCCGGAGCGCCGTGCCGGTGCGCCGGCCCGGCGGCAAGCTCGGGCTGGTATGAAAGGGCGATGACGAGCGACGCCGCCTCCGCCCGACCGGACCCCACCGCAGAGGTCGTGGACCTCTGCCGCGACCTGCTGCGGATCGACACCACCAACACCGGGGACAACGACACCAGCGTCGGTGAGCGCCGCGCCGCCGAGTACGTGGCCGAGAAGCTCGCCGAGGTGGGCGTGGAGTCCACGCTGCTCGAGTCCGCGCCGGGCCGGGCCAACGTGGTGGCCCGCATCCCGGGCACCGACCCGAGCCGGGGCGCGCTGCTGGTGCACGGCCACCTGGACGTGGTGCCCGCCGACGCCGACGAGTGGTCGGTGCACCCGTTCTCCGGCGAGCTGCGCGACGGCTACCTGTGGGGTCGGGGCGCGATCGACATGAAGGACTTCGACGCGATGGTGCTCGCCGTGGTGCGGCACTGGCAGCGCACCGGCGTGCGCCCGCCGCGGGACATCGTGCTGGCGTACACCGCCGACGAGGAGGCCGGCAGCGACTACGGCGCGCACTTCCTGGCGCAGCAGCACCGAGGGCTCTTCGACGGCTGCACCGAGGCGATCGGCGAGGTCGGCGGCTTCTCCTACTCGGTCAACGACGACCAGCGGCTCTATCTGATCGAGACCGCCGAGAAGGGCATCGACTGGCTGCGCCTGCACGCCAAGGGTCGCCCCGGGCACGGCTCGATGGTGCACGACGACAACGCGGTCACCGCGCTCGCCGAGGCGGTCGCCCGGATCGGCCGGCACCGCTTCCCGGTGGTGGTCACCGACACCGTGCGCGCCTTCCTGGAGGAGGTCTCCGACCTGCTCGGCATCGAGCTGGACCCGGAGGACCCGGAGACGGCCATCGCCAAGCTCGGCCCGATCGCCAACCTGATCGGCGCGACCATCCGCAACACGGCCAACCCGACCCGGTTGAGCGCCGGCTACAAGGACAACGTCATCCCCGGCCGGGCCACCGCCACCATCGACTGCCGCAGCCTGCCGGGGCAGTCCGAGCTGCTGGAGCGGCAGCTGCGCGAGCTGATCGGCCCGGACATCGAGATCGAGTACATCCACCGGCAGCCGGCACTGGAGACCACCTTCGACGGCGACCTGGTCGAGGCCATGTCGGCCGCCCTGCGGGCCGAGGACCCGGGCGCGCGTGCCGTGCCGTACATGCTCTCCGGCGGCACCGACGCCAAGGCGTTCTCGAAGCTCGGCATCCGCTGCTTCGGGTTCGCGCCGCTGCAACTGCCCGCCGATCTGAACTTCTCCGCGTTGTTCCACGGCATCGACGAGCGGGTTCCGGTCGACGGACTACAGTTCGGCGTGCGGGTTCTCGACCGGTTCCTCCGCACCTGCTAGCCGTGTCCGGTAGCTGCATCCGGCGCGCAACCTCCCCATCGTGAAGGGACTGCCCCACATGACCGACCAGCACGGTGAGCTGGACGCCGCTCTCGAGCGCGTGATCGAAGCGGCCCGCCACCACCTGGCCGCCGTACGTGCCGCCGAGGGCCGCGTCGACGACGACGACGTCTGGCAGGCGTACGTGGCGTTGAACAACGCGTCCTACGCCTACGACGAGCGACTGCTCGACGCCTTCGGCGAGGTGACGCCGTGGGACGTCGACTCGATCGACCCGGACGAGGCCGACGAGCGTTTCGGCGGTGCCGAGGGGGCCGAGGCCAGCGACCCGCACCCCCGGGTGATCTCCGTACGGCAGCGGCGTGACTACCGCGTGCCGAGCGTGTCCGCGCTGCTGCGGGTGGCCGAGGCGGCCCGTCGCGAGGGCACCCCGGAGGACGACGAGCCGGCGCCGGTGGAAGGGGTCGGCGAGGCGGTGCTGGAGCTGCTGCAGAGCGGCGACGGCTCGCTCGGCGCGCTGGACGTCCCGGAGCTGGAGCCGCTCGACGGGGTGGTGATGGTCAGCGAGGTGGGCACTCCGGTCGACCTGGAGTCGTTCGAGGACGACGACGCGGTCGGCCCGTTCCAGCCGGCGGCCGACGACCGGCTGGTCGGTCGACTCGACGAGCACCCGTTCCTGGAGCTCGACGACGACCACGACCACGCGGGGCACCAGCACTGAGCACGACGCGCCCCGGGCCCGATCGAGCGTCGATCGGGCCCGGTCGCGCGTGTCGCCGGGCCGATGCGCTCGACCCGCTGGGCCTCAGTACGACAGACCTGGCTGCGGGTGGTTGACCCGTCGCCGGCGCAGCACCACCTGGCGGGTGCCGTCCCGGAACAGTCGCACCCGGGCTAACTCCCACCCGGAGAACTCCGCCTGGATCGCCAACTGCGCCGCGGCGGTCAACCGGTCAACGTTCGGCGGCAACCGTAGCGGCGCGTATTCGTAGTCCATGCCACCCATGCTGCCCAGCCCAGCGGCCGTTCGCCACCCCCTGCGGGGTGATCGACGCCGCTGTCGTGGGTGATTCGTACCGCCCTGGGCGCCGCCGCGTGCCGCGTGCCGATCGCTGCCGTCCGCGCCGCCGCGCGGGCGTGCGCCTGCTGCCGTGCGGGCGTGTGCCTACCGCCGTGCGGGTGTGCGCCCGCTGCCGTGGCGGGCCGGCGCCGGGCGTCAGTCGGTCGGGACGTTCGCGGTGAGCAGGGCCGCCAGGGCCGGCGCGGCCAGTGCGACCGCCCGGGCGCTGCCCGGGTCCACCGCCAGCCCCCACGACGCGTCCGGCCAGTCCGCGAACAGTTCGGCGCAGGGCAGCGCCACGAACGGCACGCCGTCGCCGGTGAACGCGGCGAGGGCCCGAGGCGAGGTGAACACCGGCAGCAGCGGTGCGCCGGTCGCATCGCCGACCACCGTCCAGGGGAAGTCGTCGTCCGCCGTCGGTTCACCCGCGAGGGGTACGCACACCGTGGCGCCGGCCAGCACGCCGAGGTAGCCGGGCAGCTCGCGCCGGCCGGCGGCCGCCACGAGCAACTCCACCACCGCCGGCTCGGCCGAGTCGGTCGGCGCCGGCCCACCGGCGGCCTGCCCGGTCGGCGCCGGCCCACCGGCGGCCTGCCCGGTCGGCGCCGGACCCGCGGCGGCCGGTGGCACGGGCCGGCAGGAGAGCGTGCCCGGGTCGTCGGTCAGTACCTCGGCGGCGGTACGGGCCACGAACATGCTGACCCGGTCCAACTCGTCCGGGGTGCGCGCGGTCTCGTACCACCAGGGGGCGTCGCCGGCCGGGCGGTGCCAGCCGAGCGCGGCCAGGCGTGCCTCGTCGTACGCCGGGCAGGCCACCCGGACGACCTCGCGGCGCACCAGCAGCCGGAGCGCCCGCGGACCGGCGGACAGCTCCAGGTCGGTGTCCCGGTCGCAGCGTGCGAGCGTGTCCCGCAGCCGAATGATGATCTCCGGCCAGGTCGGTGCCGTCATGCCGGCGAGCCCGGCAAACGGTCGTCGAGCCGCCCGAGCCGGCCGATGGTCTCCTCCAGACGACCCAACGCCGAGAAGTCGCCGGGCTTACCGAACAGGTCGGTCAGGCCCGCGCCGAGCTCGACGTCCAACCCCTCGGTGCGCTCCTCGACCTGCTCGGTCGCCGCGGTGCTCGCCCGCCGGTAGGCATCGAGCACCAGCTCCGCCAGCCCCTCGGTGCCCACACGCAGGGCGGTGGGCGCGAAGGTGATCCCGGTGAGCGTGCCGGTCGAGTCGACGGTCGCCGTGACCAGCCCGCTCTCGTCGGTCGCGGTGCTGGTCAGCTCGGCCAGGTCGTCGCGCAGGCCCGCGAACCGGCGTTCGATGTCGGCGATCCGTCCGGCGAGCGCGTCGAACGCGGACATCGGGTCAGCCATGAGAATCCTCCCCCGTGGACCGTGCACCCGGGGTGGTGCTCGGTGGCCGGGGAATCGTATCGTCGGTGCGCCGGACACACGGGGGAGGAACGGCATGCCGCCAGACATCGATGTCGACGTGCAGGCGGTCCGTCGACTGGAGACGGCCGCCAAGCAGGTCGCCAGCTCGCTGAGCGCGCTGGAGAGCCAGATCGCCTCGGCCGGCGACGTACCCTCGGACGCCTTCGGCCACCTGCCGTTCGCGAGCGACATGCTCCGCGACAAGTACGCCGAGCAGGTCACCGGCGGCATCGAGCTGTTCACCTCGGCGCAGGGCGCGTTCGACCGGGTCGCCACGGCGCTGTCCGACACGGTCCAGACGTACGAGCTCAACGAGCAGGACATCGACGCCGGGTTCAAGGGCATCCAGGCGGCGATGCCGGGATGAGCGGGCCGGCAGGCAGCGCCGTCCAACTCTGGAACGGTCTGAACAGCGCGCTCTCCGGGGTGGAGGACGCGGTCAACAGCGTCTGCAAGACCCTGGCCTGGCCGCTCATCCAGCTCGTCGACATGGTCGACGGCGAACCCGCCGTGCTGCGCGCGAAGGCCGCCGAGTGGGACGCGCTGGCCGCGCAGGTGCGCGACCTGGCGCAGGGGCACCGCGGCGTCCGCGAATCCGCGCAGACCGGGTGGCGCTCACCCGCCGGTGACGCGTACGGCCAGCGGCTGGCCGAGGTCGAAGAGCAGTTGCTCGGCGTCGCCGAGCAGTTCGCCGCGACCGCGGAATACCTGCGCGGCGTCGCCGACGCCCTGCAGACCGTGCACGACGTGCTCGTCGACCTGTGCGTCGAGTTCGTGAACTGGCTCATCGTCACGCTGGTCACCGCACTGCTCATGGCGCCGTTCACCGCCGGGGCGTCCTGGGCGGCGGGCATGGGGGTCGCGGTGACCCGGGGCCTGATCGTGGTCACCCGGGCGTTGAAGGTCATCAAGCCGCTGGCGGGGCACCTGCAGAAGGTCATCCGCCTGCTCCAGCGGGTCCTGATGTACCTGCGCAAGCTGCGCAACCACCTCGACAAGCTGGTCGACATGCAGAAGGCGCTGCGCAAGGGCCAGAAGTACGCCGACAAGCGGCGTCTCGCCGGCAAGGCCGACAAGTGGTACCACAAGGTCACCGACCCGGCGAAGGGCACCTACAAGCTGGGCAAGTCCGGCTCGCCGTTCGACATGAGCCAGTTGGACCGGCTCGGCGCGCTACGGCAGCACGGCCTCGTCGACGGCGCCCGGGTGGTCGGCCGGGACTGGGCGACCAACCTGCCGTGGAACGTGCCCAACACCATCGTGCACGGCGTCACCTGGGGGACCGTCGCGCTGACCACCGGCCTCTCCGTACCCGGAAGCGACCTGGTCAGCGACAAGGTCGACAAGGCGGTGCAGGGCGGCGCCGACTGGATCGACCAGAATGTCTTCGGGCAGCCGCCCGCCAACCAGCCGGCGGGCCGGTAGGCCCCGTCGAGGAGGTAAGGCGTGTCAGCAGGGGAACGGGGTCGGCTCGGTCGGTTCACCGACGCGGTGCTCGGCGGCGCGCGGGTCGCCCGTGACAAGGCCCGCGAGCTGCGCGACGAGTTCCGTACCAGCGACGAACCCGAGCGCGCCCTCGTCGCGCCGCTGGTGGCGGGGCAGGAGCTGCGCTATGTGGGGCTCGCCCCGGTCCGCACCCCGGAGACGCACAAGGCCGGCCGGCAGCTCGCCGACGGGATGGCCGACGAGTTGGCCGACGCGCTCGACCCCAAGGTGCTGTTCGGGCTGCTCAACATCGTCAACCCGGTGGTCTGGGTCGACGCGGTGATGACGCCGGTACGGCTGGCCGCGGGCGTGCTGCTGCTGCCCGGCAAGGCCGCCGCCGTCGCCGGGGGCGTGGCACAGACGACCGAGCCGGAGCCGGCCGCGCCCCGCCAGCCGGTGCAGCGCGAGCCGATCGCGCTCACCGAGGAGCAGGAGGCCTTCCGGGCGTTGTTCCGGCTCAGCCTCTACCGCCCGCTGGCCGAGCAGCTCGCCGAAATCGCCTACAAGCGCCGGTACGTCTTCAGCGGCGACCTCGCGACCCTCGCCGGCAGCCTGCTGCTCTTCCTGGAGCGCTACACGGGCACGCCGGTGGCGGTGACCGACACCCACCTCTACCTGCTGCGAATGGGGCTCCGCCCGGACGCGGACCGGCCGGACCGACGCCAGCCGCGGGTGCTGTGGAGCGTGCAGCGCAGCCGGGTGACCCGGATCGACTCCGAGCGGGGCGTGGCCGGGCTGGTGCAGTTCCCGTCCACGATCTTCTTCGACGACGGCTCCTGGATCCGCATCGTCAACCCCGCACCCCGCGACGACCAGTCCCGGTTCCTCACGGCGATCCGCGAGATCCCCGGCCAGCGTCCGACGCCGTGACCGGGCCGGCGGGTCAGCTGTCGCGCTCGGGGTAGCCGACCGGCACCGACGAGACGTCGTCCAGCGCGGTGGTGATCTCCTCGGGCAGCGTGATCCGCTCCACCTGGAGCGCGCCGAGCAGCTGCCCGACCGTCCGGGCACCGAGGATCGGCGCGGTCACCCCGGGCCGGTCGCGGATCCAGGCCAGCGCCACCTCCAGCGGCGACACGCCCAGGCCACCGGCCGCGGTCGCCACCGCCTCCACGATGCTGGAACAGCGCGGCTCCAGGTACGTCGCGACGAACCGCTCGAAATGCGGCGAGGCGGCCCGGGAGTCCGCCGGCCGGCCGTGCCGGTACTTGCCGGTGAGGACCCCCCGACCCAACGGCGACCAGGGCAACACGCCGAGGCCGAGCGCGTCGCACGCGGGCAGCACCTCCCGCTCCACGCCCCGCTCCAGCAGCGAGTACTCCACCTGGGCGGCGACCACCGGCGCACGGCCCGGCCAGGCGGTCTGCCAGGCGGCGGCCCGCGCGGTCTGCCAGCCGGAGAAGTTCGACACACCCACGTACCGGACCCGGCCGCTGGCCACCGCGTGATCCAGCGCGGCCAGGGTCTCCTCCAGGGGGGTGTCCGGGTCGTACCCGTGCACCTGGAAGAGATCGACATGGTCGGTGCCGAGCCGGCGCAGCGACGCGTCCAGGGTACGCAGCAGATGCCCACGGGAGCCGTCGCGGCGTCGGCCGCTGCCCGGGCGCAGCCCCGCCTTGGTGGCGATCAACAGCTCGTCGCGGGGGACGAGCGCGCCCAGCAGCGAGCCGATCACCGACTCGGCGTCCCCGTCGCCGTACACGTCGGCGGTGTCGATCAGGTTGCCGCCCGCGTCCAGGTAACTCTTCAGCTGGGCGGCCGCATCGTCGGCGTCGGTGTCCCGGCCCCACGTCATGGTGCCGAGCGCGAGCCGGGAAACCGCCAGCCCGCTTCGGCCGAGCGGTCGCTGTTGCATGGGTGAACCTTATTTCGAACCTGCCGCCACGGATATCCTCGCTCCCGTCATCTCTGCCGGTTCTGCCGGTTCCGCCGCCGAAGGTGCCGTGACCGGCAGGGCATCATAGGTGGCGAGCCGGTGATCGAGGCCGTTATCGGCATTGCGTAACCTGATGCGACCTGTGCCACAGATGGGGGAGGACCAGTGCGACTCGGGCTCAGCCTCGGATATCAGACAGCGTGGAGTACGCCGGCGGACCACCTGGCGCTGGCCCAGGAGGCGGACCGGCTCGGCTACTCGGTCGTGTGGGCCGCGGAGGCCTACGGCTCCGACTCGCCCAGCATGCTCGCCTGGATGGCCGGTCAGACCGAGCGGATCGACGTGGGCGCCGCGGTGATGCAGATCCCCGCGCGTACGCCGGCCGCCACCGCGATGACCGCGGCCACCATCGACGCGCTCTCCGGCGGCCGCTTCCGGCTCGGCCTGGGCGTCTCCGGCCCGCAGGTCTCCGAGGGTTGGCACGGGGTGCGCTTCGCCAAGCCCCTGGCGCGCACCCGCGAGTTCGTGGACATCGTCAAGCTGGCCATCGCCCGCAAGGAGGTGGCGTACGACGGTGAGCACTACACGCTGCCGCTGCCGGACGGCCCCGGCAAGGCGCTGCGGCTGGGCTTCCACCCGCCCCGCGAGCACATTCCGATCTACCTGGCCGCGGTCGGCCCGAAGAACCTGGAGCTGGCCGGCGAGATCGCCGACGGCTGGCTCGCCGTGTTCTACGCCCCGGAGTTCGCCGCCGAGCACCTCGCCTCGGTGAGCGCCGGGCGGGCCAAGGTCGACAAGGACCTGGCCGGCTTCGACGTGGTGCCGTCGGTGCCGGTGGTGGTCGGCGACGACGTGGCCTCCTGCGCCGAGTTGGTGCGCTGGTACGCCGCGCTCTACGTGGGCGGGATGGGCAGTCGGCAGCAGAACTTCTACAACCAGCTCGCCACCCGGATGGGTTACGGCGACGCCGCCCGCGAGGTCCAGGACCTGTACCTGGCCAAGCGGCAGCGCGACGCGGCGGCGGCGGTGCCGATGGAGTTCATCGACCGCACCTCGCTGCTCGGTCCGAAGGAGCGCATCGCCGAGCGGATGCGGGAGTACGCGGCCTCGGGCGTCACCACGCTCTCGGTGACCCTGTTCGTGGCGGACCGGGACAGTGGCGTGCAGACCCTGCGTACCGTCGCCGAGGCGCTCGACCTCTCGGGAGTCGGCGAGTGACCTGGGTCGAGGCCATCGTCCTGGGCATCGTCCAGGGACTGACCGAGTTTCTTCCGGTCAGCTCGTCGGGGCATCTGCGGATCACCTCGGCGATCTTCTTCGACCGCGACGCCGGCGCGTCGTTCACCGCGGTCACCCAGCTCGGCACCGAGGCCGCCGTGCTGATCTACTTCGCCAAGGACATCTGGCGGATCACCCGGACCTGGCTGGTCGGGCTGCGCGACAAGTCGGTGCGCGCCAGCCTCGACTACCGGATGGGCTGGTACGTCATCGTCGGCTCGATTCCGATCGGGCTGTTCGGTTTCGTGTTCAAGGACCAGATCAAGACCGCCGGCCGCAACCTGTGGGTGGTCTCCACCACGCTGATCGTGTTCGCGTTCGTGCTGGCCTTCGCCGAGTACTGGGGGCGGCAGACCCGCACCCTGGAGAACTTCCGGCTCAAGGACGGCGTGGTGATGGGCTTCGCCCAGGCCATGGCGCTGGTCCCCGGCGTGTCCCGCTCCGGCGGAACGCTCACCGCCGGGCTGCTGCTCAACCTGACCCGGGAGGCGGCGGCGCGGTACTCGTTCCTGCTGGCCATCCCCGCGGTGGTGATGTCCGGGGTGTTCAGCCTTGGCGACGTCTTCGAACCGTCCGCCCCGGGCACGTCCGCGCCGTCCGTGGCACAGATGGTCGTGGCGACCGTGATCGCCTTCGGCATCGGGTACGCGGCCATCGCCTGGCTGCTGCGCTACGTCGCCCACCACACCCTGTACGTCTTCGTGCTGTACCGGGTCGCGCTGGGCACCCTGGTCCTGGCCCTGTTGTTGACCAACCAGATCAGCGCCACCTGACCGACCCGCGTTTCGGTCTCGTCGTGGTGTGGACATGCCGCTGGCCGGCACCCCTGAGGGGGTGCCGGCCAGCTTTGTGTGTGGCTCTCAGTGCTGTGGTCAGCTGTTCCAGTGCTGGGCGACGAGGTCGGCGGCCTGCTGTTCCCACTGGGCGTAGGCGTCGGGGTAGGCCGAGACCTGCACGGTCTGCGCGGCCTGGGTCAGCGGCATGTCCTGCCAGCCGTCGACCTGCTTGAGGCCCTTGAGGAACGCGGTGGTGGCGTAGGCGGGGTCGGTGATCTGCTCCGGCGTACCCCAACCCGAGCTGGGGCGCTGCTGGAACAGGCCCAGCGAGTCGTGATCGTTGGCGTCGCCGAGGTGGCCCAGGTTCTCCAGCTTGGATTCCTGCAGGCTGGTGGCGATGGAGATGACCGCGGCCCGCTCAGGCAGACCGGCCTTCTTCGTGGCCGCGATGATGGCCTTGGCGTCGTCGGTCTGCTCACCGTTGAGGGTGATGCGGGACTGCTCACCCTGGGTGCCGTGCGGGATCAGCTTGCTCATGTCGGGCTTGTCGGCCTGCACGACGGCGACGGGCTTGGCGTCGATGGTCGGGGCGGCGGCGTGCGCGGCGATCGGACCGGCGGAGATGCCACCGGCGAACGCGAGACCAGCAACGGACAGCATGCTCTTACGAATGATCGTGGTCATGGGGGTAGCTCCTTCGGGGGTAGAGACACCCGCCGCCACCGGGGATCGGCGTGCGGGTGTGTGCACCTCGTCCGGCGCATCAAGAAGGGGAAAGTCTTGGGGTCGGCGGCCTGCGAGCGGGGGGCTCGTACCGCCGGGGTTCGGTCGGCGGCCTGCGAGCGGGGGAGCTCGTGGCGCCGGGTCCAGGTGTAACGACCGGGGGCCGGGGATCATTCCGGGGCCGGCCCATCCGCTCCGCTAGCAGCCTGTCCGCCGAGGCCGGGGCCGGGGGCGGGTCGCTCGGGGGCGGCTGGTGGTGCTGCGATCGTCAGGGTATGTAACGCCGCCCGGCCGGCCCCGATTCCAGCCCACGAGTGCACCCGACCACGGGACACACCACCCCATACCGGGCACCTGACCAGCAGGCCGCCCACCGAGCCCGGGTCAACCGGACGGCGGGGCATGATCGACAGGAGGTTACTGATCTCGCGGCATCCGGAGCCGGTGGCACACCCCCGCGACATCACTGATCTCCTGTCGATCACGCGGCAGCAGCCGGCGCACAGAGGCGGCCACCGCACGCAGAAGGCCGCAAAGCACGCATAACGCCCCCGGAAAGCTCCAGGATGCGGTGACCCCAACCCTCCCTGCCCCCTTCCCCGCCCCCAGCCCCGTCGATCTAGGGCATATCGGTGCTAGTTGATCTACGAGAGCGATGATATGCCCTAGATCGACG